>JAEETO010000001.1 GCA_016290385.1 Bacteroidales bacterium | reverse complement strand
TAGAGTTCGCCCCGGAAAAAGTTGTAACGGTTCGTATGGTCCAGGGCATAATCGTATTTGGTCTGCGTCTCGTCATAGACGGAGATATCGTTGTAAAGGTCCATGCTCATGTGGTGTAGATGGACGGAAGCGTTCAGCTTGGTCATGTTCCGGAAGGTATAGCCGTATCGCAGGGTCCCGTTGATATTGGCTCCGAGTTCCATTTCCAGATCGAGCTTCGAGCCGAAGAGCTTGCGCTTGTTGAGGTTGACGCCCAGCAGGATGGAAGCCATCTCCTCGCTGTCGAACCGGAATCCGATTCCTACCTGGTGCATGCGCTGGGGCGAGAAAAAGATCTGGAGACGGTAGCCTTCTTCCTCCGTGCCGGCGATGCGGTAGTACACCTTGTTGAAAGCACGGGTGTTGTAGAATCTGGCCATCGCCTTGTCCATGTCTTTGCCCGATATCATCTCGCCCGGGGCGATGTTGGTCTTGGAAAGCAGCCATTGCATCTCCTTGGCATCGGTGCCGGTGATCTCGAGCTGAGAGATGCGCACGGATTCCTGGTCCAGGTTGACGGCCTTGGGCGGACGCTGTTTTTCTTCATCGGGAAACTCTTTCAGGTGCTGGGCCAGCGACTGCAGTTGCGGAAGGACTCGTTCGGCAGCGACGCGGCCGCTGTCGATGAGGGCCTCTACGCTGCGGTCGTCAAAGGCCAGGATACCGAAATCGCTGGTGTTCGGCTCGATGATGATGTCGGAATTGCGGCGGGCAGACTGGTATTTCTCGCCGTTCATCATGCTGAGCATCGTCTCGATCATCTCGGGAAGCGTCTGGTCGGTATCGACCCGGGGTTTTTTGAAATGGTGGAGGTCTACGCAGATCACATAGTCGGCGCCCATCTCCCGGACCACGTCGACCGGCATGTTGTTGACCATGCCACCGTCCACCAGATACCGGTTGCCGACCTTGACCGGAACGAAAAAGGCCGGAATCGACATGCTGGACCGGATGGCCGTCACGATGCTGCCCCTGTGCCAGACGACCTCCTCCTTGGTGTTGAGGTCCACCGCCACGCAGGAGAAGGGGATGGGCAGGGAATTGAAGTCGACATCATCCTGGTATCCCACCGAGAGCTTGGTGAAGAGCTGGTCGAGATACTGGCCTTCCACCACCGCACCGGGCATGTTGCGCAGCAGGCCCCGGCTCCGGCCCTTGCCGGCCTCGGCCTGTTCGCTCAGGTTGGCGCGGTTCATGAAAGGAAGGGTGAACAGATAGCGGTCGCGGTCCTCCTTGTCCAGATAGGATACGCTCCGGCGGTCCACCTGGTCGCGGATCAGCAGGTTCCAGTCCTGCGCGCGAACGAGGGAATCCATGTCCTCGGCCGAATAGCCCAGGGCATAGATGCCGCCGATGATCGAGCCGATACTGGTGCCCACGACAAAGTCGATGGGGATGCCGGATTCCTCGATGATCTTCAGGGCACCGATGTGCGCCATGCCTTTGGCACCGCCTCCGGAAAAGACGAGGCCCACTTTCGGGCGCTTCTTCTGGGGTTCGGCTGTTTCGGGCTCTTCGGCCAGCAGGATGGGGGAGAAGAGCGTAAGCAGCAGGATTACGGACAGCAGACGTTTCATATCGCAATGTGTTTTTAATTGTTCTTTTTCAGGCCTTTGCCGGCGAGCAGGCCGCAGGCGGCGAAAATGTCCTCGCCGCGCGAGGCGCGGAGCGTGGCGGTAATGCCGGCGCGGTTGAGCCGTTCCAGGAAAGCCGCGATCGCAGCCGGGGAAGATGTCTGGAACGGGCTGTCAGGGATGGCGTGGAAGCGGATCAGGTTGACCCGGCACTCCAGGCCCTGCAGCAGGCGGGCCAGGGCATCGGCGTAGCGGGGCGTGTCGTTGAGGCCGGCGAACATCGTGTATTCGAAACTCACGCGGCGCTGCCCCGTGAAATCGTACTGGCGGATGAGTGCGAGCACGTCGTTCAGGGGCCAGGCTTTCTGCACGGGCATGATCCGTTCCCGTTCCTGCGGGAAGGGATTGTGCAGGCTGACCGCCAGGTGGCAGCGGCTCTCGTCGAGGAACTTCCGGAGCGTGGGCAGCACGCCGATGGTCGAGACCGTCACGCGTTTCGGGCTCCAGCCGAAGCCCCAGTCGGCCGTGATGATCTCCAGGGCGCGGGAAACCTGCTCCCAGTTGTCGAGCGGCTCGCCCATTCCCATGAAGACCGCATTGGTCAGCTGGTCCGCTTCGTCCAGGCTCAGGAACTGGGAGAGGATCTCCGCAGCCGAAAGCTGCCCGTGGAAGCCGCCGCGTCCCGTCATGCAGAAACGGCAGCTCATCTTGCAGCCGATCTGCGAGGAGACGCAGACCGTGGCCCGCGCCAGCCCGCCTTCAGAACCGTCTTCATACTGCGGAATCATTACCGTCTCGATGAACTTGTCGGGCACCGAGGTGGGGAAGAGGTACTTCCGGGTCCCGTCGCGCGATGTGAAACATTCCACGGGAAGGACTCGGCCAATTTCATAGCGTTCGGAGAGTGCGGCCCGAGCCGCTTTCGACAGGTTGGTCATCGCGTCGATGCCGGTCACGCGCTTCTGGTAGAGCCATTGGGCCATCTGCTTCGCAGCAAAGGAGGGAAGTCCGAGTTGCGAGGCGACCTGCTGAAGTTCAGCCAGTGTCTTGCCCAATAATGCTTCTTTCATGTCGACATACGTCAGAATTGCAAATTTACGACAAAACAGAGGATTTTCCCACAAAAATAGTATCTTTGCAGATAGACGGAACGTGTCAGCGATCCATTAACCATTTAATCACTGAAGTATGGCAAAAGAAAACGAAGAAATCAATGCAGGCGCAGGAAAGAACGCCGAGAAGTTGAAAGCACTGCAGGCAACCATTGCCAAAATCGAAAAGGATTTCGGCAAAGGTACGATCATGAAGATGGGAGACCAGCCTTCTTTGGAAGTCTCTACGATCGCGACCGGCTCCATCGCCCTTGACCACGCACTGGGCATCGGCGGTTATCCGCGTGGCCGCGTCATCGAGATCTACGGTCCCGAGTCGAGCGGCAAGACCACGCTGGCTATCCACGCCATCGCCGAAGCACAGAAACAGGGCGGCATCGCCGCCATCATCGATGCGGAACATGCCTTCGACCGCACCTACGCCGTCAATCTGGGCGTGAATATCGACACCCTGCTCATCTCCCAGCCGGACAACGGAGAGCAAGCCCTTGAGATTGCCGACAACCTCATCCGCAGCGGGGCCATCGACATCATCGTCATCGACTCCGTGGCGGCCCTGACTCCCAAAGCCGAGATCGAAGGCGAGATGGGCGACAACAAGGTCGGCCTCCAGGCCCGCCTCATGAGCCAGGCCCTCCGCAAGCTCACGGCCAACATCTCCAAGACCAATACCTGCTGCATCTTCATCAACCAGCTCCGCGAGAAGATCGGCATCCTCTTCGGCAATCCCGAGACCACGACCGGCGGCAACGCCCTGAAATTCTACGCTTCGGTACGAATCGACGTGCGCCGCGTCACCCAGCTCAAAGACGGTGACGAAGCCACCGGCAACCGTACCCGCGCCAAGATCGTCAAGAACAAGATGGCGCCGCCGTTCAAGAAGGCCGAGTTCGACATCGTCTTCGGCGAAGGCATCTCCCACATCGGCGAGATCGTGGACCTGGGCGTAGAACTCGAAATCATCAAGAAGAGCGGTTCCTGGTTCAGCTATGAAGATGCGAGGCTGGCGCAGGGGCGTGACGCTGTCAAGGCCCTGCTCAAGGACAACCCCCAGCTGGCCGACGAAATCGAAGCCAAGATCCGCGAAAAACTGAAAACCGTAAAAGACTAAATGAAAAAAATCATACTGACCGGTGACCGCCCCACCGGGCGGTTGCACATCGGCCATTACGTAGGTTCGCTGCGCCGCCGCGTGGAATTGCAGAATTCCGGAGCGTACGACGAGATCTATATCATGATCGCCGACGCGCAGGCGCTTACCGACAATGCCGACAACCCCGAAAAAGTACGGCAGAACATCATCGAAGTGGCATTGGACTACCTTTCGGCGGGCATCGACCCGGCGAAAAGCCATATCCTGATCCAGTCGCAGATAGCAGAGCTGACGGAGCTCACGTTCTACTACATGAACCTTGTTACGGTCCAGCGCCTGCAGCGCAACCCGACCGTCAAGGCCGAGATCCAGATGCGCGGCTTCAACGACACCGAAGGCGCCGACAACAAGGCCGGCACGCCGGTCGGCTTCTTCTGCTATCCGATCAGCCAGGCGGCCGACATCACCGCCTTCAAGGCGACCACCGTGCCGGTGGGCGAAGACCAGGAACCGATGATCGAGCAGACCCGCGAAATCGTGCGCAAGTTCAACGCCACCTATGGCGAGACGCTTGTGGAACCGGAGATCCTGCTGCCTGACAATGCGGCCTGCCTGCGCCTGCCCGGTACCGACGGCAAGGCGAAGATGAGCAAGTCGCTGGGCAACTGCATCTATCTTTCCGACAGTGCGGAAGACGTGGCTGCCAAGGTGCGTGGCATGTACACGGACCCGGGTCACCTTCAGGTGAGCGACCCCGGAAAAGTCGAAGGCAACGCGGTATTTACCTATCTAGACGCCTTCTGCAAGCCCGAGCATTTCGTGCGTTACGCCGACTGTTTCCACGGGAAGAAGGTGAGCTTCGATTTCAAGGATCTCGACGAGATGAAGGCGCAGTACCGGGCCGGCGGCCTGGGCGACGTGATGTGCAAGAATTTCCTCACGGCCGTGCTCAACGAGACCCTGGAACCCATCCGCCGGCGCCGCAAGGAGCTGGAGCAGGACATCCCGTATGTGTACGGGGTGTTGCACGACGGCACCGAAGCGGCCCGGGCCGCTGCTGCCGAAACGCTTGCCGACGTGAAACGCGCCATGCGCATCAACTATTTCGATTCCGACGTGCTGGATCAGCTGGTCCGGGAACAGACCGAGAAGTACCAATCCTTATAAAGATTACATGAGAAATCTGGTTTTGACGCTGTTTGCGATAGGTTTGCTGGCGGTGCCGTCACAGGCACAGCCGCTTTACCGGGATATCCACAGGAATGATATTTCGACGGGGTATTCTTTTTCCCTGCTGAATTCTGCCGTCCAGTTGATCGATCAGCTCAAATTTCTGGTCAAGACGGATCCTGAAACCGGGGACGCCGTGTTCGGCATCCGGAGCGGCGGATCGGTGGGCGTGTTGAATATTGCATATGACCGGAGGCTGAATAATTACCTCTCGCTGGGTGGCTCTTTCGGCGTCAATCAGGCCAGCATCGATTTGATCGCAGAAGGAGGGGCAAGGGCGCACCTGGCAAGCGGCGGCATCTATTTCGCCATGGTGACCGGACGCTTCGACTGGTTCCATGTCAAGAATGATTTCTTCTCGATGTACTCCAAGCTCGGCCTGGGCGCGATGCTCGTCCATGGCGACCTGGCGCAGGGTTTCCTGCTGAGTGGTTCGATGGTGCTGCCGACCTTGCACGCAACGTTCATCGGCATGGAGATGGGCCGTCAGATCGGCATGTTCGCCGAACTGGGACTGGGCATCCAGGGTGTTTTTCAGCTGGGCATCCGTGCCCGTTTCTAAAACAGAACTGACATATCAATCCATCCATTATGAAAAGAATATTTGTTTCCATTTTAATTATCAGCTCCTTGTTCCTTTCCGGACAGGCAAAAGCACAGAACCCGTATTACAAGCAGGTTCATCCCAACGATATTTCCGTCAGCTACGGCTTTTCACTGCTGAGCACTTTCGGCTCTGTCGTGATCGGTTCGCTGAGCAATATCCTTGACATTGAAAAGGATATTTCCGTCAAGCCCGGTGGTACCTATGGCGTGATCAACCTGGGCTATGCTTATCAGCTCAACAAGGTGGTATCCATCGGTGGCGCCGCCGGCTTCAACAGGCTGAGTATCGATCTGAAAGACAATACGGGAAAGATTTCGCCCGCTGCCGTGAATGTCTGGACGATCATGTCCACCGGCAAATTCGACTGGTTCCGTACGCGTTCCGACATGTTCGGCATGTATTCGAAAGTCGGCCTGGGTGTCATGGCTGTCGGCGGTTCGCTGATGGAAGAATTACACAAGACCGTCTGGCTTCCTACCGGCCAGCTTTCCCTCATCGGCCTGGAGGTCGGCAAAGGATTCAGCGGCTTCATGGAACTCGGCTTTGGCATGCAGGGCATCGCCCAGCTGGGTGTCAGGGCAAGATTTTAATGAAGAAATCGTTCCTCGTTCTGCTGTCACTGGTCTGTCTGCTGCTTGCTCCGCCATCCTGGGCACAGCAGCAGAAGACGGTGCAGTATCATCATGAGATTTCTTCAAGCTATGGCATGTCGCTTCTGGGCCTCATGTTCGACAAGGCGGTCGAGAAGATCGGCAGCACGGTTGACCTGGGTGAACTCATCGGTGTGCGTATCGACGATATCGATCTCAAGGGCGGCGGCTCGAAAGGCGTGGTCAACCTGGGCTACGCCTATCAGATTAACAAGCGTTTCCAGTTCGGCATTTCCGGCGGATTCAACCGTGTGTCTATCAAATTTTTGGAGGGGGAAGAATCATTCAGTCCGCTGAAGGTGGACCTGTACTCCATCATGGGTACGGCACAGGTCAACTGGTTCCGTACGAGGGACGACCGTCTGGGTATCTATTCCAAGCTTGGCGCAGGCGTGATGCTGTTGAATATCGGCCTGGATGTCGGCTCGGAAGAGGACATCAGGGATACCCGGCCTTTCTTCTCGCCTCACCTCACACTCCTCGGCCTGGAAGTCGGACGCGGCTTCCGTGGTTTCCTTGAACTGGGCGCCGGCATGCAAGGGCTCGTCCAGGTCGGCATTAAAGCAAGATTCTAAACCTATGAAAAGATTTTTTATCGCGATTGTTTGTCTCTGTGCGCTGGCTGCAGGTCCGCAGGCGCAGGCCCAGCGCCTCAAGGAGGCACATCCCAATGAAATCAGCACCAGTTTCGGCGTGTCGCTGCTGGGCATGTCAGTGCGGGCAGTAACGGCATTGGGCAACAAACTCGGCGACCTGGCCGGCCTGTGGGATGAATCCGGGGACGATAAGGTCCGGGTCCACATCGGGGGAACCGGAGGCATTGCGACGCTGGGTTACAGTTATACGATCAACAAGACCTGGCAGTTCGGCGCGTCCGTCGGATTCGACCGCCTGAGTGTCGAGGTTTCCGACAATACCGGGGCATTCCGGCCGCTCACGGCAAACCTTATCAGCATCATGCACACGGCGCAGGTCAACTGGTTCCGTACGAAAAACGACGTGTTCGGCATGTACTCCAAATTCGGTGCGGGCGTCTGGATTGCCAACTATGGCCTGATGGTCGACACGGCCGACGAGAAGCGCGGCACCAAGACTTTCTATCCGATCGGACAGATTTCAGCCGTCTGCCTGGAAGTGGGCAGGCAGTTCAGCGGTTTCCTGGAACTGGGTGTCGGCATGCAGGGCTCCATCGTCACCGGCATCCGCGCACGTTTTTGACGGGGCACCGCCCCTGACCCTGGTATTGTATGCCGATGGAGGTTTTCCGCAAGATGTCGCTCATGCTGTTGTGCCTGGCCCAGGCTTTATCCGCCCTGGCAGCCCGCCCCGACACGGTCCGCATCGTTTTCATCGGCGACGTGATGAGTCACGGTCCCCAGGTCACGGCCGCGCTCCGGCCCGGCGGCAACCCCGCCGATCCGGCCGACTTCGACTATCGTTCCTATTTCCAATATGTCCGCCCCTGGTTCCAGGAGGCCGACCTCGTGGTGGCGAACATGGAGTTTCCCGTGGGCGTACAGCCTTTCTCCGGCTATCCGTTCTTCTCGGCGCCGCCGGCCCTTCCCGAAGAGGCGCGGCGAAGCCGCGTCATGGTTTTCCTGACGGCCAACAATCATCTCTGCGACAGGGGACGGGCCGGACTGGACAGCACGTATGTCCAATATTCACGCATGGGTGTCCCCTTCACCGGGTTCTACCGCTCCGAAGGCGAAGAATACGAAAACGACCCGCTGATCATCGATATCCACGGTCATCGCATCGCGCTGGCCAACTTCACGTACGGCACCAACGGGCTGCCGGTTCCTCCGCCCTATCGCATCAACCTGCTCGACTCCACGCATATCAAGGAAGTGCTCGCGCGGGGACGGGCACGCGGTGCGGAATACCTCATCGCGCTCCCCCATTGGGGAGAAGAGTACCAGCTCACGCCCAACGCCTCGCAGCGGAACTGGGCCGACCTGTTCTTCCGGGAAGGAGCCGATGCCATCGTGGGCGCCCATACGCATGTCGTCCAGCCCGTGGAGTTCACGGCGGACGGACGGCCCGTGGCATGGTCGCTGGGTAACTACATCTCCAACCAGCCTTTTCCCTATTCACAAATCGGCATGCTCCTTTCCCTGACCCTTGTCTGTGATGAAGGCGGCATCCGCGTTGCCGGCCTGCGTCCCACCTATCTCTGGTGTTCGCGCCACGGCATGTATGAAAAGAACTATACCGTCTTCCCCATCCTCGACTGGATCGGGCGCCGCGACGAGTGGCTTGACAAGAGCGAATACGACAAGATGCTAAGGGAATGGACGGCCTTGAAAACGAAATTCAACCTGTAAACCTGATACCTGCTTATGGAGAAAACCATTTTCCTTGAAGAGATCGATCCGATCGACATCTATGGCGTCAACAACCGATTGTTCGACCTGCTCGTCAGCCATTATCCCAAGATCAAGGCCGTCGCCCGCGGCGCCGAGATCTACCTGATGGGGCCGCAAAGCGAACTCGACGACTTCGAGGAAAAAATCAAGCTGCTGCGCCAGAAGCGGATGCGCAAGAGCGTACTGAATGAATACGACGTGGAAGCCCTGTTCGAAGGAACTGACCGCAGCGCAGAAAGCGGCACCGTTCCCACCGACGAGGCCTCCGACAGCATCATCGTCTACAGCAACGAAGGAAGGCCCATCAAGGCCCGCACGCCCAACCAGAAGCGCATGGTGCGTGAATACTACCGCAACGACCTGATCTTCGCCATCGGGCCCGCGGGCAGCGGAAAGACCTATACGGCCATCGCCCTGGCCGTCCGCGCGCTCAAGAACCGGGAAGTGAAACGCATCATCCTCACCCGCCCCGCCGTGGAAGCCGGCGAGCGCCTCGGCTTCCTGCCGGGCGACCTCAAGGACAAGCTCGATCCGTATCTCCAGCCGCTTTACGATGCGCTGGGCGACATGATTCCCGCCAAGAGGCTCCAGAATTTCATGGAGGAAGGCATTATCCAGATCGCGCCGCTGGCCTACATGCGCGGACGTACGCTTGACCGCGCCTTCGTCATCCTCGACGAGGCGCAGAATACCTCCCTGGGCCAGCTCAAGATGTTTCTCACGCGCATGGGCTGCGATGCCAAGTTCATCGTCACGGGTGATGCCACGCAGATCGACCTGCCCAACAAGAGCGACTCAGGCCTGATGCGCGGCGTGGAACTCGTCCGCGACATCAAGGGGATCAGCATCGTGGAATTCGGGAAGGAAGATATCGTCCGGCACCCGCTGGTTACAAAGATTGTGGATGCATTCGAACGCACCTGACACTGGCGCGCATGTCATCCTTGCCTGTATAAGTCATCGGAAAATCGCCCAGGTCGTACCAGATGTAACGGTAGAAGGCCTGGGTTTCGTTTTTCTCCGTCGCACTCCACCAGCAGCCATAATTGTTGAAACCGGAGAACTCGGTGGTACCGGCGAAAGAAAAGCCCAGGGGCAGTGCGTTCCAGCCAATGTCGTTGGTATGGGCATTGTCGGGAGAATAGGGCCACATGCGCTCCTCGTTGAGATAGGCGTCGGCCGAGGCTTTCGATCCCAGGCCGTCCCAGTTGTCGACGAAAGGCAGCGCACGGCCGTCGTTCAGCACGGTCGCCAGCGATTCCCAGTCCGCATGGGTGGGAACGGTCCATCCTTCCGGGCATACCTGTCCGGAAGTGGCTTCGCGCCAGGTGTAGAAACTGCCGAACATGCCTGCCGTCGCAGGAGAAGACAGAAACGGGACCCCCGCACCTTTCCATGCCAGGTTCTGTGTGAACCAGTCGCGGTCGCCGGCGGTCACATAGCCGTAGGTCATGCCGTCACGGTCGTCCACGATGAAATGCTCACTGCGTTTGAGGCCGGTCAGCGAACTGTTCCAGGCGGTGTCGATGGTGGTCACCTGCTGCGAGGTACTGGTAGAGTAGAAACCATCGGCAAACGATTGCGCCGTGACCAGGAAGACGCCCAGGCTGTCAGGGAACTGAACCGTAATGGTCTGGCGGTACAGGGAATCGACATAGACGTTGTTGATGTACCATCTGTAGCTGGCTTCCTTGGGATAGATGACGCCCGACGCGGACATCGTGACCGTTTCACCTTTCAGGACATAGTAGGGAATATTGAAGACGACGGTCCCTGACATGGATTCAGAGGTCGTTTCTTCTTCCTCTGTCTTCTTGCAGGACAAGAGGCTCAACAGTAAAAGGGCGGTCAGGCCGAACCAACGGAAATATGGTGTCAGATACATCTGGTTTCTGTGTATTACAACTTGCAAAGGTGCATAAATAATCGTAAATTTGCAAGAAATGTACCGTACACTCATCTTGCTCGTGCTTTCTTTGCTGTTGCTGGGCAGCTGCGATGCAGACAAATCCTATCACCGGATCGAAGGCTTCGCCCAGGGTGGTACCTTCCACATCATCTGCGGCCAGCTCCATGGCATGAGTGAAGAACAACTCAGACAACGCATCGACGCCTGCCTGCAGGAGATCGATGTCACGCTGAGCGGTTACAACAAAGGCTCGATGCTGTCGAAGATCAATGCCGGAGAAGACCTTCCCCTCAACGATGTCTTCATCGACTGTTTCAACCGGGCCAAAGCCATCTGGGAAGAGTCCGGAGGGGCGTTCGATCCCTCATCGGCACCTCTGTTCGACCTGTGGGGCTTCGGTTTCTCCAACAAGGGGACTGTTACGCAGGAAGCCATCGACTCGATACGCAGCTTCATCGGCATGGATCTCCTGACATTGGAACAACACAAGGACGGCGTACACCTGGTGAAAGCGGACCCGCGCGTCAAACTCAACTTCAATGCGATCGCCCAGGGTTTTTCCTGCGACCGGGTAGGCAGGATCCTCGATTCCATCGGCTGCAACGACTATCTGGTGGAAATCGGACGGGAAATTCTCTGCAAAGGAAAGAATGCTGTCGGAGAACCCTGGCGCGTAGGTCTCGACAAGCCTTATGACGGCAATTACGATGAAGGCGCTGACCTGCAAGCCATCATCAACGTGACCGATTGCGGTATCGTCACATCGGGCAACTATCGCAGCTACTATATCGAAAACGGCCAGAAATTCGCCCATACCATCGATCCGGCAACCGGCCGGCCCGTAACCCACAACCTGTTGAGCGCCACGGTTGTTGCCCCCGATGCCGCTACGGCCGACGCCTATGCCACCTGGATGATGGTCATCGGGCTGGAAAGGGCGCGGGAAGAACTGGAAAGACGGCCCGGCATCGACGCTTTGCTGGTGTACGACCGCGACGGCGAAATGCTAACCTTCCAAACTGAACATCTCAATACCCAATAACATGAACAGAAGAGACTTCCTCAAGGCGTCTGCGCTGGGCGCAGCTGCACTCGGACTGAGCGGCATGACCGGCTGCAAGGTCACGACACGGCATTCCTTCGACACCATCATCAAGAACGGCGTCATCCATGCGGGTGACGGCAAGCCGCCGATCGTGGGTGACATTGCCATCCGGGACGGAAAGATCGCCGCTATCGGGAAAGATCTCGGCACCAGCGCGGCCAGCGTGGTGGATGCCGGCGGACTGGTGGTCTCGCCGGGCTTCATCGACATCCATACGCATACCGATACCAACCTGTTCGATGCGCCCAAGGGCGACAGCCGCATCTTCCAGGGCATTACCACCGACCTGGGCGGCAACTGCGGCTACTGTCCCTTCGTGTACAGCGACGAGGCCTGGGAAAGCCGCAAGGACCGGCCCCGCCACGGCGGACCGGCCTGGCGCAATATCGACGGCTTCTACCAGCGGCTGACCGAAAAAAAGATCGGCATCAACTACGCCAGCCTGGTGGGCCACGGTGACGTCCGCGAAGCCGTCGTCGGTCCCTACAACGTCAAGGCTACCGACGAACAGCTCAGGCGCATGTGCGAAGAACTCGACCACCAGCTCGAGCTGGGTGCCATGGGTCTCTCCTATGGCTTGGAATACGCTCCCGGCTGCTACTGCGACACCCGGGAAATGGTCGAGCTCAACAAAGTCGTCAAGAAGCACAATGCCCTCTATACCATTCACATGCGCAACGAGGACGACCATGTGCTCGAGGCCATGGATGAGGCCATCGAGGCGGCCCGCCTTTCCGGCGCCCGCCTGGAAATCTCGCATCTCAAGGCGCAGAACCCGGCCAATTTCGACAAGATCGACGAGATGCTGGGCAAGATCGACGCCGCCCGTGCGGCCGGCATCGACATCGCCTTCGACCGATACCCCTACACGGCTTTCTCTACCGGCTTTACCTCTTTCATTCCCATCGAACTGCGCGACGGTACGTCCGAAGACATCTACAAACGTCTCAACGACAAGGCGACCTGCGAAAAGATCAAGAAATACGCCTACAGCCGTCTCGAACGATTCGGCGGCCCCCAGCAGGTGGTCGTGGCCGGCTGCAACGACCCGGCCAATGCCGTGTACGCCGGCAAGAATCTGGCAGAGTGCTGCAAGATTTCCGGCATGGATGAATGGGAGATGATACGCTATCTGCTGATCTCGGAAAAGCTGGAGGTCAACCAGGCCACCTTTGCCATGAAAGAAGAGAACCTGAAGAAGATCTATGCGCATCCGCTCTCGATGCCGGCTTCCGACGGCAGCGTCTACTCGCCGGAAGGCGTGCTGGGCAAGGAGCTGCCCCATCCGCGTTCCTACGGTACCTTCCCGCGTTTCTTCGAGAAATTCGTCCGTGAAGACAAGGTGCTCGACCTTCCGACGGCCGTCTGGAAATGCACCGGCCTGCCGGCTTCCCGCATGAAGCTCAAGGAGCGCGGCCTGCTCGTCCCTGGCTATGCCGCCGACATCACGGTCTTCGATCCCGCGACCATCGCCGACCGTTCGACCTACGCCCAGCCGCACCAGTTCCCTTCCGGCATCGCCCACGTATTCGTCAACGGTGTCCACACCATCAAGGATGGCGCCCATACAGGCGCCCTCCCGGGAATCGTCCTCGGCA
Organism: Bacteroidales bacterium; assembly: GCA_016290385.1. GTDB lineage: Bacteria > Bacteroidota > Bacteroidia > Bacteroidales > UBA932 > Cacconaster. Next base: position 83,826 of record JAEETO010000001.1, on the reverse strand, counting down.
ACGACCAGCTGAGCCGGTAGCGTAATATTCAGGATTTTATCGTATCTTTGTAAGATTAAAGGCATGAACATGAAAAAAATCGTATTTCTGGTTGTTCCGCTGGTCGTGGCGCTGGCCTTCTTCCAGGGATGCGATCGTATTCGTGCTTCCCTGGGCAAGCCTACCTCCGCCGACCTGGCCAGGATCAGCGAGGAGCTGAAGGCCCGGGAACAATTCCTGCGCGACAGCATCGATGCCGTCAGGGCTGCCGAAGCCCTGCAGGATTCCATCGCGCAGCCGGCAGACCAGCCCGCTGCTTCTGCCGGGCAGCCGCTCAAGCGCTACTACGCCGTGGCCGGCGCTTTCAAGAATCCCGAAGGTGCTCAGAAATATGTCGAAATCCTCCAGGCGAACAATCTCCCTGTCCATCTCTTCGATTTCAAGAGCGGCCTGACGGTCGTCTGCATGGAAGGGCATGACAACTTTGAAGACGCCCGCCGGGACCTGGCCACCCTCAAGGAACTCAAGCTGGCCGGTTCCGATCCCTGGATCTACAACACGAATCAGAAACTCCACAAATAATATGAAGAATACCGTATTCACAGAGAAGCACATCGCGCTGGGTGCGAAGATGGCTCCGTTTGCCGGCTACAACATGCCGATCCAATACAAGGGAATCAACGAAGAACACGCTTGTGTCCGTGAAAAAGTGGGCGTCTTCGACGTTTCCCACATGGGCGAGATCTGGGTGAAGGGCCCGAACGCTCTTCCGTTCCTCCAGTATGTGTCTTCCAACGACGCATCGGTCCTCTTCCCGGGCAAAGCACAGTATACCTGCTTCCCCAATGGCAAAGGCGGCATCGTGGACGACTTCATCGTCTATTGCTTCAGCACGGAGAAATACCTCCTGGCCGTCAACGCAGCCAACATCGAGAAAGACTGGAACCACCTGTGCTCCGTCGCGCCGAAATTCGGCCTTGAAATCGGAAAGGACCTGGTAAACGCCTCCGACCAGACCTGCCAGCTCGCCATCCAGGGCCCCAAGGCTATGGAAGTCATGCAGAAACTCTGCAAGGAAGACATCCTGTCCATGGAATACTATACGTTCAAGGAACTGGAAGTGGCCGGCATCCCCGACGCCATCCTCTCCACCACCGGTTACACCGGCAGCGGCGGATGTGAAGTCTACGTGCCCAATCAATACGGCGACCGCCTCTGGAACGCCGTCTTCGAAGCCGGCGCGCCGGAGGGCATCCAGCCGATCGGCCTGGGCGCCCGCGACACCCTGCGCCTCGAGATGGGTTTCTGCCTCTATGGCAACGACATCAACGACAACACCTCTCCGCTGGAGGCCGGCCTGGGCTGGATTACCAAGTTCAACGACGTGAAGGGCGACTTCATCGACAAGGAATATCTGCTCAAGCAGAAGGCCGAGGGCCTGACGCGCAAGCTCGTGGGCTTTGAAATGGTCGACCGTGGCATCGCCCGTCACGAGATGCGGCTCTGCGACGATCAGGGCAACCCGATCGGCTTCGTGACTTCCGGCACGATGGGCCCGACGGTGAAGAAAGCGATTGGCATGGGTTATGTAGATGTTCCGTTCAACAAGATCGGCTCCGAAATCTACGTCGAGATCCGTGGCAAGCTGCTGAAGGCCGTCGTGGTGAAGATGCCGTTCTACAAGAAGTAATTGAAGAAAAGACTGATCATACTCCTCCTGCTTGAATTCTGTGCGGCAAGTCTTGCCGCACAGAATTTTGCTGTTGCCCCCGCGTTGCAGCGGCACGTGGAAGCGCTCTGCGACGAGGAACTCGAAGGCCGCCTGGCCGGCAGCGAGGGAGAACGGGCCGCGGCCGCATACTTGTACCAGGCGTTGCAGGAGGCCGGCGTGCTGATGCTCACCGATTCCCTGGGCCAGGATTTCACCATCAAGCTGCCCGAAGGGGACATCCACTCGCAGAACATCGTGGGCATCGTGCAGGGATCCGACCCGCTGCTCCGCGACGAATACATCGTTGTCGGCGCGAACTACGACCACATGGGTACCAATCTTCTGACCGTGGACGGTGAACCGGTGGTCCAGCTTTATCCCGGCGCCGACCGGAACGCTTCCGGCGTGGCGATGCTCATCGAGCTGGCCCGTCTGGTAGCGGACTATCAGGGCCTTTTCCGCCGTTCCGTCATTTTTGTGGGCTTCGGTGCCGGGGAGCAGGGCACGGCCGGTGCCTGGTATTTCGTCAACCGTGCCTTCGAGCAGATCGGCAGCGTCAAGGCGATGATCGATCTGGACTGCCTGGGCCGCGGCGGCCTCGACCATCCGCTGACCGTCTTTTCCCAGCTTGGCAGCAGTGATTTCCAGTACCTGCTCAACAAGACGGCTGAACAGCCCGTCGTCCATCTGCCCGAGGTCGCCAGAGGCATCCTGCCCGCTTCAGACTACCTGCCTTTCTATGAGCGTCAGATTCCCGTATTCTGGTTCTCGACGGGCACGGCACGGGAACATAGGACCATCAAGGACACTCCGCGCCTGATCGACTGGTCGTCCATGGAAAGCAACTGCAACTATCTCTACCATTTCCTGCTGGTGGCGGCCGACATCGACGAGCTGTCCCCCGCGGACGCCGATTCCGGGAAACGGGCGGCCCGGAGCGAGCGCGTCCATGCCGTCTCCGATTGCGACGTGCGCCCGCAATTTTTCCATTCCAACGAACGCCATTTCCTGCAGAGCTGGGTCTACAAGTACCTCAAATATCCGGCGACCGCCATCGAACGGAAGCTGCAGGGCCAGGTACTGGTGAGCTTCATCATCGAGAAAGACGGCTCCGTCACGAACGTCGAGGTGGAAAGCGGCATCGATGAACTGCTCGACGACGAGGCTGTCCGCGTCATATCCATTTCCCCGAAATGGATACCTGGCCAGATACGCGGAGAAAAGGTTCGTACAAGAATGGTCCTTCCGGTGGAATTCCGCTTGTCGTCAAAGTGGGACATAGGTTTGAAAAAATAACACTATCTTTGCGCCAGATTTCAAATCAGGCGTAAAAACATCATTTTCATGGAATACAACTTCGTCGACATTGAGAAGCGCTGGCAGGCCTATTGGGCTAAGCATCATACTTTCGAGGTCCAGACCGATCCCTCCCGCCCCAAATACTACGTATTGGACATGTTTCCGTATCCTTCGGGCGCCGGCCTGCACGTGGGCCATCCACTGGGATACATCGCCAGCGACATCTACAGCCGCTACAAACGCCTGAAAGGCTTCAACGTGCTGCATCCGATGGGGTTCGATGCATTTGGCCTCCCCGCCGAGCAATACGCCATCCAGACCGGGCAGCATCCGGCCGAGACCACCGAAAAGAACATCGCCCGCTACCGGCAGCAAATGGACCGCATCGGTTTCTCCTATGACTGGTCGCGCGAAGTCCGCACCTGCGACCCTTCCTATTATAAATGGACGCAGTGGGCGTTCCTGGAAATGTTCAACCACTGGTACAATCCTGCCACCGACAAGGCGGAGCCCCTCGATACCCTGATTGCGCAGCTCAGGCAGGAAGGGCGATGGGACGGCCTGACCGAAAAAGAGCAGTCCGACCTGCTGATGCAGTACCGCATCGCCTATCTGGGCGAAACCGCGGTGAACTGGTGCCCGGCCCTGGGTACCGTGCTGGCCAACGACGAGGTGAAGGAAGGTTACTCGGTGCGCGGCGGATTCCCCGTCGAGCAGAAAAAGATGAAGCAGTGGCAGCTCCGCGTGAGCGCCTATGCAGAACGCCTGCTGAACGACCTCGAGCAGCTCGACTGGACCGACTCCCTCAAGGAGATGCAGCGCAACTGGATCGGCAAGAGCCAGGGCGCCGAGATGCTGTTCCATGTGTTCAACGGAACGAAAGAGTACGAGATGACCATCTTTACAACCCGTGCCGACACGATCTTCGGCGTTACCTTCATGGTGCTGGCGCCCGAGAGCGAGTGGGTTGAGAAGCTGACCACGCCGGAGCAGAAAGAGGCCGTTGAGGCCTACCTGCAGCAGGCCAAGAAAAAGACGGAACGCGAGCGCATCGCCGAGACCCACAAGGCGACCGGCGTGTTTACGGGCTCTTATGCAGTTAATCCCGTGTCAGGTGAAAAGGTTCCTGTTTGGATCTCCGAATACGTGTTGGCCGGCTATGGCACCGGCGCCATCATGGCCGTTCCGGCGCACGACAGTCGTGACTATGTTTTCGCCAGGACGTTCAACCTGCCCATCGTGCCCGTCATCGAAGGAAGCGATGTTTCCGAAAGCAGCTTTGACGCCAAGGCGGGCATCATGTGCAATTCCGGTTTCCTCAATGGCATGACCGTCAAGGAAGCCATCCCCGCCGCCATCGACTATATCGAAACGCACGGCCTGGGCCGCCGCAAGGTCAATTACCGCCTGCGTGACGCCATCTTCTCGCGCCAGCGCTATTGGGGCGAGCCGTTCCCGATCTATTACAAGGACGGCATTCCCTGCGCCATGCCGTACGAATGCCTGCCGCTGGAACTTCCCGAAGTCGACAAGTTCCTTCCCACGGAGACCGGCGAACCGCCCCTGGCACGTGCCAAGGACTGGACCTACAAGGGCTATCCCATCGAGACCAGCACCATGCCCGGTTTCGCCGGCAGCAGCGCGTACTACCTCCGCTACATGGATCCGCACAACGACGAGGCGCTGGTAAGCAGGGAAGACGATGAGTACTGGCGCGACGTGGACCTCTACATCGGCGGTACCGAGCACGCCACCGGTCACCTCATCTACTCCCGTTTCTGGAACAAGTTCCTCTATGACCTGGGCTACGTTTGCGAGTCCGAACCGTTCAAGAAGCTCATCAACCAGGGCATGATCCAGGGACAGAGCAAGTTCGTGTACCGGATCAAGAATACCAACAAGTTCGTGTCCTATGGCCTCAAGGACCAGTACGACACCACTGAGATCCATGTGGACGTCAACATCGTCTCCGGCGACCGGCTCGATACCGAGGCCTTCCGCCGGTGGATGCCCGATTTCGCCACGGCCGAGTTCATCCTCGAGGACGGACAGTACATCTGCGGCAGTGCCGTCGAGAAAATGAGCAAGTCGATGTTCAATGTGGTCAACCCCGACCTGGTGTGCGAGCGTTATGGCGCCGACACCCTCCGCATGTACGAAATGTTCCTCGGCCCGCTTGAGCAGAGCAAGCCCTGGGACACCAAGGGCATCGACGGCGTCCACCGTTTCCTGCGCCGTTTCTGGAAGCTCTTCTTTGACCGCGACGATTTCAGCGTGAGCGAAGAGAAAGCCACACCGGCCGAGCTCAAGGTGCTGCACAAGCTGATCGGCAAGGCCCAGGACGACATCGAACACTTCTCGTTCAATACTACGGTGAGCGCCTTCATGATCGCCGTCGGCGACCTGGCCGACCTCCATTGCAACAAGCGGGAGATCCTCGAACCGCTGCTGATCGTGCTCAGCCCCTTCGCCCCGCATATCTGCGAGGAACTCTGGAACATGCTCGGGCACGAAGAAAGCATCAGCTTCGCCCGTTTCCCCGAATATGTAGCCGCCTACACGGTGGAAGACAATGTGAAGTATCCGGTCCAGTTCAACGGCAAGATGCGTTTCCTGCTCGAACTGCCCAAGAGCATGGGCCGCGAGGAAGTGGAAGCCGCCGTGCGGGCAGCCGCCGAAACCGAAAAATACCTGCAGGGTGCTGCGATCCGCAAGGTCATCGTCGTCCCGGGCAAAATCATCAATATCGTCTGTTAATGGAAAAGAGCAAATTCCTGGCGACTTTCAAGTCCTACGCCATCATCACTCTCGGCCTCATCCTCTACGTGCTGGCCTGGGTCGTCTTCATCATTCCCCACCAGCTGGTCGGTGGCGGCGTAACCGGTATCTCGGCCGTGATCCAGTACTGCACCGGTTTCAACGTGAGCTACTCCTTCTTCATCATCAACGGCATCCTGCTGCTGATTGCGCTCAAGGTGCTGGGCCCGTCGTTCGGCGTGAAGACCATCTATGCGATGGTGGTTACCACCCTGTTGCTGCGCTTCATGCCGATGGTCATTCCGGAGGAGTTCATCCGCATCATCGCCATCGAGAACGGAAAGCTGCTCAGCGTGATAATCGGCGGTACGCTCTCCGCACTAGGTATCTCGCTTACTTTCTCCCAGGGTGGCAGTTCCGGCGGTACCGATATCATCGCCCTGATGATTACGAAGTACCGGGCCATCTCTCCCGGCAAGATCCTGCTCATCCTGGACGTGTTTATCATCGGTTCATCCCTCATCGTTCCGACGGAAGGCAGCTGGGGCGTGCGGGTGGCCAACCTGATGTACGGTTATGTGATGGCCGGTGTTTTCAGCGTGGCGCTCGACCTGTTCGTGTCCGGTTCCAAGCAGTCTGTACAAATCTTTATTTTTTCGAAAAATTATGAAAAGATTGCAGACCGCATTACCGCTGACGTACATCGTGGCGTTACGGCACTTGAAGGAAAGGGCTGGTACACAAAGACAGAATCCACGGTGCTCCTGGTCATTGCCCGCAAACCGGAGTTGAAACTTTTGTTGAATTTGATCAAGGAGGAAGATCCGCAGGCCTTCATTTCGGTGGGCAGTGTGTCCGGTGTGTATGGCTACGGTTTCGATGTAATCAAAAAATAAACGGATATTTCCAGTACAGGCCGGTTATACCTAGCAGTGAACCGGTTGGCTGATTTGTTTGTAGTTTCGTACTAAAAATACGGAACCATGAACGACTATGTCTTATTGATCGCTTACCTGCCTTTGCTTGCGGGGCTGGTATACCTGTTTTACCGCCTGCGACGGCATCATCTCGCGCATCCGGCCGAAAATGTGAAGACGGTGAAAGAATATCCCGTCCAAGACCTGGCCATCCCGCATGCCGACCGGATACTGGAGGATCCCGGCCCGAGCCTGAAAGACGCAGACATGGAAGAGCTGAAAGAGCGGCTCTGCAATGTGCTGGAGCGCGAGAAACTCTACCTGAACCCGGATATCCGCGTCGGCGACCTGGCTGAGCGGCTCTACACCAACAAAAGTTACCTCGCGCAGACCATAAAGCTGAAAATGGGAAAAAATTTTTGTCAACTGGTGCATTACTACCGTGTCCGGGAGGCCATGCGCCTGTACGCGCAGAATCCGGACCTTACCATCACCCAGCTATGCCGGAGGGTCGGTTTCAATTCGATGACCACTTTCAATACGGCTTTCGGCAGGAACACGGGTTTCACGCCCGCCGAATGGTGCAAACAGTTTCGAAAAAGGAATGAGGCGAAAGCGGGTTGATACGGACGAAGTATATGAGAGAATGAAGCAATTGATGCTGGAAAGGCAACTTTACCTGCGACACGACCTGACGCGTGACTGCCTGGCGCGGGAAGTGCTGACGAACCGGACCTATATCACACGCGCGCTCAAGGGGAGGGGGCTCAGTTTTCCGCAGTTCGTCAATTCGTTCCGGGCGGCCCATGCCATCGAGCTGATGGCATCGGGGCGCTACCCTGACGCTTCGCCTGAGGAGCTCGCCCTCCTGAGCGGTTTCTCAAGTGCCGATACCATGAACCGCTACGTCAAAAAAAGCGCAGGCTTGACGGCCTGCGCTCTCAGGGAACGGATGAAGGACGGCTAGAGCTCCACCTTCGTGGGTTTGACCATGTTCTTCGGATCGAGAATCTTGTCGAGCTGGGCCTTGGTGAGATAGCCCTTGTCGAGGACGAGCTGGTAGACGCTGCCGCCGGTGATGAGGGCTTCCTTGGCGACCTCGGTGCACTTGGCATAGCCGATGTACGGCTTGAGGGCGGTCACGATGCCGATGCTGTGTTCTGCCAGGGACTTGCAGTGCTTCTTGTTGGCGGTGATGCCGTCGACGCACTCCAGACGGAGGGTGTTGAGGGCATTGGTCATCCAGGTCATGGATTCGACCATCGATTCCACGAGCACGGGTTCCATGACGTTGAGTTCCAGCTGTGCGGCTTCGGAAGCCATGGTGATGCAGGTGTCGTTGCCGATCACCTTGAAGCAGACCTGGTTGGTCACCTCGGGAATCACGGGGTTGACCTTGCCCGGCATGATGGAGCTGCCCGGCTGTTTCGGCGGAAGATTGATTTCGGCAAGGCCGGTGCGGGGACCGGAAGCCAGCAGGCGAAGGTCGTTGCAGATCTTGGAGATGCGGATGGCGATGTTCTTCAGCTCAGCGTGGTAGCAGACCATGCAGGAGGTGTCGTTGGTGGCTTCCACGAGGTCTTTGGCCAGCGAGATCTTCCAGCCGGAAATCTCCTTGATGTGCTTGGTGCAGGCTTCCGCATAGCCCGGTTCGGCGGTGATGCCGGTACCGATGGCGGTGGCGCCCATATTGATCACAAGGAATTCCTGGGCAGCGGCGTCGAGGCGTTTCATTTCGGTCTCGACAGCGGTGGCGAAGGCGCCGAAGGTCTGGCCGAGGGTCATCGGCACGGCGTCCTGCAGCTGGGTGCGGCCCATCTTGATGATGTTGGCAAAGCTGCGCTGTTTGGCACGGAAGGCCTTGGCGAGAGCCTTGAGGGCGGCCATCAGGTCCTGGTGGATCATATAGAGACCCAGGTGCATGGCGGTCGGGTAGGCGTCGTTGGTCGACTGGGCCATGTTGATGTGGTCGTTCGGGTGGATCACCTTGTAGTCGCCGTGTTTCTTGCCCAGGATCTCGAGGGCGCGGTTGGCGATCACCTCATTGGCGTTCATGTTGGCAGAAGTGCCGGCGCCGCCCTGGATCATGTCGATCGGGAAGTGCTCGGTGTGCTTGCCTTCCATGAGTTCCTTGCAGGCGGCCACGACGGCGTCGGTAATCTCGTCGGAGACGAGGCCGAGGTCGTGGTTGGCGAGGATGGCACCCATCTTCACGATGCCGAATGCCTTGACGAACTCCGGATGGTCGCCGAGGAGATTGCGGCTGATGTCGAAGTTCTCGATGCAGCGGAGGGTCTGTACGCCGAAGAGGGCCTCTACGGGAACATCCTTGTCGCCCAGCAAGTCGTGCTCGGAACGGGTCTTGCCAGAAGTTTTGAATTTGTATTCGATCATAAGAACAATTTTTATGGGGTTAATAAAGTTCAGGCGAAGAATTTTTCGATTTTCCCGAGTGCGGTGGGCAGGGCGAAGATCACGACACGGTCGTATGGCCGGATGAGGGTCTGGTCGGAAGCGATGATGGCCTCGTTGCCGCGGATGATGCCGCCGATGATGGCGTCCTGCGGAAGGTTGAGCTCGCCGATGGGCGCCTTGGTGATCTGGCTTTCGGGATTGACGATATATTCGATGACTTCTGCGTCGGAGCCGCCGATTACCTTGACCGTCCGGACCTTGTTGCTCATGGTGAAGCGGAAGATACGGCCGGCGGTGATGATTTTCTTGTTGATCACGGCGTCGACGCCCATGCCTTCGGCCAGTTTGATGTATTCGATGTTCTCGACTTCGGCGATGGTCTTGGCCACGCCCATCTTCTTGGCGGCCACGCAGGCCAGGATATTGGTCTCTGAACTCGAGGTCACGGCCACGAAGGCATCGCAGCTCTTGACGTCTTCTTCATAGAGGAAATCTGAATTGCGTCCGTCGCCGTTGATAACGAGCGTTCGGTTGAGATTTTCGGAGAGGACCTCGCAGCGTTCGCGGTTGATCTCGATGATCTTGACGAACTCGGCATTCTTCTCGAACTGGGCAGCCACCATTTCGCCGATGCGTCCGCCGCCCAGGATGGTGAGCCGTTTGATGTCGAGGTAATGCTTGCCCGAAAGGGCCATCAGGTCGTCGACAAATTCCTTTTTCGTAACGACATAAGCCATGTCGCCGCGTTTGAAGAGCGTGTCGCGCTGGGGAATCAGGGTTTCACCGCCCCGGGTGATCGCAACGATGCGGAAGGGCAGGTTGTAGGGATCGTAGGGGAGGTCGGCGCTGGTCTTGTTGAGCAGCTTGGAATCTTCATCGATGCGGAAGACGACCATTTGCAGCTGGCCGCGCGCAAAGTCCACGAATTCCGACACGTCGGACTGCTTGAGCAGGTCGCCGATTTCCGTGGCGGCGATCTTTTCGGGATAGAAGAGCAGGTCAATGCCCATGTCGGTAAACATGAGCTTGTTGTCATAGTTGAGGTATTCGGCCTCGTTGATACGGGCCGTCACCTTCTTGGCGCCCAGCTTTTTGGCGATGATGGCCGACACCAGGTTGACATCCTGCTGCTTGGCCGGGTTGACGGCTACGAACAGGTCGGCCTTGTCGACGCCGGCCGATTTGAGGACCTTGATGGAAGTGGGGTTTCCCTGCACGGTGAGCACGTCCATGCTCTCGGTGACCAGGGCAAGCCGCTCCTCGTCGTTGTCGATGATGGTGATCTCGTGGTAGCCTTCACTCAGCATCTTGGCCAAGTGGCATCCAACTTCTCCGGCTCCGGCGATGACGATTTTCATATCCTAATGCAGTTTGGCTCCTATGATGGTCATGAATTCTCCGCGGGTGCGGATGTCCTTGAGAAAGACGCCGGTAAAGGCGGAGGTCGTGGTCACTGAATTCTGTTTCTGGACTCCGCGCACCTGCATGCACATGTGGGCGGCTTCGATGACGACGGCCACGCCGAGCGGGTGCAGGGTATCCTGGATGCAGTCGCGGATCTGGACGGTGAGACGCTCCTGGACCTGAAGCCGGCGGGCGTAGGTTTCCACGACGCGGGCAATCTTGCTCAGGCCCGTGATATAGCCGTCCGGAATGTAGGCCACGTGCGCCTTTCCGTAGAAGGGCAGCATGTGGTGCTCGCACATCGAGTAGAGTTCGATGTCCTTGACCACCACCATCTGGTGGTATTCTTCCTGGAACATGGCCGAACGGAGGATTTCCGCACCGTCTTCCTGATAGCCCCTGGTGAGGAACTGCATGGAACGGGCCACGCGCAGCGGGGTCTTCATCAGACCCTCCCGGGCGGGGTCTTCCCCGAGGAGGCGGAGAATCTCATGGTAGTGCCCGCTCAACTGCCGGGTAATCGTTTCGTCGAATTGTTCCTCTTTCTGGTCAGCCATGGTTATTTCCTAAAATTATGGCAAGTTACTAATTATTTTCATTATTTTCGTCTTTTCAAACTTTAAATTGCAATTATGCGGATTTTGTTCGTCGCAGCCGTTGATTTTGAACTGGAAGCGGCCCGTGCTGCCTGGAAAGGATCCCCGGCCGATTACCTGCTGGGCGGCTGGGGTGCCGATGCTACGCGGCAGGCATTGGAACAAAAGTTCTCCGACGGTGCCTCCTACGACCTGGTCGTAGATGTGGGCATCGCCGGCGGCCGTCCCGGCGGCCCTGCGGTCGGCGACGTGGTGCAGGTGATATCCGAACGATGCGGCGATCAACCCGGTCTTTTGCAGCAGCAGCCTGCCCCTTGTCCGGCACTGGATTTCCTGCCCGTGGCTGCCGGCAATACCGTTCGGGAGCTGGACGACCGTTTCCGCCAGGTCGAATATGACGTGGAAACCATGGAAGGTGCCGCCTTCTTCGCATGTTGTCTGCAGCAGGGATGTGCTTTCGCCGAAGTCCGCGCAGTCTCGAACGAAGTGGGGGAGCGCGACCACGCCCGCTGGAACATCCCCCTGGCCCTCCGGAACCTTCAGTCCGCCCTTTGCACATTCCGAAACAACCTGTCATTGAACTGAACGAAGTGAAGAAACTTAGCCTCGCCTTTTCCTCCTGTCCCAACGACACTTTCATGTTCCACGCCCTGGTCCACTGCCTGGTCGATACCGAGGGACTGTCCTTCGATGTCGATATCCATGATGTGGAAGAACTCAACGAACGCGCGCAGCGCGGGGTGTACGACGTCTCGAAACTCAGCTATCATGGCTGGTTTACCGTCCGTGATGCCTACGCCATGCTCGATGTCGGATCAGCCCTGGGCTGGGACTGCGGCCCGCTGCTGGTGCGCCGCGCCGGCGACAGCGCCGTACTGGACCGCCGTCCGCTTCGTATCGCCGTCCCCGGCCGCTTCACGACGGGCGCCCTGCTCTGCTTGCTGGCATATCCGGGCCTGGGCGAACAGGTTCCGATGCTTTTCTCCGAGATCGAAGGCTCCGTGTCGCGCGGCGAGGCCGACCTGGGCGTGCTGATCCATGAAGGCCGCTTCACTTATCGGGACAAAGGACTGGAACTGGTCCGCGACCTGGGGTCCTGGTGGCAGGAGTCCTCTGGCTGCCCCATCCCGCTGGGCGGCATTGCCGTCCGACGGACCCTTGGCCCGGAAATTGCTGCATCTTTCAGCCGCGTGCTGCACCGGAGCATCGCCCATGCATTCGCCCATCCGGAAGACTCGCGCGCCTATGTCGCCTCGTACGCCCGCGAGCTGTCGGCAGAGATCCAGCGAAAACACATCGACATGTTCGTCAACGACTTTTCCCTCGATTTGGGAGAAGAAGGACGCCGGGCCGTCGATACTTTGTACCAGTGCTATGAGCGAATTGATCTGCATGGAGGGAGTCAGGAAGCACTATCACGCGGGCGACAGTGTGGTACGGGCGCTTGACGGAATCGACCTTCGAATCGAAAAAGGAACCTATGTCGCCATCATGGGCCCTTCGGGTTCCGGAAAATCAACCTTGATGAACATCCTGGGCTGCCTCGACGTTCCGACATCGGGCCGCTACCGCCTGCGGGGGCTGGATGTCGGAACGCTGGACGACGACATGCTTTCGGGCGTCCGCAACCGCGAGATCGGTTTCGTGTTCCAGTCGTTCAACCTGTTGCCGCGCATGAATGCGCTTGAAAACGTGGCCGTTCCGCTGGAATATGCGGGCATACGCAAGGAAGAACGGCTGCGCCGGGCTGCGGAGGAATTGTGCAAAGTGGGGCTTTCCGACCGGATGCTGCACCGTCCCGACGCCCTTTCGGGCGGACAGCGGCAGCGGGTGGCCGTGGCCCGCGCCCTGATCATGCATCCGTCCATCATCCTGGCCGACGAGCCGACCGGAAATCTCGATTCGGCGGCGACCGGCGAAGTGATGAAACTTTTTGATGCCATCCATCGTAAAGGAAATACAGTGATACTAGTCACGCATGAGGAAGCGGTCGCACGGCATGCGCACCGCATCCTCCGCCTGCGCGACGGAAAAATTGAAAGTGATGAAGATCTACACGAAAACCGGTGATGCCGGCACCACATCGCTGGTCGACGGAACCCGCGTCAGCAAGGCACATCCGCGGGTGATGGCTTATGGCGATGTCGACGAACTGATCAGCTGTCTCGGATTGCTCCGCTGCGAGGTGCAGACGGCGCTGCCCCTGCGGCGTATCCAGATCCACCTGATGAACGTCAGCGCCCATCTGGCCAACGATGGCCGGTCGGTCAAGCTGAAGCCGCTTGATGAGGCCGAGACACAGTTCCTGGAGAAAGAGATCGACCGGATGACGGCCGAGCTTCCCCCGCAGAAAGCCTTCGTCCTGCCGGGCCAGCCCCGTGCTTCCTCGCTGGCCCATGTAGCCCGGACCGTATGCAGGCGTGCCGAGCGCAGCGCCGTGCTGATCGAAGGAAAATCGGAGCAGGACGAACGGGCGATCCGTTACATCAACCGCCTGAGTGATTACCTGTTCACGCTGGCAAGATACTTCTGCGCGGGTCACGACGACTACTGGCTCCCGTAAATATTTATATAAATATTTTGCTGTATCGATTTTTTTATATATTTGCGGCCCATTTCAAGAAAACTAAGAACGATTCGCGTATGTATTGGACACTGGAACTCGCATCCAAACTGGAAGATGCCCCGTGGCCCGCAACCCGGGAAGAACTCATCGATTATGCCACCCGCTCGGGAGCTCCGCTCGAAGTGATCGAGAATCTTGAAGACCTGGAGGAAGACGGCGAAGTGTACGATTCCATCGAAGACATCTGGCCCGATTATCCGACAAAGGATGACTTCTTTTTCGACGAGGAGGAGTATTGATACAGAAACGGCTTGACTTTCCAGTCAGGCCTTTTTTGTCGTTGTTCCATTTCATCCTGTCATTATCCATTTATTTTTGTTATATTTGCCAAAGATGGCAAATATCAAGATAAGGGCGTTTTTGTTTGTGTTTTCGGTGCTGCTCGCCGTTCAGGCAGTTGCGCAGAACAATCCTTATCAGCTCAACGATGAGTGCTACCCTTATTTCCTGAAGGCTGAAGAACTTGCCGGAAAAGAAGGATTCAAGGCCGTGAATGACACCCTGCTGCGTCTGGCTCTCCAGAACGGGGACACCAAGGCGCAGACCCTTTTCTATGTGGAGAAACTGCGCGATATCGTGCGGGTAGTCCCCATGGACGGTTCGCAGGATGCTGCCGTGAACGCTGCTTTCCGCGACCTGAAGGAAGCTGCGTTGCGGCTCGGGCACATGCAATATTTCTATTACGGGTACGAGCTCACCCAGAACTATTATTTCAATACCGGGCGCATGCTCAAGGCTATGGAACTCATCCAGCAGATGCAGGACTTCGCCCTGGAGCACGATGACGAATACGGAAAATGGATGGCTGACCGCTATATGGTGAAACTCTATGTGGACCAGAACGACTATGTTTCGGCCAAGCGTTTCATCGACCGGGCCATCGAGACTTACGAGACGACCTCGGATTCCCTGATTCTCCGGCAGTCTCCCACCCGCCTGTGGTGTGATCTGTCTGACTATTATCCCATCGGTTCTGATTCGGCTCGGCTGTGCATCCAGCGGGCTGTCGAAAACCGGAAGACATTCCTCGACACCTTGCGCTGCGAATATTACCTGGCCAAACAAGCAGCGCTCGACCAGGACATGGGGGCCTATGAGGCGTCGCGGGACTATTGCATCAGCAGTCCTTCGCTACCCACCGTCACGCCTTCGGGACGCCTGTTCTTCGATGTGATCGATGCCGTCTTCGACGGGACGATCGGCCGTCACCTGAACGACATCCAGGACCTGACGCTCCTGCGTGAATGGAAATTCATCGCGATGCTTCTCCAGCAGCACGGATACCGGGGTTACGCACTGCATCTGTACCGGCAGCTGGTAGACGAGCTGGAGGACCAGGTCTCCACCAACAACCGCTCGCGCCTGGCAGAGGTGGAAGCCCGCATCGGCAACATGTCGTTGGCGGCCAACCTCCGGGAGAAGTCTTCGCAGGTGACGCAGATCAGCCGCCTGGTCTTCATCCTGGCAATTGCCACGATGCTGATCGTCATCACATTCCTCCTGATGTCGATCCGATCCTACCGCCGGAACCGGGCCCGCGACGCCGAGCGTATCGCAGAGTTGAAAGCGGCCAACGAGCATGCCATCGCTGCCGATGAAGCCAAGACCCAGTTTGTCCAGAACATGAGTCACGAGGTCCGTACGCCGCTCAATGCCATTGTCGGCTTCTCACAGCTGCTTTCACTGCCCGACGGCTCCTTCCCGCTGGAGGAGAAAGAATCGTTCAGCAGCCATATCGTCAATAACGCCCAGATGCTGACCATGCTGCTCGACGACATCCTCAACGCTTCTGCGCTCGATCACAAAGAATACAAGATCGTGTACGAAGAAGGGGAGTGTCATTATATGTGCCGCGCCGCCATCAGCAGTTCGGAGCACCGTCTCCAGCCGGGCGTCCAGATGTTCTACGATCCGGAAAATGAAGAACCTTTCTACTTTCGTACCGATCCGCGCCGTGTGCAGCAGATCCTCATCAACATGCTGACCAATGCTTGCAAGCATACCACCCAGGGTGAAATCCGCCTGGCCAGTTCCACGACGGCAAACCCGGGCTTCGTGACGTTCACATGTACCGATACCGGTACCGGCGTACCTCCGGAGCAGGCCGAAGTCATTTTCGAGCGTTTTGTCAAGCTGAACGGTTTCGTGCAGGGTACCGGCCTGGGCCTGAGTATCTGCCGCGACATCGCCAACCGGATGGGCGCCCGCATCTTCCTGGATACGACCTATACGGACGGCGGTGCCCGCTTCGTGTTCATCGTACCTGTCAATCCGCCCGAAGGCGCAGTTTCCGATATTCCCCTTTCTCCCCAATTCAGACAATAACCTATTTAGTATGACCCCGATATACGCACAAGACCACGATTTCTCCAAGTTTTCCGTTCTGGCGGTCGATGACATCCCGCTGAACCTGCTGCTTGTCGAGAAGATGCTTTCCCGTTTCAATTTCAAATTCCGGAAAGCCACCAACGGACAGCTGGCGCTCGACGCCGTTGCCCAGGAAAAGCCCGATCTGATCCTGCTCGACCTGATGATGCCCGGCATCGATGGGTTCGAAGTCATCCGTCGCCTGCGTGCCAATCCCGAGACGGCCGACATCCAGATCGTCATCCTGTCGGCCTTGACATCCAACGAAGACATTATCAAGGGCTTCGATGTGGGTGCCAACGATTTCATCATGAAGCCCATCATCATGGAGAAACTGCTGACCTGCGTAGTGACGCATCTGCAGCTGGCCGAAGCGAAGAGGATGAAAGCCTGACCGGTCTTTCTATTTGCTCCGCAGGAACCGCATCCGGTAGCGGTCCAGTGCCGGAAAATTGAGGTGGCGCCGCGCCTTGTCCGGGTGCATCTCGTCGAACTTGATGAGGATGCCCGCCTCGATGACATCACCGAATTCGTCGTTGATGCCAGCGCCGAACGACTTCATCGTCGGCGACATATTCATGTATGTATTGACCAGCGGAGGGATGTTGACGCCCATCTGCTGGATTTCCCGTTTGAGAATCTTGTAGTCGGCAGCGAAGTCTTCTTCGGTGAGGATTTCGCTGTATTCCTTTGACATTCTGATTTTTACGGGTTTCTTCGGGATAACCATGCGGTCAAAGCGCTCCTGCAATTCGGCCTCCCAGGATCCGAAATGCTTGCGCAGGAAGAAGAGCAGCAGGCCCAGGCCTCTTTCGGGGAATGACGGGTAGATCGTCATTTTACCAAAGAAATAGTCCATACGTCCCTTATAGAGTACGATCAGGCCGCCCAGACCGTCGAAGAGATTGTCAAGGGCGTAGAGGCTCTTCATGCCCCGCTCCGAGCTCTGATATTCCGGCCGGATGAACGAACGGCTGAGCTCGATGGTGCGCAGGAAACCATTATGCAGGAAGTGCTGGGTGAAGCGGAACAGATGGGCAGACGGCATGATGGGCTGGCCGAAGCGGTCGTACATCACTTCGTCACAAAGGACATAGCGGTAACCGCCGATGATGCATTCGGCATCCGGATCCCAGAGCACGAGCTGTTTGTATTTGAAGGCCGGGTCAAGGTCGAAGGCGTCGAGGTCAACTTCCTTGCCTGTTCCGCCGCCTCCTTCACGAAACGCTATTTCCCGCAGGCGGCCGATTTCTCGAAGCACATTCGGCGCACATTGGTTGTCAACGATATAGAGTTTGTTTCCTGCGTGGTTGGTGTCGCGCAGGAAATGTTTGTCGGTGAGTTCCTGTTTGAGCAGCTCCTTGTCGACGGGAGCGATGATGGTTTTAGCTTTCATGCGATTCCTTGTTTTTCAGCTCATAGACTTTTTCCCGGACCCAGGCGGCCCATTCCGTGTCGCGTTTGTCGGAAGTGAAGGTCTGCCAGGGAATGGGTTTTCCGAAGACCAGTGTGTAGGATTTGTGCTGGGTCTTGTACAACTCGTCGGGAAGCGTAAGCATGGCGATGTTCAGTTTGAGTTTGAGCAGGTTCCGCAATTGGTCGATGCGATAGAAGCGACGGGAGTTCTCGCCGCTGAACCAGACGGGTACGATGTCGCGTTGTGACATCCGGCTTTTGGTGATGAAGGTTTTCTTCCAGGGGAGGTCCTGCACCACGCCGTCGATTTTGCGGGAGCACAAGCCGGCCGGAAAGATGATGACCTGGCGGTCGGAATTGAAGGCGTCGTTGATCTTTCCGACCAGGTCGGCACTCTGGCCGCCGAACTTGTTGACGGGTACGGTGTACTCCGCGATGGGCTTGATGGCCATCAGCAGGTCGTTGGCCGGGATCACGATCTTGCCGTCGAACTTGCGGCCCACCTGCCCAATCACGCTCAGGGCGTCGATGCCTCCCAGCGGGTGGTTGCCGGCGAAGGTGTAGCGGCCGTCGACGGGGATTTCATCCAGGCCTTTCACGGTGAGGTGGACATCGTAGTAGACTAGTGCCTGTTCGGCGAACTCAACGCCAAGCCATCCCTGCTTCAGGTAGCCGTTCATGTGATCCTGGTGGATGAACTTCTTGAACCAGCGGAGGAGCGGCTTGGGAATCTTCTTATCGCCGAAACGACTTTGGACGATGGCGTCCAGGTCGAGGATGACGGTTTCGTTGACAGGCATGACTTGCGGTATCGATCTATAGCATTAAAAATACAAAATTAATGATTCTTTGTAAGAAATCGCTAATTTTGCGCGATAATTGAACCAGACCATGCCCGTACCCTTGTTAGGAACCATCATCAAGGCGGCCGCCGAATTGAAAAACATTCCGGTGGAGCGCAAACAGCGACGCGTGAAACCCGTGAAAGCGCAGCAGAAAGAATTGAAGAAACTGCTGCGGAAGGCCAAGGATACCGAATTCGGCCGGACCTACCATTTTTCCGAGATCCTGCGTTCCGGCAACATGGTGGAGTCTTTCCGCCGTAGGGTGCCTGTCTTTGATTACAACAAGATGCACGACCAGTGGTGGTACCGTTCACTCAACGGGGAGCACAACGTCAGCTGGCCGGGGCGGGTCAAGTACTTTGCCCTGAGCAGCGGCACGTCCGAGGCTTCCAGCAAGTACATCCCCATCACCCGGGCGCTGAACGCCTCCATCACGAAAGCGAGCATCCGGCAACTGGTTTCTGCCGTACGCTATGACTTCCCGGCCGAGTTCTACAATAAGGGCGTCCTGATGATCGGCGGCAGCACGGAGCTGTCGTACAGCCGGGCCGGCGGTTACTATGCGGGCGACCTTTCGGGCATCTCGGCCAGCCGCATCCCTAAGTGGTTCGAGTTCTTTTACAAGCCGGGCCAGCGGATTTCCAAGATCAAGGACTGGTCGGAGAAACTTGACGAGATGGTCAAGGCTGCCCCGAAATGGGATATCGGCGTTGTGGTTGGTGTGCCTGCCTGGGTCCAGATCCTGCTGGAGCGCATCATCAAGGAATACCACCTCAATACTATCCACGACCTGTGGCCGAACCTGCGGGTATATGTCCATAGCGGCGTGGCCTTCGCTCCCTATGAGAAGAGTTTCGAACGCATTTTCGGGAAAGAGGTCATCTTTGTGGAAAGCTACCTGGCATCCGAAGGCTACATCGCTTACCAGGTCGACCTCAAGCGACGCGTGATGCAGCTACTGGTCGACAACGGCATCTACTTCGAATTCGTGCCTTTCAACGAGATGAATTTCAACGACAACGGAGATATTGTGGCCCAGCCCGAGACCCTGACCCTGTCGGAAGTCCGGGAGGGTGTCGATTATGCCCTGCTGCTTTCCACCTGTGCGGGCACCTGGCGCTACCTGATTGGCGATACCATCCGTTTTCTGGACAAGGAAACCTGTGACATTGTCATCACAGGCCGCACCAAACAGTTCCTGAGCATCACCGGCGAACATCTCTCGCAGGACAACATCACCCGGGCGGTGGAAATGCTCTCCGAAGAGCTCGGCGTGAATATCACGGAATTCACCGTGGCAGGCGAGGAGTACGGTACGATGTACGCGCACCACTGGTATCTGGGCAGCGACGAAGCCATCGATCCACAGGAAGCCATCCGCAAGATCGACAGTTATCTCTGCCAGCTCAACGATGACTATGCCGTGGAGCGCACCGAGGCCATCCGTGAGCTCTATCTCGACGTGCTGCCCACGCATGTGTTCTACAAATTCATGGAAGAGAAGATTGGCAAGTGGGGTGGGGCTACCAAGTTTCCGCGTGTGCTCAAGGGACAACGATACGCTCTTTGGAAGGACTATATAGCGTCTCTGAAGTGATGGGCAAGTTGTTTTTCGATGCGGTCGTCTTCGGCCTGACGCTGGCGCTGGTCTTCGGATTCGGTCCGGCTTTTTTTACCCTCCTGCAGACCAGTATCGACCGGGGCTTCCGCTGCGCGGCCTGGCTGGCGCTCGGTGTCCTGTTCTGCGACATGATGATCGTGTCGCTCTGCGTGCTGACATCCATCCGGCTGGTGGCCGAAAACGACCGGGAAATGTTCCTGTTCAGCATCGGTGCCGGCATCATTCTGATCCTTTTCGGGTTGTATACCTATTTCAAACGGGGTGGGGACGATGCCTACAAGCAGATGTTGGATCGCATGAAGGCCATGGAGGAGTCTGGCGGTAAGCTGCCCAATCCCGAAAAAGCGCCGAGCTGGTTCGTGTTTTTTGGCAAGGGCTTCTTTCTCAATATCCTGAATCCTTTTGTACTGTTGTTCTGGCTGAGTGCCGTGGCCGTTGCTTCCGGAAATTTCGAAGGGAACAAGGCCCAGACCTTGCTCTTTTTCGCCATCACCCTGGCCACGAGTTTTGGCTGCGATCTTCTCAAGGCCAAGGCGGCCACCTCCCTTCAGCGTTTCTTCAATCCCCGGCGTCTGCAATTATTGAATCGGGCGATCGGCATCGGCCTGGTCGTATTCGGCGCTTTTTTTATCGTCCGGGGTTTCGTTAAATTCCTTTAGAGGTACTGTTGAGAGCCAGCAGCGGTTCGATGTAATCGCGGTTGTTGCTCAGGCGCGGGACTTTGTTCTGTCCGCCAAGCTTGCCGCGCTGCTTCATCCATTCGTGGAAAAGCCCAGGCCTGGCCTGCACCAGTTCGAGCTCCTGGAGCGTGATGTCCTTGAAGCGCTTGGCTTCGTAGTCGCTGTTGATTTCCTGCAATTTGTGGTCGAGCAGGCTGGCGAAGCGGGCCGGGTCGGCGGGTGGACGGGAGAATTCGATCAGCCACTGGTGGCGGCAGCGGGCTTTCCCATCCATGAAAACGGGGGCGGCCGTGTATTCCAGAACGCTGGCGTCGGTCTCCCGGCATGCCCAGGCGAGGCCCTTTTCTGCATTGTCGACGATGAGTTCTTCACCAAAAGCATTGATGAAGTGCCGGGTGCGGCCGGTAATGACGAATTTGTAGGGTCGGGTTGAGGTAAAACGAACGGTGTCGCCGATCAGGTAGCGCCACAGGCCGCAGCTGGTGGAGATCACCATGGCGTAGTTGCGTCCGGTCTCCACGCCCCCGACCGGCACGACCGTCGGGTTTTCCCGACCGAATTCGTCCATCGGGATGAACTCATAGAACACCCCGTAGTCCGTCATCAGGCGCAGGGCCGGGTCGTTCGGGTCGTCCTGGATGCCGAAGAAGCCTTCGCTGGCGTTGTAGGTTTCCATGTAGTGCATGTCCGGCAGGGTGATGATGTGCTCGTATTGCTTGCGGTAGGGCGTGAATGCCACGCCGCCGTGCATGAAAACTTCCAGGTTGGGCCACACGTCGTCGAGTTTGTCCTTGCCGGCGAGTTCGAGCACCCGGTGCAGCACCGAGAGCATCCAGGAAGGCACGCCGCTGAAGTTGGTAACGTTCTGGTGCAGGGTCTCGCGGGCAATGCGATCGCGCTTGGTCTCGAAATCGGAAAGCAGCGCCGTCTCCTTTGCCGGCACGCGGAGCCGGTTGACGAGCGGGTTGATGTTTTCGATCAGGATGGCGCTCAGGTCGCCCACGATCGATCCGGCTACATTATAGTTCGGGGCGTGGCTGCCACCCAGGATGAGACCTTTCCCGTCGAACATGCGGGTCTTCGGGTTGTTTTTCACATAGAAGGCCACGGTGTCGAAGCCTCCCCGGTAATGGGTGTCGTGCAGTCCGGCGTCACTGACAGGGATGAATTTAGACTTGTCGTTGGTCGTGCCCGACGACTTGGCAAACCATTTCACGCGTCCCGGCCAGAGCAGGTCGCGCTCCCCGTGCCGCATGCGGTCGATGGCCTCCTTCAGGTCCTCGTAGCTGTTGACCGGCACCAACCGGGCGAATGCCTCGTAGTCGTGGATGCCGGCAAAGCCATGCGCCTTTCCAAACTCAGTGTCCCGTGCCGTCCGCACCAGTCGCGCCAGCACCTCCCTCTGCTGCACCTCCCCCTGCTGCACATCCCGCTCCAGCTTCTGGGCGCGGATGTTAAACGGAATACGGATGATGGGGGAGAGGGGCATGGATACTTCGATACGTTACTTCAACGTCCCTTTGATCGTGCCGAACGACAGGCCGATGGAGAAGCGCAAGGGTTTGCGGAGAGCGTCGTCGGTGAGGGTCAGGCGCAGGGCCTCCTTGCCGTCCTGGGCCACGATGACCTCGATGACGGGAACTTGCAGGCCGTTGAACTTGATGGTTTTCTTCTGGCAGGAAGAGATGGACACCGGCAGGGCGTCATGGTCGAGCAGCAGGGCGTTCGGACCGGGATTCAGCCCCGGCTGGTCGTAGTCGAGCGTGCGGAGCCACCAGATCATGCCCAGCAGGTCGCGCACCGTTCCGGCCCATGACAAAGTCTCGTCGCGGGGTGGCCGGGAGCTCTTGGTTACGTCCATGTGGACCTGTCCCGGAGCCGACCAGTCATAGCGTCCTTTGGCCCAGTATTTCTTTTCGGTCTGGCTGCGGGTGGCGGAGACAGGTGTCAGGTCCGCGTCCTTGCAGAATATGGAGCCGTAGCTGCAGTCCAGCGTATAGATGCTGCCCACGGCAGCCTGGAGCGTGGCATCGACCTGCCAGTGGCTGCCCGCGTCATGGGTATGATAGGTCATGCTGCCAATGGTGCCCGGGAACAAATTGTGACGGATGGAATAGTCCAGGGTCTCTTCCTGGAAGGAGAAAGACTGTGCCTGGAGACTGGCTGCCAGCAGGATTAACAGGATTGTCGCAAGTCGTTTCATGGTCATGGTCCGTCCGGAGGCGAAATAATCGTCCCTACCTTGCAAAAATAGTGAAACAATCGTTAAATTTGAGAAAAAATTGACGAGAGCCATGATTCTTTCAACTTCCTACGACGAACTGATCCGCCTGATCCGCGAAAAAAGCGGACAGACCATCGGCATACGGTATAAGGATTCGGATACCCTGACACTCAGTTACGACGCCACGATTTCCCTTCCGATCATCAACAAGCCTGTCACGCACACGGTCTCGGCCGACGTGCAGCTGGTGGACTTCAACCCGCCGCATGCCGTGCTTCAGGTCAAGGCCGGCGCTGCCGGCAACATGGCCCTCGATTTTGCTGCGAAACGTATCCTGGAAAAACTGCCCGCCGGCCTGGTGGAAGAATTCTCCGGAGGCCGCGCCGTGCTGAACCTCGACGCCGTGCCGCAGCTCAAGACCTTCTTCTCGCGCATGGAGATCAAGCAATGGGCTTTTTACACGACATCCATCAACGTAGAGGCTGAACTCAAATAGTTGACAGGTATGATCCGCTTGGAAAATGATGCTCTTGTCGGTCCCTACCGCGTAGAACGTTTCATCAAGGACGGGGTCTTCAACAGCAACTACGTGGTGGCCGACGGCAAAGGCGGCCGTTTTTTCCTGAAGCTGTTCGACCTTCAGGCCATCCCGCCGGAATGGCTCGACGGAGGAGAGGTCGGGGAAATCGTCAACAGCCGCGGCCTGTCGCACCACAACGTCATCTCGTATGTCGCCGACGGGGTGCTGACGATACAGGATAAGACGTATCCGTATCTGGTGATGCAATATTTCAAGGGCTCCCTCCTGTCGGAATTCCTGGCTGCCGGACGCCAGTTCACAGGTCCTGAAATCAAGACCATCACCTGCCATGTGCTGGAAGGACTGGCCTATCTCCGCAGCGAAGGCTTGTTTCACAACGACATCACCCCACGCAACATTCTCCTGGAAGAATCGGGTGACGGCCTGGTTCCCAAGCTCATCGATCTGGGCCATGCTTCGCACGAGCTCACTGGCGGACAGCCGCCCTTCCCGATGGAAGACCTGAACCTGATCTATACGGCACCCGAAGCGCTGGACGGCTGTTTCTCGGATGCAAGCGATGCTTTTTCCGTAGCGGCGCTGGTCTATACCCTGATCTGCCGGCAGGAGCCCTGGGGCCTGCACATGGATGAGAGTGAATCTTTTGAGGAACGGAAGGCACGGATTCTGGAGGCACGGCGCCGGCAGCCCGTGTGGCCTGCCGCCCTTCATGCCAGCGACCCCATGTTGCGAAGTCTCGTGTTGATGGGCCTGAATATCAATCCCTCCGCCCGTCCGACACCGGCCCGGATGCTGGAAATGCTGACGGATTCCAGTGTCGATACTCGGCAGCGCTCGGACGGCAGTTCCCGCAACGGCAATCCCAAGAAGGCCTCCGCCGGCGGCCTGGTCGCCACGACCGACGGCACCGAGATGAAGAAGACCCTGCAACGCAATACACGCAGTGGCGGCTTTGCCGACGTGGCCGGCATGGAATCGCTGAAAAAGATGCTGACCGAGCGTGTGATCTGGGTACTGCGCGATCGTGAAAAAGCGAAGAAATACCGGCTCCTTCCGCCCAACGGCATGCTGCTCTACGGCCCGCCGGGCTGCGGAAAGACCTATTTCGCCGAAAAATTCGCCGAGGAGTCGCGCTTCAACTACATGGTGGTCAATGGCTCGGACCTGGGCAGCACCTACATTCACGGCACACAGGGCAAGATTGCCGCGCTCTTCCAGGAAGCAGCGGCCAAGGCACCCACCGTGCTCTGTTTTGACGAGTTCGACTCCTTTGTCCCTGCGCGCGGCAGCGAGGCAGCCCGGCATCGTCCGGAGGAAGTCAACGAATTCCTCTCGCAGCTCAACAATTGTGCGCAGCGGGGCATTTTCGTCATCGGCACCACCAACCGGATGGACATGATCGACCCGGCCGTCCTGCGGAAGGGGCGTCTCGACCTGCAGGTGGAAGTGCCGGCCCCGGAGCCGGAGACCCGCCGCCAGATGTTCATCCATCATCTCAAAGGCCGTCCGCTGGCCGACGACATCGATTTCGACCGGCTCGCTGCGCTGACCGATGGCTACGCCTCTTCGGATATCGCTTTCATCGCCAACGATGCGGCACTGGTGGCCGCTCTGGCCGACGAACCCATCGCGCAGCGCCACCTCGAAGATTCAATCCGCTGCAATCCCTCTTCGCTGGGGAAGAAATCCGTCCGCCAGCCCATCGGCTATCATTAATATCCCGGATCATGGATACCAACGACAAGAAAACCATCCAGCGGCTCACAGTGCCCTGCTTCGCCACTGATGTGGCCCACTATCTCAAGCCGGGGTCCTTTATGGACATGGCCCAGGAGATTGCGTATGTTTCGGCCCGCTCGCTCGGTTTCGGCTTTGAGGATTTGGAGCGTTTCGGGACGGCCTGGGTGCTGTCGCGCATGCACATGGAGTTTCCTGCCATGCCACGCTGGCGTGAGGCCGTCGAACTGCAGACCTGGCACAAGGGTTTCGAAGGACCCTTTTACGTGCGCGATTTCCGTATGCTCGATGCGGCGGGGAATCCGGCCGTGCTGGCCACGTCTTCCTGGCTGATCATCGACACCACATCCCGGCGCCTGCTGCGGCGCGAACACCTGGCCGAGCGCCTGCCGCTCGATACGGAATGTGCGGAAAGCGCCATCGATGAGCCTTGCGGCAAGGTGGTGATGCCGGAAGGCCCCATTGAAGAGATGGCGGAGCACCGCATCGGATATTCCGACATCGACCTGGTGGGACATGCCAACAACGCCCGTTACGTGGTATGGGCCATGGACTGCCTCGATTATACGGAAGTGTCCACACGCCGTGTCCGTTCAGTCCGGATCAATTTCAACAAGGAAGTTTATGCCGGCGAGACCGTTGAAATCTTCCGTGCGCCGGTAGAAGGTGGCTGGGTGGTGGAAGGCCGGGTGGGTGACCGGTCCTCGTTCTGTGTTGAGATCCTTTTCGCTTAGCGGTCGGCAATATCAGGATTAATCATGCCAATCAAGGCCTTGTCACGGTACTGTGTCGGGGTGCAGCCTTCGTTTTTCTTGAAGAAGCGTGTGAAGTACGACTGGTCGTCGATGCCGGTAGCGGCAGCGATTTCTGCAATCTGCAACTTGTTCTGCCGGAGCAGCAGTTTGGCCAGGTTCAGGCGGGAGATTTCGATCCAGTCCATGGCGGAGTGCCCTGTCTGTGCACGGACCAGCCTGTTCAGGTAATTGGGCGTGATACAGAGTTCATCGGCATAAGCGGTGACTTTTCCCGGCTTGCGCTCACGGTCGAAGACCATCTCCAGAAAATGGTTTACGATGGGGCTGACCGGATGCGTGTCAGGCGTGGCGAGGCGGCACAGGAACAAGTCGAGCGAACTGGCTGCAACTTGCCGGTTGTCGTTCTGGAATGCTGTCAGGAGCTCATCCAGCAGTATGGTGGTGAAAAGGGCGTCTTTCTCCGAGAAGGATATCAGCTGGGGCTGCTGGCTTTGCAGGCACGGATAGGAGGGATCCTTCAGCGCGCGCATCGAAAAGCCACATTCGTAACCGGAGTTTCCCTTGAAATACAAGATGCGGAAAGGCGTCCTGGCCGGTATCAGCAAAACCTGGTTCGCCTTGCAAAGGAGGGTCGTCCCTTCGATTTCTATGAGGATTTCTCCTTCAGTCAGGTACGCGAAGGTAAAGATGGGCAACGAGGCCTGGGGGATGTCGGAGACATCGTAGAAACCCCGGCGTTCTACTTTCTGGATACTGAACACGAACTGGGACGACAGGCCCTGGGCTCTATTCCAATAGGGATCGATTTCTGACATTTCTGCGACGTTTGGCACAAAATTAGGAATTATTATCCTATCTTTGCAAACTTTCGAACGCGAAGTGGCATTATTGAAATGAAAAAATCTTTGTTACTTTTTGTGCTGCTGTGCTGCGCTACGCTGGCAGTCGCCCAGCAGATTGACTGTCGTTTTACCCAGGACAAGACCATCAAGGCTTCCGGAAAAGTCATCCATTCCGAGGGAGTCGTTTCTTTCAACGCCCCCGATAACCTGACGATGACCTATACCAAGCCCGAGGGCGAGTATCTGATCATTTCGGGTCCGATGCTCCGCAGCAATTCCCAGGGGCAGCAGATTTCCATTGATACGAGTACGAATCCCCGTTTCCGGAATATGTGCAACACTTTGCTCAACTGCATCATGGGCAACTGCGAAACCGCAGCCCGCGACAATGATGCCGAGCTGGCCGTTTCGGAAAAGAACGGTGTCAAGACCGTCGAGATGAAAGCCCGCAAACCCGCTCCCCGCGGTTATTCCAGGATCATCATGGAGTACAGGAAAGACCTTCCGATCCGGATGGTCCTCGAGGAATTCAACGGGATTTCCACCGAGTACAAGTTTATTTACTAGATTCCGGGTCAAGCCCGGAATGACGGGTTAAACCGCGGAATCCTGCTTTTCGAGGTAGTCCACGACGTCGCCGACCGTCTCGAACGTGGCCAGGGCGTTGTCGGGGATGACGATGCCGTATTGGTCTTCCACTTTCATCAGCAGTTGCAGGATGTCGATCGAATCGGCGCCCAGGTCGCGCTTGATCTTCGATTCGCGGGTGATGATGGCCGGATCTTTCCGGAGCTGCTTGGCCAGGATGGCCTGTACTTTCTCAAACATGGCAGTAGAGATTCCGGGTCAAGCCCGGAATGACGGGTTTTTTATTCTTCGTAGTGTTCGTATTTGGCGATTTCCGCTTCGATCTTGGCGGAGAGGCGGCTGGTTTCCATGCGGTAGGCCTGCTCGATGCATTTCTCCACGGCGACGGCCTTGCTGCTGCCGTGGCCTTTGACCACGACTTTTTCGGTGCCTAGCAGCACGCTTCCGCCGTAGTTCTGGTAGTTCATGAATTCCTTTTCTTCCATGAACATCTTCTTCATCAACAGCGCACCCAGCTTGTATAGCGAGCGGGAATAAATGTCTTTCTTGAGTTTCTTGAGCAGTTCGATGGCAGTGCCCTCGGTGGTCTTTACCAGCACGTTGCCGGAGAAGCCGTCGGCCACCACCAGGTCGTAGGCGCCTGACAGCAGGTCGCGGCTTTCCATGTTGCCCACGAAGTTGACGGAAGGCGTTTCCTGCAGCAGCCGGTAGGTTTCCCGACGGATGTCATCGCCCTTTTCGGGTTCCCGTCCCACATTGAGCAGAGCGGTGCGGGGCTGCCGGACACCATAGACATTTTCCAAATAGAGACTGGCCATGATGGCGAACTGGCGCAGGTGGACCGCCGTGGCTTCGGGATTGGCGCCACTGTCGCAGATGCCCACGATGCCGCCGTCCATGGTGGGCAGCAGCGGGCAGAAAGCCGGGCGGATGACGCCGGGAATGCGGCCCAGGCGCACGAGCGCGCCGGTCACGAGCGCGCCGGTCGAGCCCGTGGAGACCATTGCGGCGATGTCGTCGCGGTCGCGCAGCAGGATGATGGCCTTCATCATCGAGCTGTTGCGCTTGAGACGGATCACGTCGGTGGGTTTTTCTTCACAGCCGATGACTTCCGGCGCATGGACGATCTCCAGCCGGGAAGTGTCGTACGACTTGCCGGCCAGTTCTTTCTGGAGCAGCGTTTCGTCGCCGGTCAGGATGAGATACAGCTCCGGATTCTTTGCCAGCGCGGCGAGGGCACCGTCAACAGGTGCTTGCGGAGAATGGTCACCGCCGAAACAGTCGATGAGGATCTTGATCATGCGAGTCTCTTCACATAGGCGCGGCGGCGCTTCGCCTGAACGGAATCGAAGCGGCGCCACAGGTTGAGGATGGCGTAGTTGTCTTCGAGGTTGAGGTTGGTCTCGGCGTATTCCACGTCGGTGTCGCGGAGCATGTGCAGGATGGCCGAAGCGAAGGCGGCCGAAACGCCACGGTTGAGGTATTCCGGGTCCACGCCGATCAGGCACAGGTCGATGACCTTGGGATGGCGGATGTTGCGCAGCAGGCGCATGAGCACCCGCGGGGTGTATTTTCCCTTCGTCCCGACAAGTGCGGACGCCAGGCTCGGAATGGCGAAACCGAAACACACCATGCGATCGTTCTCGTCGAGGATGACGGCCGTGTATTTCGGGTCGATGACCAGGCGGAAATTGTCGACCATGAGCTTCTTCATGCCTTCGGTGAAA
Source organism: Bacteroidales bacterium (assembly GCA_016290385.1). Classification (GTDB taxonomy): domain Bacteria; phylum Bacteroidota; class Bacteroidia; order Bacteroidales; family UBA932; genus Cacconaster. Next base: position 54,779 of record JAEETO010000001.1, on the reverse strand, counting down.
GGCACCGTGCCATACAGGCCTTCGTACGACTGGTCGAGCAGCCGGAAGATGCCGTCCTGGTATCGGGCCAGGAAGTCTTTGGCATTCTTAGAGGGCCCGAAATGCAGCTTGTAGCGGCGGAAGATGAAGTCCGTGAGCTTGTCGAGGTCTTCTTCGTCGGTTTCGGGTGCACGGAGGCGCCATTCCAGCCAGTCGACCTCCTTGGTGTAGCCCAGTTGCTCGATATGCTGCTGATAGTAAGAGGCGTTGTACTGCTCTTCAAAAGTCTGGGGCTGGTCGAAGCCTTCGATCAGCAGGCCTTCGCGTTCCAGGTCGGAGAAACTCAGCGGGCCGCAGACCGTGTCCATGCCTTTGTCGCGGGCCCAGCGCTCGACGGCCCCGAACAAAGCTCGTGAAACTTCCGGGTCGTCAATGGCGTCAAAGCGGTTGAAACGGGCGCGGCGCTCTCCGTTCTTCTCGTTGGCAGCTACCTGGATGATGCCCTGGATGCGGCCGGCCATGCTGCCGTCCTTATAGGCATTGTAGCAGATCCACTGGCAACAGTCCGAGTAGACGTAGTCCTTCCGGAACATCTTCTTCTCGTCGGCGTAGAAGGGCGGGACGAACCAGGGATTGCCCTTGTAGAGCCTGAGCGGGAATTCCAGGAATTCCCGTTGCTGGCGGCGCGTGGTGACTTCTTTGATTTCGATCATAGACTATCGGTGGATGGCATGGAAGCAGACGCCGACGCCGTTGGGACCGGAGTGGCTGCCGGCCGTCGGGTTGGTGACCACGAATTCGATGGCCAGGTCGTCGCCGAAGCGCTCCTTCATCATACGGACGACTTCCTGCGCCAGTTCAGGCGCATCGGTGTGCCCGATATAGAAACGATGGTCCTTGATGTTGTCGCCCAGTTCTGCGACTTTGTCGACCAGCAGTTCCATGGCTTTCAGCCGGCCCTTGGTCTTGCCGCACGAGACCATCTTTCCTTCCGGCGACATATAGATGATAGGCCGGATGCCGATCAGGGTGCCCATCGTGGCGGCCAGGCCGCTCACGCGACCGCTGCGGCGGAAGAATTTCAGGTCGTCGGCAAAGAAATACATGGCATAGTGATCGACTTCGGTACGGGCCCAGTCGAGGATTTCCTCGAGGCCGCATCCGGCCAGGTGCAGGTCGCCGACAGCGCGCACGATGGCGTAGCTGATGGTGGTGATACCTTTTGTATCGATTTCGGCGAAGCGGCGTTCCGGATATTTTTGCCGGAGCTCGGCCACAGCCTGGTCCATGGCGTCGAAAGTTACGGTCATGGCCCGGGAGAAATGGACGTAGAGGATGTCGTTGCCGGCAGCGAATTCGGGTTCGAAGTATTCCAGGTAACGTTCCTTGGATATGGCACTCGTGGTCGGCAGGACGCCGCTCCGGAGCATGTCGTAGAAAGCATGGGAATCGAATTCCTGAAAGTCCACGTACGGGTAGATGGTCTTGGCATCCACGCTGTAGGGCATGCTGATGAGCTTGTAGCCATAATGGGCAGCCACGGCGGGAGTGATGTCGGTGTCGGTGTCAGTATAAAGTGTCAGCATAGCAGTAAGATATAATCATATACGGGTTGTCCGCCTTCAATCAGGGAGAATTCGGTCCGGGGAAATGTGCGGGTAAGGGTATCGGTCGCTTCTGCGGCTTCGTCGGCTGGTACGTCCGCGCCGGAAAGCAGGATGGCGATGTCGTGGTCTCCGGCATTGAGCCGACGGGCCAGCTCCACCAATGCCGGCAGGCGTCCGGGTGAAGCGCAGAGGATGTCTTTGTCGCTGAAACCCAGATAGTCGCCGGTTTGTCCGGCTGCACTGTCACGGATGGCGCGCGACACCATGCCGGTGACGGTTTCCTGCAGGGCTCCGCTCAGCTCCGCCACGATCTGGTCGGGCGCTTCGTCGCGGTCGAGGCTGGCCAGGGCGAAGTAGCCTTCCCCCAGGTTCCGTGTCGGAATCACTTCGATGCGGGCCTTTTCGTAGAGGCCGGCAGCCTGCCGGGCCGTGAGCAGGATGTTGCCGTTGTCGGGCAGCACCAGGATGCATTCCGCCCCGATGCGGTCGAACGCGTCGAGGAAAGCCTGGACGGGCGGGTTCATGGTCTGTCCGCCTTCGATGACGACATCGGCGCCCATCTCGTGGAACGCCTGCTGCAGCGGGGCACCCGCCGCCACTGCGACCACGCCGAGGGTCTTGCCGGCGGTGTGGTAGCGTTCGTCCATGTGGTTTTCATGGTGCTGCAGCGTCATGTTCTCGATCTTGACGGTCAGGTATTCGCCGTAGCGCTGGCAGTGACTGAGAATGTCACCGGGCGAAGGGGTATGGACATGGACCTTGACGATGCTTCCGTCTCGGAAGAAGACCAGCGATTCACCATGAGCGGCGAGCCAGTCGGAAAGGACACTTTCATCAAAATGCTCGAGGTCGACCTTGCTGCGCTGCAGGCGGAGGAGGAATTCGGTGCAGTAGCCGAACTCCAGCACGCTGTCTTCCGTGAAGGCGTCCAGGTCGACGGCCTGGGATGCGGGCGCTCCGCCCTCCAGCGGCAGGACGGCCGTCCCGCCGTGCAGGACATCGCGCATGCCTTCCACGATGGCGAGCAGCCCGGCGCCGCCGCTGTCCACCACGCCGGCCTTTTTCAGCACGTCGAGCAGTTCGGGTGTATGCTGGAGCGAAACGCCCATCGCCTTGCAGAGCCGGTCGAAGTATTCCGCAAAGCCGGAACTGCCTTCGGCCGCCGCGACGCCTTCGCGCAGCACCGTAAGGATAGTACCTTCCACCGGTGTTGCGACGGCCTTGTAGGAAGCCTCCACGCCGCAGGCCATGGCATGTTCAAAGGCGGTAAGGTCTGCTTCTTCCTGCCCGGACAGGCCTTGGGCGATGCCGGCGAAGATACGGGAGAGGATCACGCCCGAGTTCCCGCGGGCACCCGTCAGCATGCCGCGCGATACGGCTGCTGCCGTATCGCCCAGCGGCCCCGGGTTGGCCCGGCAGCCGGCTTCCAGCGTCATGTACATGTTGTCGCCGGTGTCACCGTCGGGAATGGGGAAGACGTTCAGGTCGTTGATGACCTGCCGTTGTTCGTTGAGCCGGACCCCGCCGCCGCGGACCAGGGACAGAAATCGTGCACCGTCGAGCGTTTCCATGTCAGGCAGCTTTGTTTTCTTTCTGGAACTGCTTCCGGAAATAAGGGAAGCGCATCAGCCAGCGGAAGACGAACGGTTCCAGGGAATAAGTCATCAGGATGGTGAAGATCATGCCGATGAGCGTGATCACGCCCGTCGACTGGATGGCCGGATGGCGGGCGAATACCAGCGATCCGATGACGATGATCAGCACCACGGCCGAGAAGAAGATGGCCACCTTGTGGTATGCCAGCCGTTCTTTCGAGCCTGTGCGCGCTTCCTGCAGCAGGCCCTCCATCACGAAGATACTGTAGTCCACGCCGATGCCGAAGACAAAGGTCGCGATGACGATGTTGATCAGGTTGAATTCGAGGCCGAGCAGCGCCATGAAGCCCTGCAGGGCATACCACGAGAGGAACATCGGGAAGAAGGCCACGAGGGCGATCCAGATGTTCCGGAAGGCCACCAGCAGCACCAGCAGCACGAAGATCGAAGAGATCAGGAGCGTTATCTGGAAATCGTCGTGGACGATCTTCACCATGTCCTGGCAATAATAGAACGGCTCCAGTACAACAGTCTGTGGCCCGTCTACCAGCGCATCGGTAATCTTGTCCTTGTCGTCCGGGTCGAAGGCTGCAGTCGAGAAGACCATCCAGCGTCCGCTGGCCTGGTGTTCGACGAAGTTCGACATCATCTCGTGCGGAATCACCCCGGCTTCAAAAAGTGATGCCGGTTCGTAATCGCTTTCCAGCAGTGCGAAGAAAGGGATAAAGATGCCGGGGTCCAGCTGCTGCTTCCGGGCGGCAGCGGCAACGTCGCGTTGGGTGTGGTCAATCCGCTCCGGTGTCCAGAAGGCCTTCCAGGCCGCGATCCGGTCTTCCTGGTCGCGCTGCGTCTGGAAGAGCAGGGGAACGAGCGAAGAGTAGCGGGTCAGCTGCCCGGCCTTTTCGAGGGAGTCGAGCCGGTTGCGCAGCGGCTTGTTGCATTCCAGCGCCTCGTCCAGCGTCTCGCCATAGGCGGCATAGTACAGTGTCATGCTGCCGTTCTCGTTCTTCTCGCTGTAGAGATCCATGCTCTCGGCGAGCGGCTCGTTCACGTAGTTGAGGTTGCGCAGGTCGGTGTCGAATTTCACGCGGGGGCTCATCACGATGCCCAGCACCAGCAGGACGGTCATCGCCCCCAGGATCCATGGATTGCGGTCCCAAGGCAGGTTGTTGAAGCGGTCGACGGCCTTGAAGCCCTTGTCTTTCTTGTAGCAGACGTCCTCTTTCTTCAGGAATTGCGGCAGGAAGACCAGCGCGTAGATGGTGTTGCCCAGCAGCGCGAAAGTGGCGAAGAGGCCGAAGTCGCGCAGCAGTTCACTTTCCGTGAACAACAGGCCCAGGAAGGCGCCGATGGTCGTCAGGCAGCCCAGTACCACGGGGGTGGATTCTTCCCGGAGCATCCGCTCCACGTCTTCCACGAAGTAGTAGTGGATCAGCACATGAAGACAGTAACTCAGCGCGACACCCAGGATGATGGCGCCGATGCCCAGGGCCATGAACGACATGATGCCCTTGATCCAATAGACACATGCCAGCGCGAAGAGGGTGCCGTACAGCACGGGTGCCAGCATGTGGATCACGAAACGGAACCTGTGGAAGCAGAGCAACAGGATGACCAGGATGATCAGCAGCGAGAGGCCGATGGTCCAGACCAGGTCGGTCTTGATGGTGCTGGCGTTCGATACGCCGCCGAGCGGATTGCCGTGCAGCAGCACGCGGGCATCGGGATGGGCGGCCTGGAATTTCTTTACTTCCTTGTTGAGGATGCGGGCGAAGCGTGTACCTGTGCCCGAGTCGGTCTGGTCGACGGTCGTCGACAGAAAGGCCAGCGCCACGGTGCGGTCGGGACAGAAGAAGTGCCCGTTCTCCATGGTGAAGTCGCCCACGGTGCCGGCGCCCAGGCCTTCGGGGAACATCTTCGAGAGGAAGATGTTGCGCAGGTCGAGCGGGTCGGTGCAGACCATCTGTGTGGCCTGGCCGGTCATGTCGGCATCGATGATTTCGCGGTTGCGGGCCATCTGCGTCGCGATGGCTTCAGGAGTCATCGCCGCTTCGAAGTCTGCATAGAACGCCGTGTCGATGAGCGAGGGAAGATGCTCGAAGCCATAGTCCATGGCCCCGAGCATCGTGCCCGGGTCGATGGAGCTGAGGATGCCGATGATGTATCGTCCGGCGGTGTCGCGCTGCAGGAGCCCGACACAGAACTCGTCGATGTAGTCGCTCATCGTCCAGGTGTCGAGCGGCTGGGAAGGATCGGCAGATGTGATCTGGATAAAGATCTTGTCCTTGAGCTCGATGTCACTGAAAGCCAGCTCGCTGTCAATGCTGGAACGCGGCAGCAGCTTCGCCACGTCTTCTTCGTAGCGGAGCTGCAGGCCGAAAAACAGGAATACCAGCGTGCTGACGATCAGCAGCGTGTACATCACGACCCTGTGACCGCGGAAGTAGCGGTACAGTGGCAGAAAAATCTTGTGCATCTACGGGGTGCTTACGCCTCGGTTCGGACGGTGTCGACCACTTCGTCGACCTCGGCCTCGACCACGGGTGCGGCCGGGCCGGCAGGCGTTTCGTTTTTCTTGTTCAGGATTTCGTTTGCCTTCTTGGAGAAGAAGTCATACATCACGCCCTCGACGGCTACCACGATGGCGCAGCAGAGGATGACGGCGACGCCGGCCAGCACGGGACCGACTTTCGGGATGGCAGCGAGGATGCCGCAAACCAGGCCGACCAGGAAGGCGCAAAGGAATTCGGTGAAGAAGATGCGCCATTTGTTGCCGTAGGTGGAGTCATAGCTCAGCTGGAGCGACTTGAGCGGGGAGACTTTCTTGTCAATGAAGAAGTAGACTGCGAAGCTCCAGGCGACGCCCATCACGATGCCCGGGATGAACATGAAGATGGTGGCTACCACGGTGCCTATGTACAACAGTCCCAGCAGGAGGAAGAAACCGCTGAGGTTCTTGAAGTTTTCGCCCGAGAAGATGGATGTCGGATCGATGGTTTCGCCGCGGCCGATCTGAATGATGGCCTTGTAGAGGCCGATGGTGGTGCCGACGTTGAGGTAAGGGATCCAGACAGTCACTACGTAGAGGATGACCATCAGCAGGAGGGGAAAGAAGTTCTTCAGGCCATATTGGACGCCGTCCTTGATGGTCTGCATGATGTCGAGTTTCTCAGTTGCCATGGTTGTATTGCTTTTGATTTGGTTTTAGTTTTCTGTAATGTCGTCAGTCCACGATGACGCGGTTCACGCGCCGCGGGATGGAGGTGAAGATTTCGTAGGGAATGGTATCGAGCACCTTGGCCAGTTCGCCAGCCGAGGGCCTGTCGCCGAAGATGGTCACCATGTCGCCTTCCTGGCAGTCGATGCCGGTGACATCGATCATGCACATGTCCATGCAGATGTTGCCGATGGTGGGAGCCATCTTTCCGTTTACCTCGAAACTGGCGTGTCCGCAGCCCAGATGCCGGTTGATGCCGTCGGCATAGCCTACGCAGAGCGTGGCGGAGCGGGTGATGTCGTCGTGGAGGATTCCGTGGCGGCCGTAGCCGATGGTGCCGTCTTCGGGGTGCAGGTCCTTGATCTGCAGGATGGGGCACCGATAGAAGGCGGCGGGTTTCAGCCGGGGGTCGGAGATGGCGCTGATGCCGTAGATGCCGATGCCCAGGCGCACCATGTCGTACTGGTACTGGGTGAAACGCTCGATGCCGGCCGAGTTGAGCACGTGCCGGAGCGGCTTGTAAGGCAGGTGCTGCATGATCTGCGTGCTGAGCTTCTCGTAGAGGGCGATCTGGCCCAGCGTGAAGGCATCGTGCTGAACTTCGTCGGAAGCGGCCAGGTGGGTATAGAGTCCCTCGATGTGGATTTCCGGGCTTTCGGCCAGGAAATCGATGAGGGCGGGAATCTCTTTTTCCATGAATCCCAGGCGGTGCATGCCCGTGTCGATGTTGATGTGGACGGGATAGTCCTTGCGGCCGATGCAGCGCAGTTCATCGCGCAGGCGCGTAAGCGCATACAGGTCGGGGATGCCGGGCTCGAGCCCGTAGCGGATAATCTCAGGATAGTCGTCGGTGCCGGTGGTCAGCACGAGGATGGGCAGGTTGATGCCTGCCTTGCGCAGTTCCACGCCTTCACCGGGAAGAGCCACGCCCAGATAGGCGGCGCCCGCCTCCTCCATCTCCTTGGCAAAGGGCACGGCGCCGTGGCCGTAACCATTGGCCTTGACCAGGATCAGGATTTTGGTCGCAGGGTTGAGAAGGGAGCGGAAATGGTTGTAATTGTTCCGTATGCCGCTGCGGCTCAATTCGAGTCGCGCAAGAGGAGGATTCTGTGCCATTATCTTCACATTAAACATACAAAAGTAGCGAAATGATGGCAAAGTTATACTCCCTTCGGCTAAAAAATGTCCGGAAAGAAGAGTCCGGCGACGAGAACCCCCGCCAGCATTACGCCAGCAACGATATAGCAGATCCGACGGAGGTTCCGCCCGTCTCCCGGCATTTCTTTTTCGCGATCCGCAAGAATCATGAAGCAGGCATAATTGACGAAGCCGAACAGGGGCAGCAAGTAAATCTGCAGTTTGCTGCTGAACAGCGACATGAGTACGAAGAACGTGGCGGAGACCAGCAGGAAGAAACGGGAAAGCCCCCGCAGTCTATGCCGGATGGCGTCCCGGATGCCGACGGGGATGGTCAGCAGCGACCAGGGCCCCATGGCATACCAGATGACATACAGATACCAGTATACCGGACGTTTGTGGTGGAAGGCGTCGACGGCCCGGCCGACCGTCTGGTGGACCAGCAGGTTGTGGATATAGTCGCGTCCACCCTCCAGATACACGGAGACCCACCAGATGCCGCACAGGACCACGAGCACCAGCCAGGTCCGCCAGCCCCATGCCCGCCCGAAATCGCGCGGCCGGCGTTCCGCCAGCAGCCAGACGAGACAGCCCAGCAGGGGGAAGAGAAAGCCCACGGGGCCTTTGCTGAAGATGGCGCCAAACACCGCCAGGGCAAAGCACCAGGGCAGGGAGGGTTTCTGTTCCCCTTGGTCCATGCGCCAGAACAGCCACATGGCCAGCGTGATGAATAAGCACATCAGCATGTCCATGCGGAGCACGACGGCGGCGCCCAGGAAATACGCCGTGGTAAGCAGGGCAGATTCTGCCGCCAGCAGCCAGCGCCGGGGAAGCCTTCCACCGCACCAGCGGTTGAAGATTACCAGGATGCCGAAGGCCGGCAGCAGGGAGAACAGCTCCAGCAGCGGGATACAGTGAAAGCCTAGCAAACGCTTGAAACACATGACGATCCACAGATAGAGCGGTGGCTTGTCGGCATAGGGCGCCCCGTCCAGATACAGGCACCAGAAATGCCCGTCCCGCAGCGCCTCGTCGGCAATCTGCAGGTATTTCAGCTCGTTGGTCGGGGTGGGTTCCCGGCGCAGGAGCAACGGGAGGAAGAGCAGCAGGTAGAACCCCAGCCGCACCCACTGCGAATCCAGCAGCTTGTCCGTCAGGCTTTTCGTTCCCGGTTCCATAGCATCAGGTTTCGGATGTAGGTGATCAGGCCGAATATTTCGGACACGACCACGACGGGATCGTGCCGGAGTATTCCGTAAATCAGGATTATCGTTGCGCCGACGGTACTGATGATCCAGAATCCGGCCGGCAGCAGCGAAACTTTCCGCCGGACGGAATCGAAGAACTGGTAAAGGAAGCGTGTGGAGAAGACGATCTGTCCCGCGGTGCCGAAGAGCAGCAGGTTCCGCGGGATGTCTTCATTGTGGAAAAGCGCGTCAGCCACCTCGGGCCAGTGGAAAGCCATGCGGACCGCAGCTGCTACGGGGATGAGCAGCAGCAGGCCGACGATCCAGGGCCGCCAGGCCCCCATTTTCAACCAGATGCCTTTGGCTTCCAGGTTCCAGATATAGACATAATAGCCGATCAGTTGGCCCAGTATCAGGGCGAAATCATTGCGCAGCCAGCCGTACAGCAGGAAGAGCAGCGAACCGCACAGGCTGAGTATCCAGAAGATCGTGGGATTCTCCACCTTGCGGGCCTTTTCCGACCGGAGCCACTGGATCAGCATGCGCGATGCGAAGAGCAGCTGCGCCAGGAAACCGAGGGCGAAGATCCAGAAATTGTCCATCAGTCGAGTTTGCTGGCGTCAATGGTGTATTCGAGGCGGCGCTGCTGGTACCAGCGATAGCCGAAAGCATCGCGGATCGGGCCCCAGAAGCGGTTCTTCAGGTGGAACTTGCTCTGTCCGGCCGTCCGCGGATGATGATGGACGGGGACTTGCAGGTAGTCGCCGCCCAGGTTGCTGATCAGCGACGGCAGGAAACGGTGCATGCCGTCCAGGCAAGGCAGTTGACGGGCGTATGATGTCTGCAGGACCTTCAGCGGGCAACCCGTATCCCGGGCTGTGTCGTGGACGATGCGGCGACGGGAACTGTTGGCCAGGATCGAGATGAGGCGTTTGCCGAAGCCATCCTTGCGGTGGGTGCGGATGCCCATGACCATGGCATGTTCTCCTGCGTGGGGGAGCAGCAGGTCGAAGTCTTCCGGGTCAGTCTGCAGGTCAGCGTCGATATAGCCCGCCAGCGGCGATTCACAGTGGTCGAAACCGGCTTTGAGGGCGGCGCTCAGGCCGCGGTTGGCGGCGAATCGCAGGAAATAGAATGCTTTGTTCCGCCGGCAGATCTCTTCCAGCAGCCGGCTGCCGCCGTCGGTCGAGCCGTCGTCTACGAAGAGGACGCAGGCAGGCTGCACGACCGCTTTTTCCAGATAGGCAGCCAGGCGCTTTTCGAGCTCCGGCAGGTTGTCGCGCTCGTTGAAAACGGGCACGATGATGGTGAATCGGTAGGCAGCGGTCGCATTCATTGTTTGCAAAGATAGGAAACTTACGGAATGAAATTTGGTTAAATGGAGATATTTTTGTAATTATGTAGTTTGAAAAGTTTAAAAACGGATACAGACAGATACCGCATGGGCCGGAAAATCTTCATCGTGCTGATCGCCTTGCTGGCTTTTTCACTGCAGCTGCATGCAGTGAAAGCCTGGCCCTATCCCGTGAAGGTCACCCAGCCCGACGGCCGTGAACTGACCATCCTGATCCATGGCGACGAGAACCGCTCGTGGAAGACCACGCTGGCCGGCCGTCCCGTTTATCAGGATGCACAGGGCTGGTGGCACGAGACCGATTCCCTTCCGCCCGCAACGCCCCTGCTCAAGAAACAGCTCAACCCGGAAGGGGGCGCACTGGCCCTTTTCCTGTCCACCAAGGCCAGCGTCAACGTACGGACGATTGTCATCCCGGTGCAGTTCCAGGACCGGAAATTCACCATTCCTTCTCCGCGCAGCACCATCTACAATCTTTTCAACCAGCAGTACTATTCCGACAACGGGGCCACGGGCAGTGTGCTCGACTGGTTCCGCGACAACCTCGGAAGCAGCAGCAGTTTCAGTTTTGATGTCTGCGACGTGGTGACCTTGCCCAACAGCCAGGCCTGGTATGGCGCCAACGCCGACGGTGTCACTGACAAGAACATCAAGCAACTGGTGGCGCATGCCTGTGTGGCTGCCGACGCGGCCGGCGTGGATTTCACGCGGTACGATTTCGACGGCGACGGGGTGGTGGACAATGTCTTTCTCTTCTTTGCCGGCCACAATGAGGCGGAAGGCGGCGGCGACAATACCCTATGGCCCCAGTCCTGGAACATCTCCGACCTGGGCTTGTCTCTTGACGGCATGAAGATCTCGAATTTCTCGCTTTATTCCGAATACACGGGTCCCTCGGGTTACCGGTTCGCCGGCATCGGCACCATCTGCCACGAGTATTGCCATTTCCTCGGCCTGCCCGACCTCTACGATGTCAACGACGACGAGGAGGGCTCCTGCCCTGGCTTGCAGGGCAGTCTTTCGATCATGGACCGCGGCAACTACAACAACGAAGGCCGCACGCCGCCTTATCTGACCATCTTTGAACGCCAGCTCATCGGTCTGGCGCGGACTGCGACCATCCGCACGGAGCAGGAACTGACCGTACAGCCCGTACAGCTCGCGACGACAGCGTATCTGCTGCCGACCGGCAATGGGGGAGAGGATTTCTGGCTGGAATACCGGGACGGCGCGAAGTGGGATGCCGCCATCGGCGGGACGGGCCTGGTGGTCTATCACATCGACAAAAGCAACAATGCGGCGGGTTCGATGACGGCCCGGATGCGCTGGACGACCAACGCTGTCAACGGCTGTGCCGCACATCCCTGTGCCAGTTTTGTCTCCTCAACGGGGTTGGAGGCCGCCAGCGTGGAAGATGCCTTTTATCCCGGCAAGAAAAACGTACGCACCATTCACTCATCCTATTTGTTCCCTCTGCGTGCCTGGAGCGGAAAGGGGGTGGGGCTGGGCCTGACCGATATCATCCGCACTTCCGAAGGCATCAGCTGCCAGGTGGTGTACGATGAGAGCTGGGACCTTCCCGTGTTGACCGGTTATTCCATCATCCCGGGACAGACTTCCGCCGTGTTGAGTTGGGAGTGCGACAAGAGCGCTTCCGGGCAGTGGAACCTGCGATGGGGCTCCGTCAACGGCATCAATAGCCAGACCGTGGTGGTCGGCAACAAGACGCAGTATGTCTTTGACGACCTGCTTCCGGGCGAGACTTATTACTGCGAGCTGTACTACAGTCGCTGGAACGTGGTGGGCCGCGTGTATTATCTGGAATTTCAGGCACTCAGCAGCTTGAGTGACTACCCGCTCATCGGCGCCATGGACCGCAGCTGGCGCAAAGGAGAGCAGATCCGCCTTTTCCTGCTCAACCTGCTCGACGAGAAAGCTGTTGTCAGCTGGTCCGTCGACAGCCAGCCCCTGGCCGACGAATTCTATACCTTCGCCCGCTCGGGTGCCCACAAGATCTCCGCTACCATCACCTATCCTGACGGCGCACGGGAGACCCTCACCAAAATCCTGGAGGTACAAGAATGAAAAGAAACCCTGGCTTCATCCTGCGTTTTGCGCTGTTTCTCGTGCTGGTCGCCACCACGATGGCCGTATCTTGTCCGCAGCCCGATCCGCCCGGACCCGAACCTCCGACACCGGTCGATACCAAGTCGGCGGAACGCAAGCAACTGGAGTCTTCTTATACAGAGGGCCTGTATATCAAAGGGGCCATCGCGCTGGCCTACAATCAGGATATCTATCAGCGTGCTGCCAGCCGCGACCGTCGTACCTACCGCATCCAGAGTGACGACCAGACGCGTTACCTCCATGTCCGCTATACCGAAGTCATTCCTTCTGCTGAAGGTGAAGAGGTTGAATGCGAACTTCATTACCGCCTGGCAGCCGGCGAACAGACCACGCTTATCGTCAAGCTGATCGTGGTCAAGGCCACGGAAGAATATCTCTGGCTCTGGAACGAATTCCAGAAAGTCGGCATGATCGTCCAGCGGATCTGAGCCGATGGACGAAATCTACGATCCTTTGCGCCGCAAGAACGTTGCCCGCACACCCGAGGAGGAAGTGCGGCAGCAAGTTATCCGCTGGCTGCATGAAAGCTGCGGCGTCTCGCTTGCGCGCATGGAAAGCGAATATGGTTTCCTGTACAACCACCGCCGCTACCGCGCCGACGTGCTGGTCTTCGACCGCGCGCTGCAGCCCCTGCTGCTGGTGGAATGCAAGGCGCCGGGCGTTCCCCTCGATGCTTCGGTCGTCGAGCAGGTCCTGCGCTACACCCGTGTCCTGCAGGTACGCTACATTCTGGTCACCAACGGCACGACGACCCACATCCTGGCCCGCCGTTTCGACGGCAGCGGTTTCGATTACTGCACGACTGTTCCTGAAAACTGGTTAAGGGAAAACTAAGATAAGCCGAGTTCAGCGGCCTTCTGCTCCATAAGGGCGTAGGCGGCATCGTAGTCGTTGGGGATAATGCCGTCGAGGATGGCTTCCTTGATGTACTCCTTGATGACACCCACCTGGCGGCAGGGCGGGAGATGGTATTTCTCCATGATAAGCTCGCCGGTGATGGGATTCTTGAAGTTGCGTACCGCATCCTTGGCTTCGACTTCGACCAGTTTCTCGCGGACATGCTCGTACTGCTGTTTGTAGCGCTCGACTTTCTGTTCGTTGGCCGAGGTGATGTCGGCCTTGCAGAGGATCATCAGGTCGTCGATGTCGTCGCCGGCCTCGAAGAGCAGGCGGCGGACGGCGGAGTCGGTCACTTCGTCGGTGACCAGCGCCACAGGACGCATGTGCAGGCCCACCAGTTTCTGGACATATTTCATGTCTTCGGTCTGTGACATCTTCAGCCGGTTGAAAACGTTCTTGACCATCTTTGAACCGACATATTCGTGGGCGTGGAAAGTCCAGCCGGTGCCGGGCTCCCAGCGCTTGGTCGGTGCCTTGCCGATGTCATGGAGCAGGGCGGCCCAGCGCAGCCAGAGGTTGTCGCTTGCGGCAGCCACATTGTCGAGCACCTGGAGCGAGTGCCTGAAATTGTCTTTGTGCCCTCTTCCTGAGACCGTCTCCACGCCTTTCAGGTCGGCGAGGGCGGGCAGCACATAAGGCAGCAGTTCGCATTCGTCGAGCAGATAGAAGCCCACGGAGGGTTTCGGGCATTTCATGATCTTGTTGAGTTCGTCGGCGATGCGCTCGGCCGAAAGAATCTGGAGCCGCTCCTTGTTGCGCCGCATCGATGCGATGGATTCCGGTACGATGGTAAAGCCCAGCTGCGTGGCGAAGCGGATGCCGCGGAGCATGCGCAGCGGGTCGTCGCTGTAGGTGGTGTCGGGGTCGAGCGGGGTGCGGATAAGACCGGCATTGAGGTCGCGGATGCCTCCGAAGGGGTCGACCAGATTGCCATAGTCGTCGCGCTGCAGGCTGAAAGCCATGGCATTGATGGTAAAATCGCGGCGCTGCTGGTCTTCCTCAAGCGTGCCGTCTTCCACGATGGGCTTGCGGGAGTTGGCCCGGTACGATTCGCGGCGGGCGCCGACGAATTCGACCTCCATGCCGTCGCAGTGAAGCATGGCCGTTCCGAAATTCTTGAAAACGGACACCTTCGTATGCAATTTTTGCCCGACGGCCTCAGCCAGGGCGATGCCGCTGCCTTCGACCACGATGTCGATATCGTTGTTCTCGCGCTGCAGGAAGAAATCGCGCACGTAGCCCCCGATGACGAAGGCCCGGACGCCCTGCTCGTGTGCGGTCCGCGACACGATGTCGAAGATTCTGCCGTTCAATGCCTCTGCAAACATATTGCAAAGATACGGAAAAGATTCCGGGTCAAGCCCGGAATGACGCAGTTTTTATGTATCTTTGCTGAATATGGCAAAGACCACCACTGATACCGTTCAGGAATACAAGGCGCTGCGCGAGGAAATTCTCCGTGGCGACATCAAGCCGTTCTACCTGCTCTTCGGCAAGGAGCACTATTATATCGACGAACTCTGCAAGTTGTTGATGGAAACCGTCATCCCGCCCGAAGAGCGCGACTTCGGCCAGCTGGTGTATTTCGGCGCCGACGTGACAGCCAACCAGGTGGTGAGCGCCGCACGGCAGTTTCCCATGATGATCAGCCGGCAGCTGGTGGTCGTCAAGGAGGCCCAGATGATGAAGAAGGTGGAGGACATCGGCGTGTATTTCGAGGGCATCCAGCCCACGACCGTGCTCGTAGTCTGCTACAAGACCAACAACGATCCCACCAAGAGTGGCAAGAACATCGACAAACGTTCCACTTTCTACAAGAATGCAAAGAAAATCGGCGTAGCCTTCGAGTCGAATCCCATCCCCGACTACAAGATTGCCCGCTGGATCGACGGATTCGTCGCCGAACAGGGGCTCAGCATCGCGCCCGACGCCGCTTCTCTCCTGGCCGAATCGGCCGGAACTGACTTGCAGAAGCTGGCCCTGGCCGTCGAGAAGTTGCGCAAGATCCTGCCCGAAGACCGCCGGCGGATCACCATCCAGGACGTGGAAGAAAACGTGGGCATGAGCCGTGACTACTCGGCCTTCGAGCTCACCAAGGCCCTTTCCCTGCGCGATGCCGCCAAGGCCTTCCGCATCGTCGGCTTTTTTGCCGACTCTCCCAAACGCTTCCCGCTTCCGATGACCATGGCCGCCCTGAGCAGCCATTTCCTTCGTCTGCTGCGCTACCATGCCCTGCTGCAGGACGGCATTTCCCGTAACGACATCCTCACGCAACTCGGCATCAATCCTTATTTCGGTGGCGAATACGACACCGCCGTGCGCAACTATCCCGTCAAGAAAGTGATGCGAATCATCGCCCTTCTCAAGGACTACGACCAGCGCTCCAAATCGAACACCCGCGGCGAAGCCACCGACGGCGACCTCCTCAAGGAACTCACCGCGAAGATTCTCGCGTAGATCTGGGTCATTTCGGGCATGACCCGGAATCTCTTGCTTTTTTCTTAGACATTGATTAGCTTTGCATAAATGTTGCAATAGTGTCACTGTCAAAAATTTTCGATATGAAAAAGCTCGTTTTGCTGATAACTGCCCTGCTGCTGGTCTGCGGCGGAGCCTATGCACAGAGTGATATCCTCAACCGCCTGAAGAACCGGGCGAAGAATGCAGCCGAGAACAACATCGGCAACAAAGTCGAAAAGGGCGTGAACAACGCGCTGGACGGGAAACTTGGTAACAAGAAAGACAAGAGCAACAGGCAGGACGAGGAGCAGCTGCGCGAAGAGAACAGGGCCCGGGCCGAGGAGCTGAAACGCCAGGGCCAGGACGATGGCACCTGGACCTGCCCCGAATGCGGCCACGAAGGCAACACCGGCAAGTTCTGCGCCGAATGCGGTGCCCCGAGGCCGGCCGCCAAGGATGCGACCTGGACTTGTCCTGAGTGTGGTCATGAGGGGAATACCGGGAAATTCTGCGAAGATTGCGGTGCGCCAAGGCCGGTAAGTGCCGAAGATGATCCAGGACAGTCAGAAAACGCAAATGGCGATTTTCAACGAGGTTCCGTTGTCTTTTTTGACGATACAGTAGAAAATGAGCAGGTAGGCGAATTCCCTTCCATGTGGGATATTAGCAGCGGTTATGCCGAAGTGGTCACCATCAAGGGCGTCAAAGCCATCAAACTCGAAGAGAATGGCCGTATTTTTCCTTTGATGAAAGAAAAGGATTATCTTCCTGAACAATTTACCATTGAGTTTGACGTTCTGTCTCAACCTGCGCAGAAGGGAAGTTCGTGGGACGCCACGTTGGATATTCGTATGGAAGACAGCGATGGCATGCGTGTCTTCGATATCCGTATAAGCCCTGAATCTCATCCCGACTTTATGAGTGAGGATAGTAAAGGTTATGGTAATGGCATTAATTGGGGAGGCGGTGCTAAAAATCCCAATGGAAGTGATATTGAATTTCACGCATCAGATAATGAGATAGATAAATGGTTCAAGAAAAATGCGTGGAACCATATCGCCTTCTCGTTTAACAAACGCGCGATGAAAGTATATTTGAATGGCGCTCGAATCGTTAATATTCCTAACATGCAACAGCCCGTCAGATGGCATATGGAGGGCAGTTCAGATAGTAAAAAAGGCATCTATATCCGCAATGTTATCATGGCCAAAGGAGCTATGGATCTCTATGAGCGGAATACCACTGATTATGCGGACGCTGTATCCAAGGCCATTGCCGAGACTGGCAAGTTCGTCACCAACAACATCCTTTTCGAAACCGGCAAGGCGACCTTGAAACCCGAGTCGATGGAGGAAATCCAGAAGGTGGCTGACTACATGAAAAAGAACCCTTCCGCCCGCTTCGAGGTACAGGGTCATACTGACAACCAAGGCTCTGACAAGATCAACGATCCTCTTAGCCAGCAACGCGCCGAGGCGGTCGTGAAAGCCCTCGAAGGCTTGGGTGTCGACGGGTTCAATCTTCGTGCCGTCGGCAAAGGCGCCCACGAGCCCATCGCCGACAACAGCACCGACGAAGGCCGCGCCAAGAACCGTCGCGTCGAATTCGTCAAGAAATAATCAATCTGTGACACCTGTGATGCGGTTATGCCACTGCCAGCGTCGCTAAGCGTGGAACGACCCCCTCAGTACAGGGGGTCGTTCCACGTTCATTGAGGAATATTGTATACAGACTGAGATGGCGGTGTCACAGATTGGCGAAAGGTCAGATGCTCTCATACAGATAATCGTTCGTTGACGCAAAGATAATGACGGATTTCGCTCATCCATCCGCAAAAAAGCAAAATAAGGTGGGGGTGTGTCGAAATAATGCTTATTTTTGGCCGATGATTCAGAAGTTTCAATATTTCAAGCCCTCGCTTGGACAGTCGTGGCTGCTGGTCGCCTTGATGATCGTCGGCAGCATATTGGCGGCAGTGGTAATGCCGCATGCGCCGCAGTCGCTGCAGTATTTCGTGATGATGATGATTCCGGTGGTCTTCTGCTGGTGGCAGGGCGACAATGCCCAGTTTGCCGGCGAGCGACCGCTTCCCATCAACGCGCCGCATTTCGGCAAGTTGCATCCCGTGCTCTTTTTCCTGCTCGCCGGCATCGCCATGCTGGCGCTCAATGTCGTCGTCGAGCCCACCACGTCTTTCATCCCTATGCCCGACTTTGCTAAGAAGGTATTTGAGCAGGCTTTCCTGGATTCTCCGCTATGGGACGTGATCCTGTCCACCTGCATCCTGGCGCCGCTCCTGGAAGAGTTCCTCTGCCGCGGCATGATGCTGCGCGGCATGCTGCCGCAGAAGGGTGCGCGGAAAGCCATCCTCTGGTCGGCCTTTCTCTTCGCCTTCATGCACCTGAATCCCTGGCAGTCGATTCCGGCTTTCCTCATCGGCCTTTTCATGGGCTGGGTCTACTGGCGGACTCACTGCCTCTGGGCCACTATTTTCATGCATTTCCTGAACAACGCGGTCTCCGTCATCACATCCCGCATCTGGACAGACCTTCCTGTCGACGCAAGTTTGATGGACATACTCCCGCCGACCCAGTACTGGATCACCTACGCGGGCTGTGTCGTAGTGGCGGCCGTTTCACTCTATATCCTCTATGAAAAAACTCTACCCGCTAAAGTTTCATCCCCAGTGGATGCCTAAGGCCTGGGGCGGCGAACACTGGGACCTGTGTGGTTTCGAAGAGACGCCATCCGTGGTCTCAGACGGCTACCTGGCTGATAATGACCTTCCCGACATTCTGGAAACCTATCTGGGCGACCTGGTGGGCGACGAAATCTTTGACTGGCATAATCTCTATTTCCCGCTGCTGATCAAGCGCCTGGTCGTGGAAGACCGCCTGTCCGTACAGGTGCATCCCGATGACGAAGTGGCAGCCGAGCGCTTCGGCGAGTTTGGAAAGACCGAATTCTGGTACGTGCTGGAAGCCGGACCGGATGCCCGCATCTGGATGGGCTTCAAGGAGGATACCGATGCCGGCACGCTCTACAAGGCCTGCCACGACGGAACGGCCGACCAGTTGCTGAACGCCTACAAGCCTCAGCCGGGCGACTGCTTTTTCATTCCCACAGGCACGGTCCACGCAGCTGGCGGCGGCTTGAAGATCGCCGAAATCCAGGAAGCTTCCGACATGACCTTCCGCCTTTACGACTGGGGCCGGGAATTCAATCCCGCCACCCGGCGCGAGATGCATCTCGACGAGGCCCTCGACAGCATCAACTACAAGAAATACGACGAAGCCGCATGCAGCTGTCATTTGGAGACGGATCCCGCGAAGGCCGTCGAAAAGGGAGAAAGCGTCCGCGTCCTCGTCGAAGATCCGCACTTCGTGATTACAAGCCTTTCACTAACGGCTCCCGCCAAGATTGCGATGGAACAGTTCAGGAGTTGCGTAGTTTTCCAATGCCTGACCGGCTCCCTGACCGTCCAATGCGACGGTGCCTCCTTCCCGCTGGCAGCCGGAGAGACCATGCTCATCCCGGCATCGCTCGACACCGTAACGCTTATTCCTGCAGCCGGCGGCACTCACCTGCTGCAAGTCCACCTCCCCCAGCCCCCGAAAGACGACGTCTACGATGGTCCGGAGCTGGACGAGGCATAGCGACGACGGCATCCGATTGTTGTCCGCCAACCTGTGACACCACAAACGACTTTTCATTACAGACAACGCCGATGAGCGTGGAACGACCCCCTGAATTCAGGGGGTCGTTCCACGTATTGCATAGACTGATGCGACAGATTGCTGCCGTAGGTGTCACAGATTGGCGGACAAGCGCGCTGTACAAGTAGGTGCGGTTAGAAATTGGCCAGAGGAATGGCCTGGAAGGTGATGTGGGCCTGGGAGCTTTCGTAGAGGATGCCGATGGTGGCGGGATCGATCATCGTGAGGCAGGAGTAGCCCCAGCCTTCGCCTTCGTCGAGGAGAATGGCTCCGGGCCAGGTAACGCCGCCGTCATAGCTGATGCGAAGCGTCATGTTGCAGCGGTCCTTCGGGTCTGCCGGATTGGCAAAAAGAAGTATGTCGCGTCCCAGACTGTTTTCTCTCGCCGGCACGTGCAGCAGCGATGCCATGCAGACCGGATCGGGCAGCTGTCCGTCAGCGACATGCGGCGTCCATGTCCTGCCCATATCTTGCGTCTCATACATCGCCCGGCCCGTTCCTCGATTGTCGCGGATGCTAAGCAACAATCGGCCAAGCTGAATCTCAGCCACTTGCGATTCCGTCGTATTGGTCTTGGCCGATGCAGAGACCTGCCATGTCCGGCCGTGGTCGTGGCTGTACATGATGCCGGCCTCCGGCGTCCGGTCCGGCTCTTGATGCTGGAAAGGAACCACCAACGTTCCGTCGGCCAACGTGATGCCGCGTCCCGGCGCCTGGAAGGTGAACAGCCACTGCGGCTGCTTGACCTGCCGCGTCAAGTTGACAGGCGTCGACCAGCTTCGGCCTTCATCCTGAGAACGGACCATCAGCAGTTGCGGCGTATCGGCCGGTTCAAAGCCGTTGCCGGCGCTCCACCAGGCCGTCTTGCCGCCCTTACCGTGTACCCAGGCGGCAAAGATCATCAGTTCTCCCGTCGTCTCGTCGAGCAGGATGCAGGGATCGCCGACGCCGTTCTCAGCGCGCGGCAGGCCACCATATTCGCCCATGGACATCGCAACTCTCATTGGTTCCCAAGTCAGGCCGCCATCCGTCGAACGGCTCACGCCGATCTCGATGTCGTCCTGGAGGTCACGCGCGCTGGCATGCCGGATGTCGTAGACCGCTACCAGTGCGCCGCTGTGCGTGGTCACCAGCCCGGGGATCCGATAAGCCGCCACGCCGTCATCACCGCCGGTCCGGACGACGCGCGCCAGCCGGTGCTCCCGTTCTCCGGACTCTTCGATCCGGCAGCCCCGCACTTTCAGCTTGAGCCGGAACGGCTTGTGCAAGTCGCGCACATAGCGACTGTCCACGTGTACATACAACAGCGAATCGCGGACGAAGCTCCGGGCAAGCGCCTTCCTCGGCAGGCCACTGACCTTGCAGGACAATGCGGGCAACGCTCTGTAGGACGAAGTGTCCGCTCCGTCAGCCACACGGACGACCGCCACGGCCACATCCCGGTCGAGCACCACTGGTACCTGCCGGTGCTGCACCTGCAGCGTCACTACCGCCAGTAAAGAAACGAGGAAAGACAGCATAGATGTTCTTTTTCTTACAAAGATAATAAAGACGATGGAGGCGGGGATATCTTGCTGACGAAAAATTAGGAAGATCCCCGATTATACATTATTTTTGTGAAAACATCTGCCGGTATGTCGATCTTCACCAGAATCAAGGCCCGATATCGCTTGTTCAGGAGGCGTCCCCTTGGGAAAGTGCTGCTCAACAAGTATTTCATCGTGGGCCTGATCTTCCTGGTGTGGATCTGCTTTTTCGACACCAACAACGTGGGGCAGTTGTTGCGCGCGCGCCGCACCCTGCGCAGCCAGCGGCAGCAGATCGAATTCTATGAGCAGGAAATCTCCAAGATGGAACGCAAGCTCGAGCAGCTTCAGTCGCAGCGCGACTCACTCGAAAAATTCGCCCGCGAAGAGTATTTCTACCTGCAGGACGGCGAAGACGTCTACATAATCAAGTAGGGCAGAACCCCGTTTAAACAATCGGAGGCTCCTCGTTGCTGTCTTCGTCGAGACGGTTGTTCCAGAGATATTTCCGCGTTTCGTTGACAATTACCCCGCTGAGCAGCAGGATCGCTATCAGGTTGGGAATGGCCATCAGCGCGTTGGCGATGTCCGACAAGTTCCACACTAGCGAGAGGCTCAGCACCGAACCCGCGAAGACCAGCACGATCCAGATGAAACGGTAAGCCGCTATCGCTATCTTTCCCGCCTTGTGGTTATGGCCCGTGAGATACTCCACGGCGCGCTCGCCGTAGTACGACCAGCCGAGGATGGTAGAGAAGGCGAAGGTGACGATGCCTACCGACAGGATCAAATCGCCCACATAGGGCAGCTTGTCAAAAGCCGCCTTGGTGAGGGCGGCGCCCTGCGTCGAATCGATTTCGGGATGCGCCACGATGCTGCTGACCAGCACCAGGCCGGTGAGCGCGCACACCACCACGGTGTCCCAGAAGGTGCCGGTCGACGATACGAGAGCCTGGCGGACCGGGTTGCGGGTCTGGGCGGCGGCAGCCACGATGGGAGCGGAGCCGAGGCCTGATTCGTTGGAGAAGAGTCCGCGCGCGATACCGAAGCGGCAGGCCATCAGCACGGTGGAGCCGATGAAGCCGCCGCCGGCCGCCCGGGTGGTAAACGCGGAGCGGCAGATGAGACGGATGCTCTCGCCCAGACAGCTCCAGTTCATGCCGAGGATCACCAGACAGCCCAGCACATAGAAAAAGGCCATGAAGGGCACCAGCGTGGAGCACACCTTGGAAATACCCTTGACACCAAAGACGATGACCAGCAGCACCAGTCCCGCCAGCACGCCGCCTACCAGGTAGGGAGACAGCCCGTATGTCTGGTTGAGCAGCATCGAGATGGAGTTGGCCTGTACGGTGTTGCCGATACCGAAAGCGGCGATGGCGGTAAAAATGGCGAAGATGATGGCGAGCCATTTGGCGTGCAGGCCGCGCTCCAGTGCGAACATCGGACCGCCCAGCATCCGGCCGTCGGCCGTCTTGGCGCGGTATTTGACAGCCAGCAAGCCTTCAGAGTATTTCGTTGCCATGCCGAATACACCCGTAATCCAGCACCAGAACACTGCGCCGGGTCCTCCCAGCGCAACGGCCGTGGCCACGCCGACGATGTTGCCGGTGCCGATGGTGGCCGCCAGCGCGGTGGCCAGCGCCCCGAACTGGCTCACGTCGCCATGGGAGTGTTTGTCTTTGGAAACGGAGAGCCGGATGGCCTTGCCCACCCACCATTGGGGGAAGCGAAGCCGGATGGTCATGAAGAGATGGGTACCCAGCAGAAGGATGATCATCGGCCATCCCCAGACGGCGGACGACACTTTTTCAATGAGTAAGGCAGCCGAATTCATCGGAAAAACGTTATATTTGCAAAGATAATAAAATGAAAGCTAAAATGAAAGACCATATTTTCACCCGTTTCTGGCTGCTGCTGGCCTTGCTTCCGCTGCTCGCGGTCCTGCAGGGATGCCCCGGCAATGACGATCCGCCCATCAAAGACGAGGAGGCCGAAAAGATCGCGGCCGACCCCGACTACAAGGCCAAGGATTACCTCCGCAAAGAGTATATGGACGTGTACTATTACTGGCGCGACCAGGTGAAAAGCCGCAATGCGAACTTCAAGCCGTATGACTACGATATCTACGATTTCTTCGATATCATGCTTTACCAGAAGGATCGCTGGAGCTGGATGTGCGACAAGGAATACTACGTCTCTTCCGAGACCGGCGTCTATACCGGCACCTGGGGCGTAAGCCTCGACCAGGCGGTCGAAATGGGCGACTATTCCATCTATATCCGCTACATTTATCCGGGTTCTCCCTTCGAACAGTACGGAGTGACGCGCGGTGCCAAGATCACGCACATCAACGGCGTCAATGTCATGGACGATGAAAGCGGTTTTACACGTGAGAAGCTCAACTATTTCAACGAAAACTACAACAAGTCGCCCCAGACCTTCACCTTCCGGCTGGCCGACGGGCGCGACACGACCTTCACGGCCCAGAAAGCCATGTCGCTGTCTACACATCCCGTCCTGATCACGCGTGTTTACCAGCCCGACGAATTTCCCGGCCTCGCCGAGCCGGTAGGCTATTTCCACTACCTCTCTTTCCTGGGAAGTGAAGTGTTCCTCGAGGAGATCGACAATGCCATGAAGACCCTGCATGACGCCGGTGTGAAGAAAGCCATCATCGACCTGCGCTACAATGGTGGCGGCGACTCCCGTGCCAGCCAGCGCCTGATCGACTACCTGGCGCCGAAGTCGGCGGAAGGGAAGACCTATGTGGTGCGCAAGCACAACAGCTACGTCGCTTCCGACATGGACATGTACAGCGATATAATCGCATCCAGCAAATCTTCGTACGCAGGCGGGGACAAGACGAAAGAGACCTACTGGGACAAGGTCTATCCGAACCGCCTCGACCTCGACGGTATCTATTTCATTACGGGAGACGGTACGGCTTCGGCCAGCGAAATGGTGATGAACGGCCTGCGGCCTTTCATGGGCGACAAACTGCAAATGGTGGGCGACACCACGTACGGAAAGCCCAACGGCATGTACGTGCTGATGTATCCTGGTTCCGACAGCGACTACGAGCGGTACAACAACGACGATTACACGAATCTCAAATGGGTCTTCCTGCCCATCTGCTTCTACAACATGAACGGCAACGGCGAGCAGATCCCCGACGATGGATTCGTTCCCAACAGCAGGCGTCCCGACGACCTGTTTCACGATTTCGGCGTGCAGGAAGACCTGATCAAGGCCTGCCTGTCCCACATCGTTTCAGGCAGCTATCCGGCTGTGAACAATATTCCGACCAAGGCTGCCGGCCGGACAGGTGCCCGCCTGCAACGGGAAGAAGATGCGCCCGGGTATGGCCTTTATACGGTTCGTCGTGCGGATTTTTTCGTAAAAAAATAGGATTTTCCATCTTTTTTAAATGAAAATTTGCGAACTCAACAAAAACTTGTTATCTTCGTAATCAGTTGATTTTTACGAAAATTTCATACCTATTTATAATCTATTAATCTAAAACCACCATGAAAGAACTCGTTGACAAAATCGCTGTCGAGATGGCTGCTTTCCAGCTCAATGCCAATCTTCAGGTCACCAAGGGCAATAAAGCCGCCGGTACCCGCGCTCGCAAAAACGCGCTGGAACTCACCAAACTTCTGAAGGAATTCAGAAAAGTATCGGTGCTTTCTGCCAAATAATTTTTTCGATTTTTGAGAACGAAGGGGCCGCCGTTGAGCGGCCCTTTTTGCCATGGACGCTGTCAGAATCGATAAATACCTCTGGGCTATCCGCGCTTACAAGACGCGCACCGATGCGACCGATGCCTGCAAGGGCAGCAAGGTGACCGTGAACGGAGCGGATGTCAAGCCTGCCCGGGAAGTGAAGGCGGGTGACGTGATCACCGTCCGGAAGGGCCCCATTCTCTATACCTATAAAGTGGTGGCTCCGCTCGAAAAGCGGGTAGGTGCCAAAGACGTTCCCCGCTTTGCCGAGAACCTGACGCCGCAGAGCGAGCTCGACAAACTGCACGCTCCGGTGGAGACCTTCTTCATCCGGCGGGACCGGGGAGCCGGCCGACCGACGAAGAAGGAGCGCCGCGACATGGAGTCGCTCTACGATTCTTTTTTTGAAGGAGAAGACGAAGACTGATCCGGCGTGGCCGCTTCGGCGGGCTTGGCGCGGTTGAATTGCGTCATGGCCCGGTCTATACCTTCCGTCCCGTAGCACTTGATGGCGGCCACGGCGCGTTCCAGCAGTTCCGGCATGGCGCGTTTTTCTTCCAGCAACAGTTCGCCCAACACGAAATCCACCTGATGGCCTTCGGCGAAACCGCCGTTGCCTGTTCCCACGCGCAGGCGGGCATAATCGTCGCTCGCCAGTTCATAGTCGATGCTCTTGAGGCCGTTGTGTCCGCCGGCCGAGCCGCGTTTGCGCAGGCGCAGGGTACCGAAAGGAATGGCCAGGTCGTCGACCACCACCAGAAGATTCTCCTGCGGGATCTTGGTTTTCTGCAACCAGTAGCGGACAGCCCTGCCACTGAGGTTCATGTAGGTGGAAGGCTTCACGAGCGTGAATTTCCGGCCTTTGTACGAGATTTCGGCGACGGCGCCGTAGCGGCTGGGCGTAAAAACAGCATTGGATGCCTGAGCCCAGGCATCCAATACCATAAATCCCATGTTGTGTCGGGTGGCGGCGTATTCCTCGCCGATGTTGCCCAGTCCGACTACAAGGTAGTTCATAGGGTCGTCGACTATTCAGCAGCTGCTTCCGTAGCGGCGGCGTTGGAGTTGCGGGTTGCGCGGACAGCGCAGACCAGCGTACCCTTCGGCGAGACAATCTGGAAACCGTCGTATTTGAGGTCGCCGGCGTTGATCTGCTTGCCGAGGCCCAGTTCGGTGATGTCGACCGGAAGTTCGTCGGGGAGGTTCTCGATCTGGCCGCAGACTTTGAGCTTGCGGGTCGGAACGTTCAGCTTGCCACCCTGGCGGACACCGATGGAGTTACCGGTGATCTTGATGGGCACGTCGATGGTGACGGGCTTTTTCGGATCGAGGGCGAGGAAGTCCACGTGGAGGGCGCGGTCGGTCACCGGGTGATACTGGATCGCCTTGAGGATGGCCTGGTGTTTCGTGCCTTCGATGTCGAGGTCCACGATGTGGGAGTACGGAGTGTGGGTGAGACCCTTGAGTTCCTTCTCGTCGACCGAGAAAGAAACGTTCTCGACGCCCGCGCCGTAGATGACGCAAGGAACGCGGTCTTCTTTGCGGACGCTCTTGACGTCTGCCTTCTTGCCGGTAATTCTCTTCTTACCGTTGAGTTCGAAATGTTTCATTGTCTTTGTTTTAAAATGTGTTACTCAAGCCGGATCGGGTCCGGCTCCCATTGCACCAAAAGGTTTCCCTTTTTAAGCGGACCGCAAAGATATGTTTTTTTTTGGTGGATACCAATTAATTGAATAAATTTGTAACAGATTATAATAATTCTAAATTATAAATATTCAAAACGACAATATCATGAAAAAGAAATGGATCTGCACCGTGTGCGGTTATGTGCACGAAGGCCCCGAGGCCCCCGAGAAATGCCCGATTTGCAAAGCCCCCAGGGAGAAATTCAATGAAGTGGTCGAGAGCGAAGGCGGCCTGACCTTTGTCGACGAGCACGTGATCGGCGTGGCCAAAGGCTGCGACCCCGAAGTGTGGCAGGGCTTGAAGGATCACTTTAACGGAGAATGCTCAGAAGTGGGCATGTATCTGGCCATGAGCCGTCAGGCCGACCGCGAGGGTTATCCCGAAGTTGCCGAGGCATTCCGTCGCTATGCCTTCGAGGAGGCCGACCATGCCGCCCGTATCGCTGAGATGCTGGGCGAAGTGGTATGGGACACCAAGACCAACCTAAAGAAACGCATGGAAGCCGAGGCCGGTGCCTGCGAAGGCAAGAAAGCCATCGCTACCCGTGCCAAACAGCTCGGCTACGACGCCATCCACGACTCGGTCCATGAGATGGCCAAGGACGAAGCCCGTCACGGCAAAGGCTTCGAAGGCTTGTACAACCGCTATTTCAAGTAGCAAAAGTTTCGGCCAGCATGTCTTTCATCAGCAGGCTGGCGCCACCGATGGGGATTAATCGACTAATCATCAGCTACTTATGTAAAATCACCCTCCCCGTGCTGGGGGAGGGTGATTTCTTATATCTGGCTTATTTTCAGATGATTAATCTCCAGACATAGCGGCATTCAGCTTAGGTGGAGATACTTCTCGAGCTGGCGCCGGCTGGCGCCGGTACGGATGCCCAACGGGGCGATTAGGGCGCTGCGTTCCGATTCGGGAAGGCGATGCAGTTCGTCCATGCATTCAATCCGGTGCGACTCCAGCAGGAAGGCGGACATCTTTTGAAAAATCCTGTCTGATCTTCCCACAAAGTCCTCCTTGATGACGTACTCGCTGCCTGTCGTAGTATTGATGGCCATTACCAGATCTTTGTAGCTACCATAACGATACAGGAGGTCAGCATAGTCTACGCAGTTGTAGCTTTGGACGATGAAGTCCGTTAATTGCTGCTGTTCTTCAGGAAGCAAGGGCTTGGTCATTCTTTTCAGTTGGGCATAATTGAGGGGCATGTCCACCCTGCGGGAAATCTTGACTTCTTCGATGGCACGACGCATCGGCGCGCGCGCTTTGTCGAGTCGGATGGGCGGGGAAAAATGATACTGGCCGTCAGCATATGCCAAAAAGTTCCAATGCGCCTGCTCAGCACGCTTGCACATTAATCGCTCCACCGGATTATTGTAGAGATAGGCGATGGCATTCCGGATGTCCTTGTCAGAAACTTTCGAGGCAATTCCGTAAGGCGAATAGAAGAATGGACCGTTCCTTCCATACCAGTCATTGTACATTCTTACAAACCAGCTTGTGTAGAGACGGACAAACAGGTCAATGTCCCGCTTGCACCGGGCTTCGACCAGGATATGTACATGGTCGACCATCAGGCAAATGCCTAGGATATGTACACCATACCGGCGGGTAGCTGTCGCAAGGATCGTAAAAAAGACCAGGCAATCTCGTGTTGAATAGAAAATCAGGAAACCGTTGATGGTTTTTTGATAGATGTGCTGGACCGCACCTTGTCGAAATGTAATCTTTCCCCTCATATCGCACTATTTTTCATACAAAGATAATATCCTGACAGGCCGATTTCCAAATATAATTTTACGGCTGGAGAACAACCCGCTGGAGTACAGCGCTATACACAAAATCACCCTCCACCAGTAGAGGGAGGGTGATTATACATAAGAACCTGTTGAATAGGCGGTTAGACCCCAGCGGCGGTGCCAGCCTGCTGATGAAAGACGTAATCGCCGTAGAAATTCTGTTCTCTACGGTCGCTGACTTTCAGCGTGAAGGAGCGTTTTTCTGTGGATGGGTTGGCCGCAACTGAAACCGTGACGGTGACCGTCTTTATTGGATCATTGTCATGTTGTTTCCACGCAAAATCCAATTTGACATCCGGGTCATCGCAGGTCACCCACCAGGTCTGGCCGTTGTAAAAGAGGTTGGTCGTAAAACTTCCGCCTTCGGCTGGGAGCGTCGGCTCCTGCCAGTCTCCGAACCAGATCTTTTCAGCCGCACCTTTCTGATAGACATTGACATACAGTTCCCTGGTCTCGACCGGGCTGACGTACGTCTTTCGGTATTTCAGTACGAGACTTCCACCGCGGGGCCAGACAACCTGTTGCGGGAGTACGTGTACCGTAAGAACGCTTTCACCCGGCTTGCCGCTACGGGGAGACACAGAAAAGAAAGATTCCCCCGTCGAACTGCCCAGGCTTTCCGCCTCCCAGTCGCAGTTGGAAGTAATCAGGATGGTGCTGTCGCCGCCTTCGGCGTCAAAAGTAATCCAACCATCTTCAGCGTCAATCGTCAAGACAGGATCGTTTTGCAAGAATTCACAGGAGACTGGCAGCCATAACAAGGCCAGCAGGCATAATAGCATTCGGCGCATAGTGTGATATGTATTCACATATATAGATGCCAATCACCTGCAAATGTTGCGTCAACCCCTGACGGAAAATGAAGATCCCCAGCCGCTCGCGACCGGGAAACATTTCAGTTTGGGTTACAAATATCTTTCGATGTCGCTCCAGCGGAGTTTCTTGCCGGAAAGGAAGAAGCGGAGGATGATGCTGCCGGCATAGAGGCCGATGTTGTTGCGCTCTTCCTCGAAAGGTGACGGATCTTCTTCGCGGCGGAGGCGGCGGTAGTCGCGGTGCGCCTTCCAGACGGCGCTGAAGAACGACCATTTGCCCGTGACCAGATAGACGGCGGCTGAAGCCCCGTCAAGACACATGCGGACAAAAATACGCCTGCGGCGGATGCTTTCCGGCAGGTTCTTGTAGAGCATCAGCAGGTTGTTGCGGTAGTTGAAGTAGAGCTTCCGGGGAGAATTGTTGGGCAGCGTGCCGCCACCCACATGCCAGACCTTCGAGGTTGGCACACACCACACCTGATAGCCCAGCATCTTGGCCCGCCAGCAGAAATCAATCTCCTCCATATGGGCAAAGAACAATTCGTCGAGACCGCCCAGATGGTGATAGATCGCACTGCGTACCATCAGACATGCGCCAGTCGCCCAGAAGCATTCCACCGGCTCGTCGTACTGGCCCGTATCTTTCTCGATGTTCGAAAGGATGCGCCCGCGGCAGAACGGATACCCATAACGGTCGATGAAGCCGCCCGCCGCCCCTGCGTATTCGAAGCGGTCACGCTCGGCTATCGACAGCACCTTGGGCTGGCAGATGCCGACATCGGGATGCTCTTCCATGAAATTTTCCAGCGGTTCGAGCCAGCCTTCGCCGACCTCGATGTCGGAGTTGAGCAACACGTAGTAGTCAGCATCTATCTCCCGAAGCGCACGGTTGTAGCCGCCCGTGAAGCCGTAATTCTTGTCGAAGCACAGCGTCCGGATTTCCGGATACTCCGCCCGCAGCCAGGCAACGGAGCCGTCCGTGGAACCGTTGTCGGCCACCACGATGAAAGTGCCGGGAAGCGAGGTCCGTCCGATCAGGGTCGGCAGATAGGTCTGCAGCATGTTCAGACCGTTCCAGTTGAGGATGACGACAGCGATGTCCATGTCACTTGACGATAATGAAAGATTTGCAGATGATGCGCATGAAAGCCATCAGCACCAGCGCACCGGCAATCAGGATGCTGACATAGAGTTGTTCCCGGATGCGGTGCCGGAGGATCAGCACATCGGGGTCTTCGTCGAGTACGGCGGCCAGGTCGACTTCCGGCAACTCAAGATTGGCCCATTTCGCCACGATCGTGGCGTCGTTGAAATATACGGCGCCGCCGTTGCTGCGGTTGAGTGTCATGAGCGATTTGCGGTCGGCCGTCACATAATCGCCGGACGGCCCGTAAACCACCACTTCCTGGCCCCGTAGTGCCGCAGCCTGCTTGAAATGTTCGATTCTTTCCAACTGCCCCGCGTCAAGGGCTTCGGGATTATAGATCGTTACGGCCAGTACCGGGCCTTCCATTTGTTCCAATGTGAAGTCGACCTGCGCCATCTTCGTGGATCCGCCCACCTGCACGGTCTTGCTGTCGAGATAGGTCCAGCTCTCGTCCGGCAGGTTGTCGAGCGTGAATTCTTCGGTATGACCGTCCTTGGTATAGAGGAAGGTGGTCTCGTATCGTGCCTGGTTTTCCTGTGCCAGTTCGTCGAGGCTGTTTCCCACTCGGTAGGCAGTGAAATCGACTTGCGGGATGGTGGCCAGCGCCCGGATCGCCACGGCCGTGGCCAGCAAGGCGAAAATGCCCACGAACGTCCACTCGAGCCAGGCCGGGGCGATGCGGGTGGCGCGCTTGCGCCCCAGGAAGATCAGGATGGCCAGCACCAGTAGCACGACGTTTTTCAGGAAGGTCTGGGTATTGGTCAGATGGATGGCTTCGCCGAAGCAGCCGCAGTCGCTGATGGGATTGAAAAGCATCAGGTAGAGCGTAAGGCCGGTGAAGCCCGCGACCATGATGAGCGTAATCCAGGAGATGATGCGGATACGCAGGCCGCCCAGGATGCAGATGCCGATGGTGAATTCGGTGACGGCCAGTGCGATGCCCAGTCCGATGGCGGCGGGTTCGAGGGCGTCCAGATGCATGAAATCGAGGTACTCCTTGACGATGAGGCCCGTTCCGACCGGATCGACCAGCTTGAGTGCGCCCGAGACGATGAAGGTCAGGGCGAAAAGGATCCTGAAAAGGGCGAGCAGGAATCTCATGAGCGCATTTCGATTTCGTTGCGGATGCGGCGGAAGATGTCGGCGGCAGGCAGCATGTTGCCGTCCGGGTCACTGCAGTCGATGCGGATGAAATGCGGGTCGCGGCGGCACTGCCCGAGGTAGTGCTCGCGTACCTTCATCTGGAAGCGGATGTCGGCTTCGTGGATATCGGCCTTGCCTTCCAGATAGGCCCGGTCGCCGCCTTTGCGGTTGATCTTGAGCTTGGCGTCCACGAAGGAGATGGGCACGTCGAGGAACAGGTTGAGGGTCGGCCGGGGGATGTCGTTGTGCTGGTATTCGAGTTCGAAGATCCAGTCGCGCAGGGCGGCAGCTTCCTTTTCATCGGGAAGCTTGGCACACTGGAAGGCGATGTTGGAATAGACGTAGCGGTCGAGGATCACCACGCGGCCTTCGTCCATCCACCCACGGATCTGCGTGGCGGCATCGCGACGGTCTTCGGCGAAGAGCAGGGCCACCAGCTGCGGATGCACCTGGTCGATGGCACCGAAATCGCCCCTCAGGAACTTGGCGATGAGCTCGCCATAGACCGGCGCCGTATAGCGCGGGAAATGGAGGTATTCCACTTTCCGCCCCAGCGACGTGAAATAGGAGGTCACCATCTTGAGTTGCGTCGATTTGCCGGCGCCATCCAATCCTTCGAGAACGATCAGCATAAAGTATTATCTTTGCAATACAATTTGTAAAGATACGAAAAAGATGAGCACCGGACAAACGAAAATCATGGGAATCATCAACCTCAACGAGGACTCCTTCTATGCTCCTTCACGTGTTTCCACGGTCGATGCCTTCCGCCGGCGGGCCGACGCGCTGCTGGACGCAGGGGCGGACATCCTCGACCTGGGGCCCATGTCTTCACGCCCCGGTGCCGAACTGGTGGATGCTGATACGGAATGGAAACGGCTGGAACCTGTAGTCGAAGAGGCGGCGCGCCACTATGCTGGCGTCACGTTTTCAATCGACACCTTCCGGGCCTCGATCGTGGTGATGGCCTATCAGGCGATGGGACGGTTCTGGATCAATGACATCTCCTCGGGAGAATGGGACCCGGCAATGCTGCCCGTGGCCGGCCGTCTCGGCCTGCGCTACGTGGCAATGCACCATCAGGGCGATTTCGAGACGATGCACCAGCCGTATGCCTACGTAGACATCGTCGACAGCGTGAAGCAATATTTCCGGGACTTTGCCGTCCGGGCCAAAGAAGCCGGGGTTTCAGACTGGGTGCTCGACCCGGGCTTCGGCTTCTCCAAAAGCAACGAAGAAAACCAGACGCTCTTCGACCGGCTCGACGAACTCAAATCCTTCCGGCGTCCGCTGCTGGTGGGCGTCTCGCGCAAACGTTTCATCTGGCAGCCCCGCGGCCTGACTCCCGACACATGCGGCGACATCGTCCGCGAATACGAATCCCGCGCCGCCGCCATGGGTGCCGACATCATCCGAACGCATCTGTAATACTAGCCGCTGGAGATTAATCGTCAGAAAGACAGGTACTTACATATAATCACCCCTCCCCTTGCAAGGGGAGGGTGATTTTGCATTATCAATTATCAATCAGATGATTAGGCTCCAGACGGGAAATATCATTCCGCAAGTTGGATGATGGAGAAACCACCTATTGCTGCATGAATACCATTGTACAAGAATGTGGTATCCATGACTCGTGTACCGATTCCCCGCTCCTGTCCCGAAAGGTTCTCTTTAAAATGGAAAGTATAGCGGACGGTCTGTTCATTGACTTGTTCCCTCCCTTTAAATTCCA
This sequence comes from Bacteroidales bacterium, assembly GCA_016290385.1. GTDB lineage: Bacteria > Bacteroidota > Bacteroidia > Bacteroidales > UBA932 > Cacconaster. The sequence continues at coordinate 21,921 of JAEETO010000001.1, read as the reverse complement.
CAAAAGATGCATCCAGATTCAGACTCTCCGTAAAGAACTCGTTTTTCAAAACATTGGGTAACTTCGTATTGGGATTGATTGTTTCATCAATACAGGCCGTTACCACAAAGTCTCCGCCCCGCTTTCCTATCGTATTGGTATGGGCGGGCTGGATCTTGATGGAATAGCAGGAGAGGTTGCTCAAAGATTGGATATCAAACTGATTGGGATCAATGGTAAGATCCTCCATTTCTGTGCATCCACTCAGGCAGAGAACGGCAACTAACAAAAATGTGAGTGTGTGTTTCATGAAAGTAGGCATTTTATTATATGATGCTAAGTGAACCTCAAATGTTGAGTAGTGAACTGTTATTAAATGAATAGTTAGATTCCTCTACAAAGATCAAATATTATGTGTAAAATAGCAAGAATTTGCTGTTTGATTGCGTTAGCTGTTCATTGATAATCAAATGCTTGTGATATTCCGATTGCCTTATTTGCTCGGGACAGAGATTATGGGCAGATCACATTTGCACTAAAAAAAAAGCGTAGCAATCGAGCTATATATAAAACGCTGATAATTAGACCGAACTAATCCAAATAATGAGCAATTGATGAAAAGATTAACCCAATATAGATTATAGTGAAGAAAATTTCAACTAAATTCGAAATAAGTATATGTTGTTACTTTGAGAAAATAACATACTTTGAAAGCACTATTTATAAAAATGTTATTGTTGGCTGTCATTTCTGTCAACGGAGGAATGTCAGTCGGTCGGTATCCCCACAACCTATCCCAAATCGACCGGATGCTTTATTCCTCCCCTGAGCAAGCCTTGGACTCGCTTTCTATGATTGACGAACAGTCCTTGACGAAAGGCGATAAAGCATATTATTATCTTCTTAAAACAATCGCGCAACACAAAAACCATATCTCTTTTTATGATGATTCTATAATTTCCTTGTCTCGAAAATATTATGTGACAAAAACACATGATTATTACAATCAAGCCCGCTCCTTGTTTTATAACGGATTGATATTGTATAAATTATCTTTTGCTGATACAATGGCACATCACTATATGCTTTCAGCTGAAAGGATTGTAAATGACCATTCTATTCAAGACAATCGTCTCATTGCTTTGATTCATACTTATCTTGGAAAAATCAATGATTTCAATGGTAATTACGAAAGCGCTTCGAACCATTACCAAAAGGCGATTGATATAGAAGATGGGTAATTATCGAAATGAGATATTGGATTATTGCGAATTATTGATTTGTTTGACAAGTGGTAAGGATAGCCTACAGGCTGAGAGGACATTCGATGCTCTGAATTCATTACTGAACAATCACCCGGATTTCCATTCGAGCCGTCTGGACAATGCGAAAGCAATATTCTTCCTGCACTGTCGTTCTCAACTAGATAGCGCTTTGTATTATAGCCTGTGCTGGAACCCCTCTCCTGCAGATATGGGGGCAAAAAACAAGTTACTTGCTTCAATTTACAGAAAGAAGGGGGAGTGGAGTAAGGCAATTGAATATGAAAAGATAGCATTTGTTAACCGCAGAGAATCTGATAAAGAATATTACCATGTATATTACCGGAATCTTGCTGATCTCTATGCCAATTGGGGTTATGCTGATTCAACCTCACACTATGCGACGCTCGCTTATGTTTCGCTATTAGAGAGTTACGAGCAAAAGGCGAATAAGAGAATCCTTGAGCTTGAAAAGCAGTATGACATAGCAACAAAAGAGGCCGCTCTCGACCGAGTTCGACGGGATAGGAATATCGTAATTATTCTTTTTATCGCATTACTGATCATCGTTGTCCTATTAATCCGTGAGAAGGAACTGGTGCGTAAGAATACTATGCAATTACAGCGAGAAGCGAAAAAAGATGCTGTCGCCAAATCGGTAGTCAGTAGCGTTTTGGCTACATATGCTGGCGTCAATAAGCGACTGGCGATTATCCATAATCTGCCGGATAAAGATCGACAGGAAGCCTTGAATCAGTTTATTCAAGAGAATAAGTCAAATATCTCTAGGAATTTACAGTCGTTATTGGAGGAATATCATGATACTTTACCGGAGATAGTTAGAAAAGTTGATGAACTGCTTGAAGGCACACAACAGAGAACGGTTTTTATTTTGACAGAAATGGATTTCAGTCCGAATGAGATCGGCAGAATGTTGGGAATCAGCAGTAGTCAGGTTCGTATGGTCAAGAAAGCCATTCGTGACAGAATTGCCCTGTCCGGCTTAGTTCATGTCGACAGAGTACAACAATTGCATGTAATGCATGTCAAGGATTCCGTTGGAAAGAACCAATAGTCCACACCAACGCTCCTTCGGGCGTCGGCCGGAATGATTCTGCGTCCGGTACTTATGTTTGCGGGAACTACTGGACCAGTCCGGTGGCCTGGTTCCAGGCGAGGGTCTTGTAATAGTTGTTGAGGACGGTGTATTCGGGCCGGGGGATGTAGATACTGAGGCCCGAATAGTGTGATATCTGCAGGTCGAGGAAGTAGTCGGTGGCGTCGCGATAGATGACGACCTGGTTGAGAGCCCGGTTGAAGGCTTGGTATTCACTGTCATCGGCCACTTGCTGCACGAAGTCGTCAATGTCGTAATACCAATGCTTGTTGTAGCGGAAATAGGGCTGGACTTTGCTCCGGTCGAGCATCAGAATCTGCTCCTGATGGTTACGGAACACGGTCTGACAGGCTTCAGCAAGAGCCTGGAAGCCATAGGTGCGGACCAGGCTGATAGTGGCCGAGCAATAGATGCCGGCGTATTCGCGGTAGTGGGCCATATAGCTCTGGGCGATGCTTCGCATGGCGGATTCGGCAGGCTGGTTGAAGATAGCCTGCATCATCATGTCATAGGGGAACCCGTCCGTCAGGATCTCTGTGGGAGAGAAGAGCAGGTAGTCGCAGACATTGCGCAGTTCATAGGCCAGTTCCACGTTGGCCATCAGACAGCAGTCGAAGACGATGAAATCGTAATGGAAACGGGAAAGCGCCTTGCGCAGGTCGATCAGGTCCATTTCTCTGCCATTCTCTTCGCCAAAACTCTTCACGACGGAATCGTCCGACTTGACCATGTCGGCATAGGGATCGGGTTCCAGGGATTCCGGACCTTCCCATAGTCGTTCCTGGGGATTGGCATAGTAGCCCGGCGGCAGGAAGCCGCTGCCATGCGACCACAGGACGATCCCGTGATGCGCGGAAGGCCAGGCCTCTTCCGCGTCGGCCAGGACGGTCGAAAGCGTCTGCGGATCGACAGAACTCGTACCGTATGGATATTCTTTGATGATATCTTCCACGACATTGCCGCGGCGGTCCGCCGACAGGCGCACCAGTACGGGCGCTTCATCCATGAAATGATGATAGACCAGCAGCACCTTCTCGCTGCCCCGGGTGGTCGGCAGCCAGTTCTCCTTGATGTTGGCAAAGTCGCTGATTCCTTCTGATGAAAGCGAATTGTTGCCGGCAAAATACACCAGCAGCATCTGGCGTTCTTTGGCCAGACGCTCGTCACGGTTGCAGGCGCAAAGGCACAGCGACGCGCAAAGAAGAAGGACAAATCGTCTCATACAAACTCTCCGTACCACGGTCCAAAATGCAATGATACGAAAATTAGCTATCTTTGTCAAACAAAACCGTGCCAATCACAATAATAATCGAAGCTATTCCATATGAAACTTATCAAAGCCATGATCATCACGACCGGACTGGGCCTGGTGCTGACATCCTGCGGATCGAAGACCGGCGACCCCCAGTTCAAGTATTCCATCGACGAATTTGCTGACATCGAGGTACTGCGTTACCAGGTGCCCGGCTGGGAAGAACTGAGTTTCCAGCAGAAAGCCTACATCTATCATCTGTCGGAAGCCGCCAAGGCGGGCCGCGACATTACCTGGGACCAGAATTTCAAATACAATCTGGAAATCCGCCACGTCCTCGAGAACATCCTTGAGAACTACAAAGGCGAACGCAAGGGCGAGGAATGGGAGAACTTCCTGACCTATGCCAAACGCGTGTTCTTCAGCAACGGCATCCATCACCACTATGCCAACGACAAGATCATCCCCGGCTGCTCCGAAGCCTATTTTGAGAGCCTGATGCAGGCCGTGGGTACGGAGGCCGGGCGCGTAGTCTTCCTCAAGGATGTGATCTTCAATCCGGACCTGTACCCCACGCTGCAGTATCAGGGCACGGAGAAAGACCTCGTGGAGGCTTCTGCCGTGAACTTCTATGATGATGTCAACGCAGCAGAAGTCAACGACTTCTATGCGAAGATGGAAGACCCGTCCGATCCGCACCCCATCAGCTACGGCCTCAACAGCAAGGTCGTGAAGGAAGACGGCAAGGTCGTGGAGAAGACCTGGAAGGTAGGCGGGATCTACGGCCCGGCCCTCGAGGTGATCATCGGTCATCTGGAAGCTGCCCGCGCTTACGCCGAGAACGACCTGCAGAAGAAATACATCGACGAACTCATCGAATACTACAAGACGGGCGACCTGCGCATGTGGGACCAGTACAACATCAGCTGGGTGGCCGACACTGACAGCGACGTGGACTTCGTCAACGGCTTCATCGAGGACTATGACGATCCCCTCGGCCGCAAGGCTTCCTGGGAAGGCATCGTGAACTACCGCGACCGCGAGGCTTCTAAGCGTACCGAGACCATCAGCAGCAACGCCCAGTGGTTCGAGGACCACTCGCCGATCGATCCCCGCTTCAAGAAGAAAGAAGTCAAGGGCGTCTCGGCCAAGGTCATCAACGTGGCCGTCATCGCCGGTGACAACTATCCCGCCACGGCCATCGGCATCAACCTGCCCAACGCCGACTGGATCCGCAAGGAGCACGGTTCCAAGTCTGTGACCATCGCCAACATCACCGACGCCTACGCGCTTGCGTCGGAGCAGCGCCCGAAGAGCGTCCTCTCGGAATTCGCCTGGGACCAGGACGAGATCGACCTCTGCAAGAAGTACGGTAACGTCACCGACAACCTGCACACCGATCTGCACGAATGCCTCGGCCACGGCTCCGGCCAGCTGCTGCCCGGAACGCCGGCCAACGCGCTCAAGGAATTCACATCCACACTGGAAGAAGCCCGCGCCGACCTCTTCGGCCTCTACTACATGGCCGATCCGAAACTGGTGGAACTCGGCCTGCTCGACAGCCCCGACGCCTACAAGGCAGCCTATATGAGCTACATCCGCAACGGCATCATGACGCAGTTCAGCCGTGTCGAGCTGGGCAAGCCCAATACCGAGGCCCACATGCAGAACCGCAAGCTCATCGCCGACTGGTGCTACGAGCACGGCAAGGCCGACAACGTGATTGAGAAGAAGGTGCGCGACGGCAAGACCTATTTCGTGGTCAATGACTTCGAAAAACTCCGCGGCCTCTTCGGCGAACTCCTCGCCGAAATCCAGCGCATCAAGTCGGAAGGCGACTACGAAGCCGGCAAGGCCCTTGTCCAGAAGTATGCCGTGAACATCGATCCTGAGCTGCACAAAGAAGTGCTCGCACGCTACGCCAGCCTCGGCCTGAAGCCCTACCGCGGCTTCATCAATCCCGACATCGTGCCGGTGGTCAAGGACGGCGAGGTCGTTGATTACCAGATCGTCTACGGCGACGACTTCCTCCAGCAGCAGCTCCAGTACGGCAAGAAGTACCGGACGCTTTAATTTGTCCTCCGCTGGATGACATCTTGCTGAACCATAGCGCTTTACATATAATCACCCTCCCCTTGCAGGGGGAGGGTGATATTGTGTATCTGACTATTATTCAGATGTTTACCCTCCAGCAGGAGTGTGTCCTCAATCTTTTCGCGGGTTCGGACGCAATGTTTTCGGCCGGAATGCATCTATATATGTGAACACACATCACATGGACTTATGCGACGGACATTTTTCATCCTTCTGGCTATTTCGTGGATGCTTGCATCCTGCGAGTTCTTTCCGACCGATCCCAAACTGACGACCAGCGTCGAAGATTATCTCTCCTTCGATGCCGAAGGCGGCGACGTCTCCATCATGGTTTCATCCAACTGCGACTGGGAGGCGGAAGGCATAGCGACGGTTGGCTTCTATTTCCTGTCGGTATCGCCCGCGAGCGGCCGATCGGGCGACAACGTCCTCAAGATACATGCCCGCGAGAATCTGCGTTATGGCCGCCGCACCGCCGCCGTCAGGCTGAAATACCGGAATCCATACACCGGCACGGGTGAGACCCGGGAGTTGCAAATCCCCGTCTATCAGGAGGGTTCGCCGGCAAAGGTATGGTTTGACAACTGGCAGGAACCGACACTTCCGGCTGAGGGTGGATCCTTTACGGCCGACCTTCTTAACAATGGCTGTCTGTGGAACATATTCTGTGACGATCCGGATGTCAAAATGAATATCGAATATGTATCGTGGAATATGACCGATCCATATTCAAAGTGCATATTTACTTTCACCGTCCCGGCCAACCCTTCTTCCGAAAAGCGTACGTTTGTCATCAACCTAACGGACCGTAAGCCGGAGGAGTGGCAAGTGTATGGGCAATATACTTTCCACCAGGCCGGAAACGAATGAAAAAGAACCGGGCGGCTCTCTTTCGAAAAAGCCGCCCGGCATCGTTGCGTTTTAGGTTAAGAATGAGGTTTAGGCCTCTTCAGGGACAACGTTGAACTTAACGGTGGCCTTGATGTCTTTGTAGCATTTCACCACGGCTTCGTATTCGCCGACCTGCTTGACCAGGGCGTCGCCCACGAGGGTGATGTTCTTGCGGTCCACGTTGAAACCGGCGGCCACGAGGGCGTCGGCAACCTGGATATTGTTGACCGAACCGAACACCTTGCCGGTTTCGCTCACCTTGGCGGGGACCTTCACGGTCACCTCAGCGAGCTGGGCGGCGAGTTTCTCGGCAGCGTCGCGGAGCGCCTGCTCCTTGTGTGCGCGCTGACGCATGTTCTCGGCGTGAATCTTCTTGGCAGTCGGGGTAGCCATGATGGCCAGGCCCTGGGGAATCAGCCAGTTTGCGCCGTAACCATTCTTCACGGTCACGATGTCGTCCTTGTTACCAAGGTTCTGAATGTCTTGTTTGAGAATGACTTCCATGGTGTTTCCTCCTTATTTCATCAGGTCGGTTACATACGGGAGAAGCGCCAGGTGGCGGGCTCTCTTGACAGCTTGCGAGACTTTCTTCTGGAACTTCAGGGAAGTACCGGTGATACGGCGGGGAAGGATCTTGCCCTGCTCGTTGAGGAACTTCTTCAGGAATTCAGCATCCTTGTAGTCGACATATTTGATGCCTGCTTTCTTGAAGCGGCAGTATTTCTTCTTCTTGACCTCGACGTTGACGGGGTTCAGGTAGCGGATGTCGTCGTTCTGTGCCATAGTCGTATGCTTATTCGGCAGCGGGAGCTTCGGCGGGAGCCTCGGCCGGCTGGGTTGCGCCACTCAGTTTGGCACGACGGCGCTCGGCGTAAGCGATCGCGTGCTTGTCCATCGACACAGTCTGGAAGCGGAGGATCCGCTCGTCGCGTTTGAACTGGGTCTCAAATTTTGCAATGAACTCCGGCTCTGCCTGGAACTCGACCAGGTGATAGAAACCGGTAGTTTTCTTCTGGATCGGGTAGGCGAGTTTCTTCAGGCCCCAATCCTCCTGACACACGATCTTCCCACCGTTGTCGGTGATGAAGCTGGTGTACTTGGCAACCGCTTCCTTCATCTGGACATCAGACAAAACGGGAGTTGCAATGAAAACGGTTTCGTACTGTTTTAACATTTCAGTGGATAAATTTATATTAATAAAGCCCTTCGGGTTTTTCCCAAAGGGCTGCAAATGTAGAGATTATTTTTGAATCTGCAAAATTATTTCTTCGGCGCGTCCTCGATGACGGCGACGATGAACTTCCACCATTTGTCGACGGAAGGCACGAAGCAGCGCTCGTCCGGGGAGTGGGGCGACTTGAGCGTCGGGCCGCAGGAGATCATGTCCCAGTTGGGATAGGCTCCCGCCAGGATGCCGCACTCGAGGCCGGCGTGGATGGCCATCACGGCGGGTTCCTTGCCGAAGAGTTTCTTGTACTGTGCCTTCATGGTCTTGAGGATGGGCGAGGCCATGTTGGGGCTCCAGCCGGAATAGGCTCCGTCAAACCAGACCTTGGCACCGGCCAGCTCGAACGCGGCGCGGACGGCTTCGGCCAGGTCCATCTTGAGGGTGTCGGAGGAACCGCGCAGCAGGGTGTTGACGGTGATTACGCCCTTGTCGGTCTTGACGATGGCCAGGTTGTTGGAAGTCTCCACGAGACCCGGCACCTCGAGACTCATGCGGTCGACGGCATTCGGGCAGGCATACAGGGCTTTGACCAGTTTCAGGCCCGTGTTCCCGGCGATGACCTTCGATGCGCGGACCGGCTCGATCGTGATGATCAGGCCCGGATCGATGGGTGCGAGTTCAGACTTGACGGTGGCCGTGGTCTGTTCGACATAGGCTTTCACGGCTTCGACCTTGTCGGCCGGCACGGCAAAGACGGCTTCTGCTTCACGCGGGATGGCGTTGCGCATGTTGCCGCCGTTGAAACTCACGAGCTTGCCCTTGTTGTCGCGGAGGATGGGCAGGAGCAGACGGGCCATCACCTTGTTGGCGTTGCCGCGGCCTTCATTGATCTCCATGCCGGAGTGGCCGCCGCGCAGGCCGGTAACGATGAGCTTGAATGCCTTGAAGCCTTTCGGAAGCGGCAATTCCTTGTATTTGAAAGAAATATTGGCGTCAACGCCGCCGGCGCAGCCCACATAGAGTTCGCCTTCCGTCTCGGAGTCGAGGTTCAGGAGGATGTCTCCCTTCAGGATACCGGGCTTGAGGGCCTTGGCGCCGACCATGCGGGTCTCTTCATCGACGGTAAAGAGGGCTTCGAGGGGACCGTGCTTGATGGTCTTGGATTCGAGGACCGACATGGCTGCCGCCACGCCGAGGCCGTCGTCCGCGCCCAGGGTCGTGCCGCAGGCATAGACCCAGTCGCCGTCTTTCTCCTTGACGATGCGGGTCTCGATCGGGTCTTTCGTAAAGTCGTGCTTCTTGTCGTTGTTCTTCTGCGGGACCATGTCCATGTGGGCCTGGAGTACGATGCCCTTGCGGCCTTCCATGCCCGGGGTGGCGGGTTTGCGGATGATTACGTTGCCGCACTCGTCCTGGAAGGCTTCCAGGCCGAGGTCCTTGGCCCAGTTGACAAGGAATTTGGCGACTTTCTGGGTATGTCCCGAGGGACGGGGAATCTGGGTGAGCGAATAGAAATTGTTCCAAACGTTCTTGGGTTCTAATTGACGGATAGGCATAATGTTGAGTAATTAAAGTATGATCTTATTTGGTGAGAAGCGAATTGAGGGGCAGGGTGCTTTCTTCCCCGAACTGGTACACGGGGACACGGCTCTCCAGCAGCAGCTGGCCGTCGTAGTTCACGCGGCAACGGGTGATGGCGGGGATGCGGTAGTGGACGGGGATTTCCTTGCTGCGGTCGGATGCGGCTTCAGGGGTTTTGAGGGGCTCGGCCTGGAATTCGAGCGTCACGGGCTTGCCTTCCGTGACGGATGCGGGCTGCAGGCCCTGGTCGCTGACGCGCAGGGCGGTGTAACGCTGTGTGCCGGGGACGGGGGTAACGTCGAAATGCTTGATTTCGATGGATTCTTCGCGGATACCGTAGAAGAGGGTAAGATAACGTTCTTCGAGGCGGGTGAGTTCGTCGATGGCGGCCTGAAGGGCTTCGCCGCTGAAGGTGGCGTCGGTGTCGCCGGTGGCGATCTGCTGGCGTTTTTCGCGCAGGTTGAAGATGGTGGCGGCGGCGTCGGCGGCCTTGCGGTCGGGCGATTTCTCCACGACGTTGTCCTGGGTCACGGGTACGCGCTCATAGCCCTCGTCGGTGCGGACGGCCTTGTAGAGGGTGGTCGTCTCGTGTCCAAGGTTGCCCTGCGGATCGACACCTTCGAAGCGTTCGGCGCCGGCCTGGCTCGCGAAGCGCCAGGCGGCGGGCTTGCCGGTGTAATTGTCGGCCATCGCCACCAGCCCCTGGCTGCACAGTTGCAGGAAGGTGATGCTCGACCGTTCCGGAATGGAGATGGTGTAGCGGACGTCCGGATCAGCCTCCACATAGGGCGTCAGGGTGACGGACAGGAGGGTATAGCTGGTCTCGTTTTTCGTGCGGGCGGCCACGCCGAGGTATTTCTGGGCGTAGGCGGCATAGGGTCCGGCGGTGAAGGCTTCACGACGGGCTTCGACGGTCAAGCAGACGGTCGTGCGGGGAAGGCTGTAGACCACGGCGCCGGCCTGGGCCCGGGCTTCGGGCAGCACCGCCAGCAGCAGGAAACACAGCAGAGACAATCTTTTCATATTTTACGCTAATTATCCCGTAAAATTAACCAAAAATTTGTATTTTTACAACTATGAAAAAGCATCTGATCCTCCTCGTCTTGTTGGCAGGCATTCCGTTCCTGCTGCAGGCCGGCGTACTCCGTACGAAACATGCCGACCTCGTCAATCCCTTCATCGGAACCGATTTTCACGGCCATACCTTCCCCGGGGCCGCGTATCCTTTCGGCATGATCCAGCTCAGCCCGGACACGCGCGAGCACAACTGGGACGGTTGTTCCGGCTACCACTACAGCGACACGACCATCAACGGCTTCAGCCACACGCACCTGAGCGGCACCGGTTGTGCCGACCTCTGTGACATCCGTGTGATGCCCGTGACGAACTTCGAGGGTCCGATGACGGAAGAGAACTACCGTTCGCCTTTTTCGCATGCGCGCGAGAGTGCCTCTGCCGGTTACTACCGGGTCCATCTCGACCGCTGGGACGTGGAAGCCGAGCTGACGGTGGGCCGCCGGGTGGGCATGCATCGCTACACCTTCCCCAAAGGTGTGATTCCGCAGCTGGTGCTGGACCTGGTCCCGCGCGACAAAGTGCTTGATTCAAAAATCACACGTGCAAGCGACTATGCCATCCAGGGCTACCGTCGCTCCTCGTGGTGGGCCGACGACCAGATCGTGTATTTCTACATGGAATTCTCCCGCCCGATTTCAGAGATGATCGTGGAAGAAGGGACCGACAGCCCCGAAAGACGCGCCCTGCTCTCTTTCGCCGATGCCTCCGGCCGTGCCCGTTCGCATGAACTCCTGGTCCGCGTGGGCATCTCTTCGGTTTCCGAGACCAATGCCCGCGCCAATCTCGAATCGGAGAACAGCCTGATGAAGAAAGGCATCTTCTCCTTCGACCTGCTGCGTGAATCCACCCGCCGCGAATGGGAGAAATTCCTCTCGAAGATCGACGTGGAGGGAGATGCCGAAGCCATGAAAATCTTCTATACCGCGCTCTATCATACCGCCATCGCGCCGAGCCTCTATTCCGACATCAACGGCGAGTACCGCGGCATGGACCGCAAGGTCCACAAGGCCGACGGATTCGACCGCTACCATATCTTCTCGCTCTGGGACACCTACCGTACCCTGCATCCGCTGTTCAACATCATCGAGCGCGAGCGGACGGTCGATTTCATCAAGTCGATGATCTCCATCTACAACGAGCAGGGCAAACTGCCGCGCTGGGAGCTCAGCGCCAACGAGACCGACTGCATGATCGGCTACAGTGCCGCTCCGATGATCGCGGACGCCGTGTCGAAGGGCATCCGCGACTTCGACATCAAGAAGGCACTGGAAGCACTGGTCGCCACGGCCAACTATCCGGAGTACGGCATCGACATTTATCGGGACAACGGACTTGTGCTGGGTGACAAGGAGCATGAGGATGTGTCCCGTACCCTGGAATACGCAGTGGATGACTGGTGCATCGCCCGGGTGGCCCACGCCGCCGGCGACCCCATCACCGAAGCAACCTTCCTGACCCGTTCCCAGTACTGGCGCAACGTCTATGATCCTTCCACCGGCTTCATGCGTCCCCGTGTCAACGGCATGTGGCTCGATCCCTTCGATCCCACGGAAGTCAATGCACACTATACCGAAGCCAACGCCTGGCAGTACTCTTTCCATGTACAGCACGATATCAGCGGGCTGGTGGAGGTCAGCGGCGGCGACGGCTCCATGGAGCAGTGGCTCGACGAACTCTTCACCACCTCCAGCCAGTCCACCGGCCGGGAGCAGGCCGACATGACCGGCATGATCGGGCAGTATGTCCAGGGCAACGAGCCGAGCCATCACATCGCCTATCTTTACGACTATATCGGTGTCCCTTGGAAGACGCAGCGGATGGTCCGCCGGATCATGGATGAACTCTTCTCGTCACAGCCGGACGGCCTTTGCGGCAACGAAGACTGCGGCCAGATGTCTGCCTGGTATGTAATGAGTTCGCTGGGCTTCTATCCCGTCACGCCGGGAAGCGACCAGTACGCTCTCGGTTCGCCGGTCTTCCGCAACGCCGTGATCCATCTGGAGAACGGCAAGGACTTCACCGTCCGTGCCCCGCGGGCCAGCAGCACCAACCGCTACATCAACCACATGATGCGGGACGGCAAGCCCTATTCGAAGGCCTATATCCGCTTCTCCGACATCGAAGGCGGCCATACCTTCGTCTTCGGCATGGACGAGACGCCCAACCCTGCCTTCGGTGCCCAGCCGTCGCAGCGGCCTGTCTCGGAGGTCGAGCAGACCATCGTGGTCAATCCCTGGTTCAAGGTGGCATCCCCGACTTTCAATGCCTTTACCAAAGTAGAGATCGAGGCGGCCGACAAAGACTACCGCATCTGGTACCAGGTGATTCCGGAAGGCGGCATCCCCGGCGGTTCCTTCGACCTTTATGAACGTCCGTTCACCGTGAGCCGCAACTGCACGGTCTATGCCTATTGCACGGATGCGGCAGGTCACCGCAGTTTCACGATGCAGACGGTGCTGCGCCGGGTGGACAACAATTACAAAGTGCAGCTGGTGCATCCCTGCAATCCGATGTATAACGGTGGAGGTGACAATGCCATCGTCGACGGCATCCGCGGCCAGAAGAACTTCCGGCTTGGCGGCTGGCAGGGCTTTCAGGACACGGATTTCGAGGCCGTCATCGACCTGGGCGCGGAGAAAAGCCTGTCCAGCCTGAGTGCCAGCTTCCTGCAGGACACCGGTGCCTGGATCGTTTTGCCGCATTGGGTGGATTTCTTTACGTCCCGCGACGGGAAATCCTATGAGCAGCAGGCCCATGTGATGCACGAAGTGGATCCGCAGGACTACACGGTCCAGATTCATGAGTTCACGGCGCCGGTCCGGACGAAAGACAAGGCGCGCTACGTGCGGGTGTATGCGAAGTCGTTCGGCGAACTCCCCGCCTGGCATGACGGTGCCGGCGGACAGTCGCACATTTTCGTCGATGAAGTGACGATCCTGTAGTTTATGAGAAAGTTTTTCTTTCTGCTGGCGGCCTTTGCCGTGCTGGTTTCCTGCGGGAGCGGGCCGAAGAGTGAGACCGAACAGTATGTCGATTTCCTGTACGCCTACATGCCCTGGCCGGACCTGGCTGCGAAGCCTATGACGTACTGGCAGGCGAATGTCGACAAGACGCTGGAAGTACGCGACCGCATGGGCTGGGACATCCCCGAACGGGAGTTCAGGCACTTCGTACTGCCGCTGCGCGTGAACAACGAACCGCTCGACGACTTCCGTACGCTCTACGCCGATACGCTCTGTTCCCGCGTCGAAGGGATGTCGATCGGCGAGGCGGCGTTGGAGATCAACCACTGGTGCCACGAGATGGCGACCTACCAGCCGTCTGACGGACGGACTTCTTCGCCGCTGCAGACGATCCAGCGGGGCGTGGGTCGTTGTGGCGAGGAGTCGGTGCTGGCCGTGGCTGCACTGCGGGCAGCGGGCATACCGGCCCGGCAGGTCTATACCCCGCGCTGGGCGCACACCGACGACAACCACGCCTGGGTGGAGGTCTTTGTCGATGGAAAGTGGCAGTTCATGGGGGCCTGCGAGCCGGAGCCGCGGCTCAACATGGCCTGGTTCACCGGGCCGGTGTCCCGGGCACTGATCCTGCATACGAAGGTGTTCGGCGATTATCATGGCGACGAGGATGTGATCCAGCGGACACCTTGCTACACGGAAATCAATGTGATTCGTGGTTATGTGCCGGCACGGCGCAGCGTTGTGACGGTGGTGGACGAGAAAGGCCAGCCTGTAAAGGATGCCCGTGTGGAATTCAAGATTTATAACTACGGGGAATACTATACCGTGGCGGCATATCAGACGGACCGGGAAGGCCAGGCGGCGCTTGATATGGGATGCGGCGACATGGTGGCCTTTGCTTCGAAAGAGGAGCGTTTCGGTCTGGCCTTGATCGACGGAGAGGCCGTGACATTGGTGCTTGACCACGAAATCGGTGAACGCTGCGCGATGGACCTGGACATCGTTCCGCCGGCGGAGAATCCGCTACCGTCGGGCGCAACACCCGAGGAGATTGCACGGAATGCGGAGCGCCTGAAGGAGGAGGATGCCTTGCGTGAGGCCCGGCCGAAGGGTAACGCCGCTGTCATCGATGCTTTCCTGGCGGCCCATGATGATGACAATGCCCGTGCATTGCTCTCTTCGCTGAGTGCGAAGGACCGCGGTGATGTGACGCTCGATGTCCTGGAAGATGCTTATACACATATTGACGGCACCTTCAACCCTTTGCGCGACTGTCCGCGTGTGGATTTGGAGCCGCTCAAACCTTATTTCGCCGAACTCTCTGCGTTGGGACTGAAGAGCCGGCCGGAGATCGTGAAATGGATTGTCGCTAACATTCGGCTGGAGAACGAACGCAATCCGCAAGGACTTCGGATGGCGCCCATTGACGTGCTCCATAGCGGAAAGGCGGACCGCCGGAACCATGACATCTTCTACGTCGCTCTTTGCCGGGCCAGCGGCCTGGAGGAGCAGCTCGATCCGCTGTCTGGCTATGCTTCGATGGATCATGAAGAACAGCCTGCTGTCGCGAAGGGTATGCTGAAAGTAGCGTATGACGGTCCGGATGCGCCGGAATATTACTATCAGTTTACCTTGACGAAGATCTTCCCGGAGACGGGGACGACCAGCCTCTGTACCGTCGGAGAAGATTCGGACCACAATCCTTGGAATACTATCTTCCCGCTTGAACTTGAAGAAGGTTTCTACATGCTCACGAGCGGGACGCGTCTGGCTGACGGAAGTGTGTTGTCGCACAACGAATTCTTTATGGTAAATGCTGGTGAAACGACAGAGGTGCCGCTGGTGATGCGCAAAGCCGAAGACGGTATTTCGGTACTTGGCACAATGGATGCCGACCGTTTCCTGCCGCAGACCGGCCGCGGCTACTATCTGCTGGCCGTGCTGGGTGACCGCGATGAGCCGTCGGTGCATGCACGGCGGCAGTTGGAAAACCTCGCACCGGTCCTGAAGGAATGGGGCAGGCCGGTACTCATCGAAAAAGATGCAGACGGCTCCATCCTGGAGATGCTTTGTGCCGGTGTCAAGAGCGACTCGCGCCAGAAGCCGGTCGTGACGATCTGCGACAGCTTCGGTCGCATCGTCTATTTTTCGCAGGGTTATAACACATCCCTCGCAGATGATCTCAAGCGTATCCTCCCGCAGCTATGATCGTTGAAAGCTGTTGCACAACATTGGAAGAAGCGCTGGCGGCGCAGCAGCGCGGTGCCGACCGCATCGAGCTATGCGCCGACCTGGCCGTCGGCGGCGTCACGCCGCCCCGCGACCTCATCCGCGAAGTCGTCAGCGCCCTGACCATTCCCGTCAATGTCTTGATCAGATGCCGGGTCAAGCCCGGCATGACGGACTGCTTTTCAATCTCGGATTTTGCCTATGATGCAAGCGATATCGTGCAGATGATCGATGATATCGAGTTTTGCAAGTCCGTTGGCGCAGCCGGTATCGTCGTCGGGGCGCTGACGCCGGAGGGCGCCATCGACCTCGCCGCCATGCGACGGCTCGTCGCCGCCGCCCGGCCGCTCCCTGTCACCTTCCACCGCGCCTTCGACGTTTGCACCCAGGACCCGTTCGTCGCCCTCGAAACCGTCATCTCCCTTGGCTGCACCCGCCTCCTGACCTCCGGCCAGGCCCCAACGGCCTGGGACGGCCGCGGCACACTCGCCCTGCTCGTCCGCCGCGCCGGCCCCCGCCTCATCATCCTCGTCGGCCGCGGCGTCAATAGCGCCAATCTCCCGTCCCTGGCAAAAGAAACGGGCGCCATGGAATTCCATGGCACCCGCATTCCGTAAGCAGGGAAAATGTTATTCTCTGGCAGCTGAAATCCTGATGAATTCGGTGACCAGGTGGAAAAGCCGGTCGAAGTTCTCATCGCTGGTGTTGGCGTAGGTATCGCGCGGCGTATGGTAGTGTTCCAGCAGTGAGCCTTCCGTGGTGAAATAAATAGCGGGAACGCCCTTTTCCGCAAATGCGAAATGGTCGCTGTTGTCGGAAAGCGGCTGCACGGCGATGTTGAACGGCGGGAACTTGCCGTCGTGATTGATTTCGCGGAAAAGCTCCAGGCCGTAGGTGCCGTTCTGGGAAATCTCCGTGGCCAGCAGGCGACCGTTGTCGGCCACCATGTCGAGATCGATCAGATAGTTGATCTTGTCGAGGGGCTTGCGCGGATTCGCACAATAGAAGAAGGCACCGAGCAGGTTTTCTTCTTCCGCGTCAAGCAGGATGAACTGGATGCCGTGCTGCGGGCGGTGCTTGCTGAAGTATTTGGCCAGTGTTACCAGCATGGCCGCTCCGGAAGCATTGTCGTTGGCCCCGGGGAACATGAAGTCGTTGCCCATGTAGCCCAGGTGGTCGTAATGGGCGATGAAGGTGTAGTAGCGGTCGCTGCCGGCATCGGTGCCGGGCAGCCAGGCCACGATGTTGTGGGCATCGCGGACCGGGATCATCTCGGCGTCGAGATGCAACTCGATCTCCCGGGCGTCGGAAGGGAACGATCCGTTCACGAAGAGGACGGGGCAGGGCGTCACGTACCAGGAACGGGCCTTGAAATAGGGGAACTGCTCTTCCTGCCGGAGGATGATGCCGCCCACCTGGTCGAGCTGCGTCAGGTACGGCTGGTATTTGTCGAAGGGATCGGGCTGGAGGGCTTCCAGATAATGATTCCAGTCGATGACCACGAACTGGTCGCGGTACAGGCCGCTGTTGAGGTGCTCGATGAAGCCTTCGGGCCGGTAGGCCTCTTCATCGAGCCAGGTTACCCGGAAGAAACCGTGGCACGTGGGTGAGAATTCCTTGACCGTAAAGTCGAAGGTGGGGGCGTAGTCCACGCCGTCCACTGCCAGGGACATGGCCCCGCGCATCACGTTCATCGGGAATTGGAAGTGCTGGAGCCAGGGAAGATATTTTTCCTTGTCTCCAGGCACGTTCCATCGTCCCGCATCGGAAGGTTCCACCACGCTTTTGAGATAGGGGCGTGCCACCGTCTCTTCGGGTCCGGCAGCTTCGCAGGCTACGACGTCTTCGATGGCGGAGAGTTGGTCGATCAGGTAGCGGGCCGCCAGCATGTCGCCGTCCCCCCGGACGCTGCGACCCTGGTACCGCTCCTTGGAGAGTTCCTCCACGACGCTGTTATACAATGCTTTGTAGTCAGGCGTACAGCCGTAAAGGGCGAGGGCGGTGGCCAAAAGCATGGCGATTCTTTTCATAAAAGTCAGTTTATTGGTTGATGATGTCGCGGACGGTTTCCATCATCTTCGCGCCGCGAAGGCTCTCGCCACGTTTGTAGATGGTGCCGTCGGGCGCAAAGAGAATCATGGTCGGGATGCCGGTGATGCCGTACATGTCGGTCGGGTTCTTGTCTTCACCCACGAAGATCTGCGGCCATGTCATTTCCATTTCGGCCATCTTCTTGACACTGGCGCTGTTGTCGCCGTCCCAGACGGCCACGCCCAGCACGGTGAACTTATCGCCGGAGAGTTCCTTGTGCGTCTTCTTGATGTTGGGAATCTCGCGCATGCACGGTCCACACCACGATGCCCAGAAGTCGGTAAGTACCCAGCGACCCTTGCCGACGATGTCGGAGAGCTTGATGTCGGCGCCTTCCGGAGTCTTGCCGGCAAAGTCGACGAACGGCTTGCCTTCGGCGGTCTCCTGCTCGGCGACCTTGCAGTTGCGGATGCGGCTGATCGCTTCGTCTTCCGATACGAACTTGCCGCACTTGGCCAGGATGCCGTCGAGTTCTTCGAGCGACAGGTCGTAGATGACGTTCTGCAGGGCGTAGCGGGCGATGTAGTTGTCCGGGTTCTTTTCGATGGCTGCCAGGCTGGCTTCCTTGATCTTGCCCATCGTTTCCTCGTAAAGGGCTTCGCCTGCCTCTTCGTCATCGTCGTCGATGGCGGCAGCTTTTTCGCGATATTCCTTGGTGATGGCATTGATCTGGTCGTCGAATTCGGCAACGGCCTGGTTGATCCTGGAACCTTCCACGCTGCAATTGAGGGGAACCGGGGCGAAAATTACCTGCATGACGCCTTTTTCAGCGATCACGCCATAGTTCCAGTTGCGGTCCCTGGGCGCACGCTCGCGGAAATTGGCAACGATGTTGTACCTTTTTTCCGGGTTGGCCGGGGCCTTGAGTTCGAAGGTGCCATTGACCACGGCAGCGGAGTCGAGGACGGTCTTGCCGTCACACAGATACACGAGCTGGTCTTCGGGGAAGGTCTCGCCTTCGGCGATCGTGCCTTTGACGGTCATGGTGTCCTGTCCGCAGGCGGCTGCGAGAATCAATGTCGCAAAGAGATAGAGATACTTCTTCATAGGTGTATGTTTTTATGTTTATGTCAGGCTGCCGCCGACGATGTCGAGCAGTTCGCTCGTGATGGCTTGCTGGCGGCGTTTGTTGTATTCGAGGGTCAGCTGGTCGAGGAGTTCGTCGGCGTTGTCGCTGGCCAGCTGCATGGCTACGGTCCGGGCGGCCTGCTCGGCGGCGTAGCTGTCCATCAGCACGGTGTAGATCTTGAGCAGCAGCACTTTGGGCAGCAGCGCCTCCACGACTTCCTTCCGGCCCGGTTCCACGATCAGGTCGTCTTCTTCCCGGCTTTCCAGGGTAGCGGGCAGCTCCAGCGGCAGGTAAAGCTCGCGGGTGGGCGGCTGGGACGCGTTGGATTTATAGTGATTGTAAAGCAGGACGATGCGGCCCACTTCTCCTTTTTCAAAGCTTTCGATGAGCTGGCGCGCCAGGTCGGCGGCAGGCTCATAGGCGGGCTTGTCGAGCAGCACCGAGGCGTCGCGGCGGATGCGGAAGCCCGTCTTCCGTGCCGCTTCGGCCACTTTCCGTCCCACGGGATACAGGTCGATCTGTTCGCGGGACAAGCCGGCGTCTTCCAGTGCGCCAAGTTCACCCAGAAGCGATTTGACAGCCGTGGCGTTGAAGCCGCCGCAGAGCGAGCTGTTCGATGAAAAGGCGACCACGGCTACGCGCGGACTGCCGTTTTCCTGCAGCAGCGGAGTCTCGAGCGACTTGCGGACGGCGCTGTCTGCCAGCAGGTTCTGCAAGATACCATGCAGTTTCTCCCCATAGGGCAGCATGCCGGCGATGGCCTGCTGGGCCCGGTGGAGCTTGGCCGCCGCGACCATCTTCATGGCCGCAGTGATCTGCAGGGTGCTCTTGACCGAGGCGATCCGTGTCTTTGTCTCCTTGAGTGAGGCCATGGTTTACTGGTTGAGAGAGGCGACGATGCCGGCGGCTACGCGTTCTATGGTGTCAGTGATGACCTTGTCGATCTTGCCCTTGGCCAGCGGGTCGAGTACGTCGGCGCGGTGGTCGGAACGCATCTGCTCCAGGAAAAGCTTCTGGAACTCGGGAACTTTCGACAGGGGAATGTCTTTCATCAGGGCGTTGGTGCCGCAGTAGAGGATGGCTACCTGCTCGCCCACTGGCATCGGGCTGTACTGCGGCTGGATGAGCAGCACGTTGTTCTTGCGGCCCTTGTCGATGGTCAGGCTGGTGACGGTGTCCATGTCGCTGGAAAACTTGCTGAACGATTCGAGCTCGCGGTACTGCGCCTGGTCGATCTTCAGCGTGCCGGCCACTTTCTTCATGCTCTTGACCTGCGCGCTGCCGCCCACGCGCGAAACGGAAATACCCACGTTGATGGCGGGGCGGAAGCCCTGGTTGAAGAGGTCGGTCTCCAGGAAGATCTGGCCGTCGGTGATGGAGATCACGTTGGTCGGGATGTAGGCCGACACGTCGCCGGCCTGCGTCTCAATAATCGGGAGGGCGGTGAGGGAGCCGCCGCCGCGGACCTTGCCCTTGAGGCTGACGGGCAGGTCGTTCATCTGCTCGGCGACTTCCTGCTGGTCGATGATCTTGGCCGCCCTTTCGAGCAGGCGGGAGTGCAGGTAGAAGATGTCGCCCGGGTAGGCTTCGCGGCCGGAAGGACGGCGCAGGATCAGCGACACCTCACGGTAGGCGACGGCCTGTTTGGAGAGGTCGTCGTAGACCACCAGGGCGTGGCGCCCCGTGTCGCGGAAGTACTCGCCGATGGCGGCGCCGGCGAACGGCGCATAGTATTGCAGGGCGGCCGGGTCGGCGGCATTCGCCGCCACCACGATGGTGTAGTCCATCGCGCCCTTCTCCCGGAGGACGTTCACGATGCTCGCCACGGTGGATCCCTTCTGCCCGATGGCAACATAGATGCAATAGACCGGCTTGCCGGCCTCGTAGTTCGCCCGCTGGTTGATGATGGTGTCGATGGCGATGGCGGTCTTGCCCGTCTGGCGGTCGCCGATGATCAGCTCGCGCTGGCCGCGGCCGATGGGGATCATGGCATCGACGGCCTTCAGTCCGGTCTGGAGCGGCTCGTTCACCGGCTGGCGGAAGATCACGCCCGGCGCCTTGCGCTCGAGCGGCATCTCCGTCAGGCCGCCGACGATCTCGCCCTGTCCGTCGATGGGCTGGCCGAGCGGATTGACCACGCGCCCGACCATTTTCTCGCCCACCATGATGGAGGCGATGCGGCCGGTGCGGCGGGCCGTCATGCCCTCTTTCACCTTTTCGGTGGAGCCCAGGAGCACGGCACCAACATTGTCTTCTTCGAGGTTCATGACCACGGCCATCACGCCGCTGTCGAATTCGAGGAGTTCCCCGGCCTCGGCATTGGTGAGCCCGTAGAGGCGGACCACGCCGTCGTGTACCTGGAGCACCTCGCCGACTTCTTCATATTTGGCGTCGATGTTGATGTCGCGGAGCTGCTTGAGCAGCATCTCGGAGAGTTCACTTGCTTTCAGATTATCAACCATTCTTGCGATTATTACTGTTTTTTTCTTCCCATTCTTTGCGGATGGTCCGCAGCTGCGATGCGATGGAGGCGTCGAGCCGCTTGTCTTCGATCTGCAGGATGAAGCCGCCGATCAGGTCCGGATTGACTTCGGTCCGGAAGTCGATCCGGGTGAATCCCTGCAACTTCATCAAGGTCGTCAGTTTGCCGGCCAGTTCCGGGTCTTCCGTCGCCGTGGTGAGCCAGGCCCGGGTGATGCCGTGATCCTGGCGATAGAGTACCCGGAAGTTGTGGAGGATGGCCGGAAGGTATTCTACGCGCTTGTTGCGGATGACCAGCGCCACGAAGTGCCGCAGGGTTTGCGAGAGCCCCTCGATGCAGGCCGTCAGGCCACGCTGGCCTTGCAGCGCGTCCAGCAGCTTCTGCGCGTCCTCGTAGACCGGTGCCTCGGTCCGTTCTTCCCTGGCATAGAGAAGAAGGGCGCGTGCGTAGCGGGTGGCAATCAGTCCGGCATCCATGGGTTAAGGCGTCAGTTGACGGGTTGGTGGCTGGCGCGGGCCTCTTCGATCAGCTTGTCGATGAGGCTGTGCTGTTTTTCGGCGGAGTTGAGGTGCTCGCGGACCAGTTTCTCGGCCACTTCGATGGAGAGGTTGGTCACTTCTCCGGCGATTTCACGGCGGGCCGTTTCCTGCTCGATGCGGATCTCCTCGC
>JAEETO010000094.1 GCA_016290385.1 Bacteroidales bacterium | reverse complement strand
TTCCGGGTCAAGCCCGGAAGGACGGGAATGGTCAAGCCCGGAATGACGGGAATGGTCAAGCCCGGAATGACGGGAATGGTCAAGCCCGGAATGACGGGGAATCCCACTGTCTTCCAATAAGCGCAGGACCAGGTTGGCGCCGATGAATCCGGCCGAGCCGGTAACTAAAATCGTCTTCATGAATATTCAGTGCGGGTAACGTCCCATTTCTTGGACCGCTACCGTCATTTTAAGCCTTTTTTGAAGGTAACGTCCCACAGTTTGGACCGCTACCGTCACTCTGTGCGTATTTTCGTTTAGCTTCTTCGTACGTATCCAGGCTGCCGATGTCAAAGCGGCAGGCAGGCATCATCCAGGCGTGGATGACGGTACGGTCGACCAGATAGTGGGCCAGGTTGCCGGGGGCGTCGGCTCCGCAGCCGTTGGCAATGGCGCCGCGAATCAGCGGCAGGTCTTCCTTGCGGTAGATGTAGAACGGCGGCACGGCCAGATGGCTCACCGGTTCCTGCGGCTTTTCCTGCATCAGCAGCACGCGCATGTCAGCATCGACCGCGATCACGCCCGTCCGCTGCAGCTTGTAGAGCTCCGGCTCGTGGTGGCACATGATCATCGACGTGCCCTTTCGGTGGAATGCCTCGACAAAGCCCCGGAAACTGAAATCCAGAATATTGTCGGCCGCCACCACCAGGATGTCCTCATCGATGCTGAAAGTCTCGATCGCCAGGACCAGGTCCCGCACCGCCCCCAGCCGCGTCTCGTTCGTCGTTGTCCCGTCGTCCAGGATACGAATATTCTTGTCGTCACCCCGGACTTGATCCGGGGTCTGAGATTCCGGGTCAAGCCCAGAATGACGATGTTTCGCCCATTCTTCAAAAATCCCCGCAAACTTGTGATTCGTTACCACAATGTGCTCATCGATCTCCGGAATAGTATCGATATCATCGAGCATCCGGTCGAGAATCGTGCTCTTCCCGATCTCCAGCAACGGCTTCGGGAAATTTTCAGTCAGCGGATAGAGACGCGTGGCGTAGCCGGCGGCGATGACAATGGTTTTCATGGCAATTAAAGATTCCGGATCAAGTCCGGAATGACGTTAGACAAATCTGGCGCCATCATCTGATTTGCAGAAGAAGACCTGGAAAGAGTCCTTGTACTGCGGGAACTTCGCCAGGTACTTCTCTGTGATTTCTTTCTCAATGCTTGCTTTCTTGGCCGGATCCACCAGCGCGATACAGGCACCCTTGAAACCGGCGCCCGAGAAACGGCCGCCGTAGATACCATCTGTCGTAAGCATGGCCTCGTAGATGGCGATCAACTCGGGTGAGCCGCACTCGTAGTTGTGGATGGAGCTTTCGCAGCTGGCCTTCGAAAGGCTGCCGAACCACTCCAGATTGCCCGTCTCCCAGGCCGTGATGCCCTCGCGCACCCGCTTGTGTTCGGAGAAGAAATGCTCGCCGCGGCGCACGAAACGCGGCGGCATGTCGTCGCGATGACGCTTGAACATGGTCTCGGAAATGTCGCGCAGGAAGGTCTTGCTGTGCTCCTTAAGCGGCACGTTCTCATAGGCCTGCACAATCCACGCGGCGGTCTTGCATTCGGTCACGCGGAGGTTGTAGTCGGAGCTCATGAGGCTGCGGGTCAGGCCGGAGAAGAAGATACCGAATTCGAAGTCCGGCATATTCTCGGCCTTGGGGATGAGCCGGTACTCGTCGCTCTCGCAGTCGAGCATCAGCAGCTGGTCTTTCCGGCCCAGGGCGATACAGGCCTGGTCAAGCAGGCCGTTGTTGAGCCCAATGTATTCGCGCTCCGCCTCGGAGGCGATCTTCATCACCTCGAAGGGCGTCAGCGTGATGTTGTTGGCCTTGGCGAAGGCCATGACATAGGCGATGAGCACCGCGGCGGAGCTGCTGAGACCACCCACGGGCAGGGAGCCCTTGATAGACCCGTTGATGCCGCGGGAGAGCTCGAAACGTTTCTGAAGGGCGAACTTCGCGCCGCGCGCGTAGTCGCCCCAGTTGCCCTGTTTCACAAGCGTCGGGGTGGCGATGTCGAATTCCACGTGGCCCGTGAAAGTCTCGGAGTCGAGCGACACCTGGCTATCGTCGCGCACGTCGAACCACAGGTCCACGCCCTTGTCGATGGCGAAACCCGTCACGATGCCGTGCTGGTGGTCGACATGGGCGCCTAAAGGACAGACGCGGTAGGGACTGAAGATGTGGTAGTTCATGATGTTTGAGATTCCGGGTCAAGCCCGGAATGACGATAAATTAGTCGCGTTTGAAGATGTCGCGGGTGTAAACTTTGTCGGCCACGTCGTCGAGGACGGGGTCGTAGCGGTTGGCAATGATGGCCTGGCTGCGGCGCTTGAATTCGGCGAGGTCGTTGACCACGAGGCTGCCGAAGAACCGCGTGCCATCGGGCAGGGCCGGCTCGTAGATGATAACCGTGGCGCCCTTGGCCTTGATGCGCTTCATGATGCCCTGGATGGCGCTCTGGCGGAAGTTGTCGGAGTTGGACTTCATGGTCAGGCGGTACACGCCCACCACGACTTCGTGCTCCTTGGCCGTGTCGTAATCGCTGGAAGCCGTGTAGTAGCCGGCTTTTTCCAGCACACGGTCCGCAATGTAGTCTTTGCGCGTGCGGTTGCTCTCCACGATGGCCTGGATCAGGTTCTCCGGCACGTCGTTGAAATTGGCCAACAGCTGCTTCGTGTCTTTCGGCAGGCAGTAACCCCCATAGCCGAAGCTCGGGTTGTTGTAGTGCGCGCCGATGCGCGGGTCGAGGCAGATGCCGTCGATGATCGACTGGGTGTCGAGGCCCTTCATCTCGGCGTAGGTGTCCAGTTCGTTGAAGTAGCTCACGCGGAGGGCCAGATAGGTGTTCGCGAAGAGCTTCACAGCCTCGGCCTCTTTCATGCCCATGAAGAGCGTCGGGATGTCCTGCTTGATGGCGCCTTCCTGCAGCAGCCGGGCGAAGGTGTGGGCCCGCTCCTCCAGGTCGTTCGTCACGACCTTCCGGATAGCGGCGTTCTCTTCTTCGTAGCCCTGCATCATTTTCGGGTATCCCACGATGATGCGGCTGGGATAGAGATTGTCGTAGAGGGCCATGCTCTCGCGCAGGAACTCCGGCGAGAAGAGCAGGTTGAACTTCTGGACGCCGCGGGCGGCGTATTTCACGTACAGGCTGCGGGTGTAGCCCACGGGGATCGTAGATTTGATGACCATCGTCGCGTCGGGATTGACGCTGAGCACCAGGTCGATGACCTCTTCCACATGGCTCGTATCGAAGAAGTTCTTCTGGGGGTCGTAGTTCGTGGGGGCAGCGATGATCACGAATTCAGCGCCTTTGTACGCCTCCGCTCCGTCGAGCGTAGCCCGGAGGTTCAGCGGCTTTTCAGCCAGGTATTTCTCGATGTATTCGTCCTGGATGGGGCTCTCGCGCCGGTTGATCTTCTCAACCTTCTCGGGGATGACGTCGACCGCCACCACCTCGTTGTGCTGGGCCAGCAGCGTGGCCATGCTCATACCGACATAGCCGGTACCTGCGACTGCGATTTTCATAGCGATAATTGTTTGAGATTCCGGGTCAAGCCCGGAATGACGTTAGCTGATTTTTTGCAAATATTTCGGATGGATGTTCGATAATGCCACGACGGCGACCCCCTTGATGGCGACCAGCACCTTGCGCGCGTGCCGGATGCGCTTCACATACCCTTCTGCGCCCTTGTAGAGGCCTTCCGTCACGAGGACGCGGTCGCCGGTGCAGAGCTTTTCGGTGTCACTGCCCAGGTAAAGGGCATCAGGATCGGTTGCCGCCAGCGACGAGGCGATCCGGAAGATGTCCATCTCGCGGTCGGGAATGCGGCCGGGCTTGCGCCGGTCGGCCGCGGCCGGATCCGTGTAGTAGAGCATCTTGCCTTCATGGCTGTCCTTGTAGGCCAGCAGCTGATGCTCGGTACAGTGGACGAACAACAGCGAAGCGATCATCTGCGGCAGGTAGGTGTCGTGTCCGGACTTGCGGAAGTCTTCCTGCACCTGCGGAGCCTTGCTGTAGAAGACCTTCAGGGCGTACCAGGCAGGGGATTCGGCGGTTTGGGCTGTCGTCATGGCTTTTTCTTCGTGAAGGGATGTACCTTCCACTCCCCAACCTTGGGCAGCGGGCGCAAGGCCGGGTCGCTGCACGAAAATCGGGCGATTCACAAGGTGCGGTTCCGTGCTCTGTCCAAGTCACATTCCCGTCCCTGACGTCACTGCCAGCCCTCCGAAATGGTATGGGCGCAGCAACGTAAATACAAAATTAGCAAAATTTATCGGATTTTACTGAAAAACTGCAAGAAAATACAAAATAATTATCGCGCGCAACGCGAAGAGACTACTGAGCCATATGCCAGCAGGTTCAGGACCGGTCTCCCGGCGCGCAGGACGCGGCCCTCGGCATCGGTCAGAACGCCGAACGACATGAAGGGTTGCGGCGCGAAAAAGTCTGGCCGGACCCAGTCTTTATGGCCGCCCTCGAAGAAAACGTCGAGGCCGAACAAGGGTTCCCAGACATGCTCCGGATCGGCCATCAGACCGCCGCTGTAGAAGCTTCCCGTCGCTAGTATAAATTGTTCTGCATCAAGTGCTTTTTCGCCCCTACTTTCAGTAAAGATTCGGTTCAGGATTTCGCCTTCGTTGGTACCTGAAAATTCGCCGCCGAGGACGCGGTCTTCGAGCCAGAAGCCGCCCAGGTCTTCGAAGCGATGGCGCTCCACTTCCTGCGACCATTCGGGGTCGCGGAAGCGGCGCGGGCTTTCGCCCGTGCTGACGATCAGGCAGCTCCGGCCTTGTTTCTGAAGGGCGATGCCTTGCTGCAGGCCGCTGTGGCCGCCGCCGATGATGAGGGTGTCGAAGGTCATAGATTTTGCTCTTTATACATCCATTGGGCGAGCTGGGCCTCGCGCATGGCTTCGCCCCAGGCCACGGGATAGATGCCTTTCCAGCGCTCGTTGATGAAGCCGCGCACGTCGGGTTCGGGCAGCATCTGGGCGGCACGCAGGGCGCAGAGCTGGCCCTGGCAGGAGCCCATGCCAACGCGCGTGCGACGGCGCAGGTCAAGCAGCGTGCGGGCGCCCAGCTGGTCGATGGCGTAGCGGATCTCGTCTTCCCGCACGTTCTCGCATTCGCAGATCACGCGGCCGCCGAAACGCTCAGGCCGCGCAATCGCCTCGGGCAACGGCACTTCGGCCGTCGTGCAGACCACTTCCCTGCCCAGCTTCCGGCAGATCAGGTCGACGGTGCGCTCGGCCATGAGGCGGTAGGTCATCATCTTGCCGCCGGCGATGGTCACGAGGCCGGGCACGTCGTCGCGGCTTTCGTGGTCGAAGAGCACGAAGCTGCGGCTGATGTGCCGGCCGCCTTCTTCGGCCCCGTCGAGGGCGATGAGCGGACGGATGCCGCTGTAGGCGCGCAGGATCCTGGTCTGCAGGAGGGCCGGGGCCAGCTTGCTGCCTTCGGCAAGCAGCAGGTCGACTTCTTCGGGTGTGGGCCTGGCGCCGGGAATCTCCTTCGGTTCGAGGCGCTGCGAGGTGGTGCCGAGGATGGTGGTCACGTCGCTGGGGACGAGGATGTCGGCGTCGGACGAGGGACGGCAGCGGTTGAGTACCAGCTGGTTGATGCGGGTGCCGAACACGAGCAGCGTGCCCTTGTCGGGGTACATGGTGATACGGGCGCCGGCCATGGCGGCCACCTGGCCGGCCCATGTGCCGGCGGCGTTGACGATGACGGGCGCCTCGAGATGTTTCTCCTGTTTGCCGCGTACGTCCCAGACGTCGATGCCGGTGACGCGGCGGCCGTCGCGGCGCAGGCCGCGGACTTCGTGGTAGCTGAGGATCTCGGCGCCGCGGGCAGCGGCGTCGAGGGCGTTGGCGAAGACCAGCCGGAACGGGTCGACGGAGGCGTCGGGAACGAGGACGGCGCCGACCAGGTCGGGGTTGACGGATGGCTCGATGCGGCGGGCCTCGGCGGGATCGATCGCGGCAGCGTCGATTCCGGCGGCCAGACAGGCGTCGATGAAGCGTTGCTGGTAGCCGAGGTCGTCTTCCGGCAACGTCACAAAAAGGCCGTCGCAGGCGTCGATACAGTGCGGGGCGATCTGCTTGAGGATGCGGTTCTCAGCGATACATTCGCGGGCTGATTCGGGGTCGCCCATGGCGTAGCGGGCGCCGCTGTGGAGCAGGCCGTGGTTGCGGCCGCTGGCGCCGACCGTCAGGTCGTCGCGCTCCACGAGCACGGCCTTCAGGCCGCGGAGCGCGCAGTCGCGCGCGACGCCGACGCCGGTGATACCGCCGCCGATGATGATGACGTCGTATGTAAGCACTTTGCGGGCGCGGATCTCAGTCGAGGAGATGTTATTTTGCGGCGCGTCTTTAAAATATTTTACGCCTTTGACGCAGGGACGGGCGTTGAAGGCGTCCACATACGGCTGGGCGTCGGTGCCGGGGCGCGGATAGACCCAGATTTCGAAATCGCGCAGGAGTTCGTCGGCCAGGTGCCAACTGTCCAGCGCTGTGATATTGTCGCCGCCCATCACCAGCACGAATTCCTTGTCGGGCTCGGTGCGTTGGAGATGGCGGAGGGTATCGATGGTATAGCGGGGTTCCGGGAGGTCGAATTCGACGTCGGAAACTATGACGGGCAGGCCGGTCTGCGCGACGGCGGCGCGGGCGGCGTCCAGCCGCTCGTGGGCGTTGTCGAGCAGGCCCTGGCCCTGCTTGAAGGGGCTCTGGGGCGACACCACAAGGCGCAGTTCATCGGCCAGGCGGTGCTCCGCCAGGTAGCGCAGGATGGCCAGGTGGCCTTCGTGGAGGGGATTGAAAGAGCCGAAGAGCAGCGCTGCTTTCGGCTTGGCAGCGTCGGGTTTCAGCATATCAGGCTTTCAGGAATTCCCCGACCACACGCTCGGCTTCGGCCAGGCAGGTGGGCAGGTCGTCGTTAACGAGCACATAGTCGAATTTGGGCTGGTACATCATTTCGATGCGGGCCTTGCGGACGCGTTCGTCGATGAATTCCGGCGAGTCGGTTGCGCGCAGTTCGAGCCGGCGGCGGAGTTCCCGGATGGAAGGCGCCTTGACGAAAACCGACAGGGCGTCATCGCCGAAGAAGCGCTTGAGGTTCACGCCGCCCTTGACGTCGACGTCGAACAGGATCACTTTGTCCATCGCCCAGATGCGCTCCACTTCCGATTTGAGCGTGCCGTAGAAAACGCCCTGGTACACTTCTTCGTACTCCACAAAGTCGCCGGCGGCGGCGCGGCGGCGGAATTCGTCGGCCGAAATGAAGTAGTAGGCTTCCCCGTCGCGTTCCGCGCCGCGCGGAGCCCGCGAAGTGGCGGAAACCGAGAAGGCGAAACAGTCGAAGCGTTGCAGCAGGTGGTTGACCACTGTGGTCTTGCCCGATCCGGAAGGCGCCGAGAATATCACTACTTTACCCATTTATGATGATTTTGGTTTATCAGCTTGCAAAAATAGTCAATTCTTGTTGAAATTCCATTATCTTTGTGGCCATAAAAACCATAGATTCTTTTTTAATTCTACACAATATGGTATCTTACAAAGAGTTGGGTCTCGTCAACACCCGGGCGATGTTCGCCAAGGCCGTCAAGGGCGGCTACGCCATTCCGGCATTCAATTTCAACAATATGGAGCAGCTGCAGGCCATCATCAAGGCTTGCGCCGACACCAAGTCACCTGTCATCCTTCAGGTTTCCAAAGGAGCCCGCAACTATGCCAACCAGACGCTGCTCCGCTACATGGCGGAAGGCGCCGTCCAGTATGCCAAGGAACTGGGCTGGAAACGTCCCCAGATCGTCCTGCACCTCGACCACGGCGACAGCTACGAACTCTGCAAGAGCTGCATCCAGACCGGTTTCTCGTCCGTCATGATCGACGGCAGCGCCCTGCCCTACGATGAGAACGTGGCCCTCACCAAGAAGGTCGTGCGCTACGCACACCGCTTCGGCGTGACCGTCGAGGCCGAACTCGGCGTGCTCGCCGGCGTGGAAGACGAAGTCGCCGCCGAAGAGTCGCACTACACCAAGCCCGAAGAAGTCGTCGACTTCGTCACCAAGACGGGCTGTGACTCCCTCGCCATCTCCATCGGCACCTCCCACGGCGCCTACAAATTCAAACCCGAGCAGTGCACCCGCGATCCCAAGACCGGCAAGCTCGTTCCGCC
Source organism: Bacteroidales bacterium (assembly GCA_016290385.1). Taxonomy (GTDB): domain Bacteria; phylum Bacteroidota; class Bacteroidia; order Bacteroidales; family UBA932; genus Cacconaster. The sequence continues at coordinate 347 of JAEETO010000094.1, read as the reverse complement.
GCCGCTGGCCTTCGACGTGCTGAAGCAGATCGAGAAGAAGCTCCCCGGCTTCCCCATCGTGCTCCACGGCTCCTCCAGCGTTCCGCAGGAATATGTCGACATCATCAATGCCAACGGTGGCAAGCTTCCCGATGCAGTGGGCATTCCCGAGGAGCAGCTCCGCAAGGCCGCCAAGAGCGCTGTCTGCAAGATCAACATCGACTCTGACTCCCGTCTGGCCATGACCGCCGCCGTCCGCCTGGTCTTCGCCAACAAGCCGGGCGAATTTGACCCGCGCAAATACCTGGGTCCGGCTCGCGACGAGATGGAGAAGCTCTACAAGCACAAGATTATCAACGTGCTCGGTT
>JAEETO010000093.1 GCA_016290385.1 Bacteroidales bacterium | reverse complement strand
TGCGGTCGAGGATGCGTCCCCGGGCCGGATAGAGCGTCTCGTACTTGAGCGCGTTGTTCTCGGCCGTGACGCGGTACTCCTTGTCGAGGATCTGGACCTGGAACAGCCGGAACGCGATCACCGCGAAGGCGATGACGATGGCGGTGACCAGGATGCCGCGGCGGTTCTTGAAGTTGTCCATGGCTCAGCTCCGGCGTTGGAAGGCGTAGCCCAGCAGCAGGCCCAGCGCGGTGCTGGCAAGGGTGCTGGCGACGAATTTGACCAGGATGAACCCGAAGGGACGGACGCTCACGCAATCGAGCAGGATGTAGGCGGCCAGGTAGATGCCGGTCAGGATGAGCAGGTATTTGAGATACTTGCCGAATCCGGCGTCACGCAGGAGCGGGATCCAGGTCTCGTCGTGCCGGTCGTTGTTGATGATCCTGCGGTAGAGCAGGCGGCGCGGCGCTGCGGCCACGACGGCGGCGAAGGCGTTGAGGCCGAGGACGCCGGCCGAAAGCCAGTCGAGCAGCAGCCCCAGCCCGAAGGCGGAAAGCAGCACGATGTGGGGCGTGCGCTGCACGGGAAGCTGCAGGATCAGGAACGGCATCAGGCTGAGCATGATCCAGGGACCCAGGTTCACGTAGTTGGAGATGACCAGCTGCAGCAGGAACACCAGCACGAAGAAGAGGATGCTATGGGACTTGTTCATAGAGTTCTTCGATTTCGGGTTGGTGGTTGTTCCGGACCACGTAGACGGTGTGGAGGGTGCGGAAATCCTCGAACAGCGCTACGTCCAGTTCCTGGGAAGATCCCTGGCTGACCCTGGCCGTGACGACGCTGCCGACGGGGATGTCGGGCGGATAGATGGTGGAATAGCCGCTGGTGAGCACGGTGTCTCCCGGCGCGGCCTGGACGTGTACGGGAATCTCCTGCAGGAGCATGCGGTCGGGCCGGATGCCGGGCCAGGTCATCGGCCCGAAGGCACCGCTGCCGGCCAGCTTGGCGCTGACCGTCTGTCCGGCGCCCAGCACGGAGATGACGTAGGCGTAGTGGTCGCTCACGGCGCCGATGATGCCGACGACGCCGCGTGCCGTGATCACGCCCAGCCCGGGTTCCACGCCGTCTTTGCTGCCGCGGTCGATGACCAGGTGGTTGTGCTGGCGGTCCACGGTGTTCTTGACGATGGTCGCGCTGAGATAGCTGAAATCAGGCTCCACGAGGAAGACGGCGCTGTCGAGCTGCCGGTCGGCTGCCTGATAGCGGGCCAGCCGCTGCTGCAGGAGCAGGTTTTCGGCCACGAGGCGCTCGTTTTCCGAACGGAGGTTGAAGAACGAGCTGATGTTGCTGGTGCGGGTCCAGCCCCAGGCCTGGATGTCGCGTGCGGTCCCCAGGATCCTGAACCGTTGCACGACACCGTTCTCCACCACGAGCAGGATGGAGAGCGATGCGAGGACGAGGAACAGGAGGATGGCGGAAATCGTTGAAAGGAGACCGCTGCGGTTGTTCATCGCATGAGGAAGGGATAATTCGGGTTCTTCAGGGCGATGCGGGTACCCCGGGCCACGGCGCGGAGCGGGTCTTCCGCCACGTGGAAGGGGATGTTGATCTTCTTGGACAGACGCGTGTCAAGACCGCGGAGCAGCGCGCCGCCGCCCGTCAGGAAAATGCCGTTGCGCACGATGTCGCTGTAGAGCTCCGGCGGGGTGTTCTCGAGGACGCTGAGCACGGCAGCTTCGATCTTGGCGATCGACTTGTCGAGGCAGTGCGCGATCTCCTGGTAGGTCACCGGTGCTTCGACCGGATGGACGGTCATCAGGTTCGGGCCTTTCACGATGAAGGGCTCCGGCTCTTCTTCGAGTTCGGAAATGGCGGAGCCGACATGGATCTTGATCTGTTCGGCGGTCGGTTCGCCGATGCGGATGTTGTACTGCTGCCGCATGTATTGCTGGATCTCGCTGGTGAACACGTCGCCGGCGGTCTTGATGCTCTCGTCGGCCACGATGCCGCCGAGGGAGATGACGGCCACCTCGGTGGTGCCGCCGCCGATGTCGACGATCATGTTGCCGGCCGGGGCGATGACGTCGAGGCCGATGCCGAGGGCGGAGGCCATCGGCTCGAAGATCATCTGGACGTCACGGCCGCCGGAATGCTCGGCGGCGTCGCGGACGGCGCGCTTCTCCACTTCCGTCGATCCGGAAGGGATGCCGATGACCATGCGGAGGCTGGGCGAGAAAAAGCTGCGCTTGGGGTTGATCATCCGGATGAACTCGCGGATCATCTGCTCGGAAGCGTCGAAGTCTGCGATCACGCCGTCTTTCAGGGGACGGATGGTCTTGATGTTCTGGTTCTCTTTGCCCTGCATGGCCTTGGCCTTGGTTCCCACCGCCATGCATCTGCCGGTAAGTTTGTCGATGGCGACAATGGAAGGTTCGTCGATGACCTTCTTGTCATTCATGAAAATGACGGTGTTGGCCGTTCCGAGGTCGATAGCAAGTTCCTGCTGCAAGAAAGAAAATCCCATATTGTATGACTATTTGAATCGGTTTGTTAAGAGATACAAAAATAGGAATATTCTCGGGATTATTCGCTAAATTTGTCAAGCAGTTTTTTAACGAGTTATACACATGAAACGATACGCGGTCATCGTCGCTGGTGGACAGGGTGTCCGGATGGGGGCCGACCGGCCCAAGCAGTTTTTGGAAATCGGCGGGAAACCCATCCTGCGCCATACCATCGAACGTTTCCAGGCCTACGATCCGAAGATCGACATCATCCTGGTCCTGCCGGAGGCGCAGAAAGACTGGTGGCGGGATTACTGCCGTCAGACGGGTTTCCTGGAGCGGTACACCATGGTATCGGGCGGCATCACCCGATTTCATTCCGTGCAGAACGCCCTGCGCTTCGTCTCCGACGACGGAAGGGTGGCCATCCACGACGGCGTACGGCCGCTCTTGTCGGCCGCGCTGCTGGAACGCTTGTTTGAAGCTGCTGAAAAATATCCGGCCGTGATTCCGGCCGTCCCCGTGGTGGAGTCTGTGCGGCGGAAGGAGGATGAGGAAGTCTCCGTCCCTGTCAGCCGCGACGGGCTGGTGCTGGTCCAGACGCCCCAGCTCTTCGATGCCCGCTTATTGAAAGATGCTTACCGGCAGCCGTTCTCGCCGGCCTTCACCGACGATGCTTCCGTATTCGAAGCAGCAGGCGGAACGGTGCATATCGTTCCCGGCGACCGGATCAACCTGAAGATCACGACGCCGGACGATCTGGGCCTGGCCGCGGCGCTGCTCGCTATTTCTTCTTCTGCGACGGCCCTTTGACGTAGTCGTAGTCCTTGACCCAGACCTGCCGTTCGATAGCCTGGTCGAGGGAGACCATGGTCTCGGTCTTGCCGATGCCAGGAATGTTCTGGATGGTATCGATGAGGATATTCATCAGGTGATCCTGGTCGAAGCAGTACACTTTCAGGAGCAGCGAGTGCTGGCCGGTTACGAAATGACACTCGACGACTTCGGGAATCTTCCGGAGCGCCTCGATCACCTTGGGGTAGGCATTGGCTTCCGCCAGGGAGACGCAGATGAAGACACAGACGTTGAGACCGAGTGCCTGGGGTTTGACGAGCAGACGGGAGCCCGTGATTACACCGGCGTTCTCCATCTTTTTTACCCGCTGGTGGATGGCGGCTCCGGAAACGCCGCATTCACGGGCGATTTCCAGGAAAGGCATCCTTGCGTTTTTCACGAGAAAGGCCAGGATTTTCTGGTCGATTTCGTCTACTTGAAAATCAATTCTTGCCATAACAGCAGCAAAAATAGCAATTTGTATTTTTGCTGCCAAGAAAAAACAGATATTTTTTCGAAAAAACTTACAAATTGTAAGTTCTACTTCTTGCGCGCCTTGGCGATGAGGTCCTGGCAGGCCTCCTCCGTGAGGGTGGCAGGGTTGGTTTTCCGGGGTATCTTATAATTTTCTTTCCCCTGTTTGAGGTACGGACCGTAGCGGCCGTTGAGAATCTGGATGCCGGAAGCCGGGAATTCGGCGATCACTTTCTTCTCTTCCTGCTCTTTCTTGCCCTCGATCAGCGCGATGGCCTGGGCCTCGGTAATCGTGTAGGGATCCTGTCCTTTGGCCAGCGACACGAACTTGCCGTCGTATTTCACATAGGGGCCGAAGCGGCCGATGGCAGCCGTGATCTCGGCGTCGCCGTAATGCCCCACCAGGCGGGGCAGGGAGAAGAGCTGCAGGGCGTCCTCGAGCGTGACCGATTCGATGAGCTGGCCTTTTTTCAGGCTGACGAACTGTTTGTCGGGATCGTCGTTGTCGCCTTTCTGGAGCAGGGGGCCGAAACGGCCGATGCGGGCCGTGATCGGCTTGCCGGTGGCGGGATCGTTGCCGATGAAGCGCTCGGAATGCGTATGTTCACGGTCCTGGAAACTGCCTTCCACTTCCTGGTGGAACGGACCGTAGAAGTCGCTGATGACCTTGTCCCAGTCCAGCTTGCCCTTGGCTACCTTGTCGAACGACTCTTCCACCTGGGCGGTGAAGCCGTAGTTGAGGATGTCGGCGAAGTTGGCGGCCAGGAAGTCGGTCACCACCATGCCGATGTTTTCGGGCAGGAGTTTCTTTTTCTCGGCGCCGACCATCTCACGCTTGAAGCTGTGGGTCACCACGCCGTCCTTGAGCGTCAGGGTAGCCAGCTGGTGTTCCGTGCCGGGCTTGTCGCCCTTGATGATATAACCGCGGGTGGTGATGGTGCTTACGGTCGAAGCGTAGGTGGAAGGACGGCCGATGCCGAGTTCCTCGAGTTTCTTGACCAGGCTGGCCTCGCTGTAGCGCGGCGGATGCGGGGTGTATTTTTCCTGGGCGGTGATGCTGTCGCAGCGGAGGGTCTGGCCCGGCTCCATGCGGGGGAGGACGGCCTGCACCTCTTCTTCCTCATCGTCGCGTCCCTCGATATAGACTTTCAGGAAACCGTCGAACAGGATCTGCTCGCCGGAAACGAGAAACTTCTCGGCAAGGCTGTCGGAGCAGATGGTGACGTCGGTCTTTTCAACGCGCGCGTCGGCCATCTGGCAGGCGACGGTGCGTTTCCAGATGAGGTTGTACAGCTTTTTCTCTGTCGCGGTGCCTTCGATCTCGAGATTGCTCACATAGGTCGGGCGGATGGCTTCGTGGGCCTCCTGGGCACCCTTGACGCGGGTGTGGTAGTTGCGGGTCTTTGAGTATTCGGCGCCGTAGAGCCGGGTGACGGTCTCTTTCGTGGTGCCGATGGCCAGCGAGGAGAGGTTCATGGAGTCGGTACGCATGTAGGTGATCAGACCGGCCTCGTAGAGGCGCTGGGCGATCGACATGGTCTGGCTGACGGAGAACCCGAGCTTGCGGGCGGCTTCCTGCTGCAGGGTGGAGGTGGTGAACGGCGGTGCCGGGGAACGGTGCGCTTCTTTCTTGTCGATGGCGCCGACACGGAAACTGGCGCCTTTGCAACGTTCCAGGAAGGCACGGGCTTCTTCCTCGGTGTCGAACTTGCGGTCGAGGAGGGCGTGGACGGGCTTTCTCGATCCTTCCGGCAGGAAGACGCCTTCCACGCGGAAGAAAGGCTTGCTGTCGAATGCGGCGATTTCGCGTTCGCGGTCCACGATGAGCTTCAGGGCCACCGACTGGACGCGGCCGGCCGAGAGCTTCGGCTGGATCTTTTTCCAGAGGATGGGGGAGAGCTCGAAACCGACGAGGCGGTCGAGGACGCGGCGGGCCTGCTGTGCCTTGACCAGGTTCATGTCGATGTCGCGCGGGTTCTCGATGGCTTCGAGGATGGCGGGCTTGGTGATCTCGTGGAAGACGATACGGCGTGTCTTTTCGACAGGCAGGCCGAGGGTTTCGGACAGATGCCAGGCAATGGCCTCTCCTTCACGGTCTTCATCGGATGCCAGCCAGACAGTCTGGGCCTTCTGGGCAGCGGCGCTCAGCTCGGCCACCGTCTTCTTCTTGTCGGAAGAAATCTCGTACTGGGGCTCGAAACCGTTTTCGATGTCGATGCCCAGCCCGTTTTTCTTCAAGTCCCGGATGTGTCCGAAACTGGATTTTACCGTATATCCTTTTCCGAGAAACTTCTCAATCGTCTTGGCCTTGGCCGGAGACTCCACAATGACTAAATTCTCTCCCATCTCGTGCATTTTTGTTTTGGGAGTGCAAAGTAAGGGATAATCGAGCGAACTTTCCAAATCTTTTTTCCTAAATTTGCACGATTGTTGAACCTCACGGCAGGCTTTAACGTAGTTAAAAAAAACATGAATGCATCGCTGCAGAAAAAAATAACCAAATGGTTCTGGATCCTGATCTTCGTCCCGATCGTCGGATTGCTCCTCGCGCTCCTGCTGGTGGCGCTGTTCGCCAAGATCCCGTCGTTTGAGCAGATCGAGAATCCCGACAGCAACCTGGCCACCCTGCTGATCTCCGAAGACGGCAAGGTGATCAATACCTATCATATCGAAAACCGTTCGTACGTCAGTTACGACGAGATTCCGAAGCACATCATCGATGCGGCGGTCGCCACCGAAGACGCCCGCTTCTACCGCCATTCGGGCATCGACTTCCGCGGCCTGGGCCGCGTGGCGGTCAAGACCCTGCTCCTGGGCGACTCGTCGCAGGGCGGCGGCAGCACCATCACCCAGCAGCTTGCCAAGACCCTCTATCCCCGCCAGGACGTGAGCAGCAAGATTCCCGGCGGACGCCAGCTCAAGATGATCGGCATCAAGCTGAAAGAGTGGATCACCGCCGTCAAGATCGAGCGCAACTATACCAAGGAGGAGATCGTGACCATGTATCTCAACCAGATCTTCTTCGGCGGGAACGCCTACGGCATCAAGGCAGCCGCCAACACCTTCTTCGCCAAGGATCCCTGCGACCTGACTGTCGAGGAGGGCGCCTGCCTGGTGGGCATGGTCAACAAGCCCACCCGCTACAACCCCGCCATCAATCCCGAGCAGTCGCTTGCCCGGCGCAACCATGTGCTCCGCCAGATGGAGAAATACGACTATCTTTCGAAGCACGAGCTCGATTCCATCGTCCAGATTCCCATCGTGGTGACCTACCGCCAGCAGGACCACAACTCCGGTTACGGGCCGTATTTCCGCGACATGCTCCGCAAGTTCATGAACGCTACCCAGCCCAAGCGCTCATCCTATGCACAGGAAGAAGACTACCGGGCTGATTCCCTAGCCTGGAAGGACAATCCGCTCTACGGCTGGCTCAACAAGAACCGCAAGCCCGACGGCACGCAGTACGACCTTGACCGGGACGGCCTCCGCATCTATACCACCCTCGATTCGCGCATGCAGAAATATGCCGAGGAGGCCGTGGCCCAGCACCTCGGGAAAGAGCTCCAGAAAACGCTGAACAACGAGCTCAGGTACCGCAACCATTTCCCCTTCTCCAACGACGTGACCAAAGAAGAAGTCGACCGGCTGATGCGCAACGGACGGCGCTGGAGCGACCGCTATCGCGAGATGAAGGCGGCGGGCGCGTCCGAGGCCGAGATCACGAAGGCTTTCGACGAGCCGGTGCAGATGCGGGTCTTTGCCTGGAACCAGAAAGGCTATGTCGATACGACCATGACGCCCAACGACTCCATCCGCTACTACAAGTCGTTCCTTCGCGCGGCGCTCGTGGCCATCGAGCCCAACACCGGCAACGTGAAGGCCTATGTCGGCGGACCGGACTACCATTATTTCAAATATGACAACGTGGGGCAGGGCAAGCGGCAGGTCGGTTCGACCTTCAAGCCTTTCCTCTATACCCTGGCCATGCAGGAGGGCTACACGCCCTGCGACAAGGTGGCCAATACGACCTATACCATCGACGTGAACGGCACCGACTGGGCGCCGAAGAGCGAAGTGGACGACCGCATCGTCACGCTCAAGTGGGGCCTTACCAACAGCCGCAACAACATCTCGGCCTATCTGATGAAACAGTTCGGGCCCTTTGCGCTGGTGGACCTCTGCCGCAAGATGGGCATCAGCAGCTATCTCGATCCGGTGGTTTCGCTCTGTGTGGGTTCGTGCGACCTCTCCGTGATGGAGATGGTGGCGGCCTACAACACCTATCCGGGCCGCGGCGTCTACTGCTATCCGAATTTCGTGACGCGCATCGAAGACAATACCGGCAACGTGCTGGCCACGTTCTCGACGCGGAAACGCGAGGCCATCAGCGAGATCACGGCCTACAAGATGATCAACATGATGCAGGGTGTGGTGAACGATGGTACGGCGGGCCGCATCCGCTGGCGCTACAACATCCAGGGTGACATCGCCGGCAAGACCGGTACCACCAACGACAACTCCGACGGCTGGTTCATCGGCTACACGCCGAAGCTGACGACGGGTGTCTGGGTGGGTGCCGAAGACCGTCAGGTCCACTTCACGAGCACGGCGCTCGGCGGCGGCAACAACATGGCTCTGCCCATCTGGGCCATCTTCATGCAGAAGGTCTATGCCGACAAGTCGATCCCGATGGGCCCGGAAGACGTGTTCGTGGCGCCGCTCGGCTGGACTGCCGGGCAGCTCTGCGACGGCTCGGCCGACGATGCGACCGACGCCTCCTCCGCGTCCTCCAATGATTATTTCAA
>JAEETO010000092.1 GCA_016290385.1 Bacteroidales bacterium | reverse complement strand
CCCGCGCTATCTGCGGTCTGTCGATGGGCGGTTTCCACACGTTGTACAACACGATCAACTATCCTGACATGTTCGGCTGGTCCGGTATGTTCTCCGCCGCCATCGGCGTGAACGATCCCAATGTCAGTCCCATCTACCAGGATTTCGACAAGAAGCTGGCTACGTACTTCTCCAAGAAGCCGAAGCTTCTGTGGATCGGCTGCGGCAGCACCGACTTCCTGATCCAGGCCAACCGTGACTTCATGAAGAAGCTCGACGAGAACAAGTATCCGTACACCTTCATGGAGACCGACGGCGGCCACATCTGGCGCAACTGGCGCATCTACCTGAGCGAATTCGTTCCGAAGCTGTTCAAGTAGTATTCCGTCATGCCGGACTTGACTTGACGTCATGCCGGACTTGATCCGGCATCTCATCACATCTCCCGTCCTCAATTTCAGCCAGAAATGAGGACGGGAGCTTGTTTTTCGGCCTCCCATCCTCACTGGAGTCCCTTTGTGAGGATGGAAGCGTCAGCGAAGCCCCTCCAGACGGACGGGGCCGATGAGGCCGGAAGGAAGCAGGGGGCTGTCTGCTTTGTAGAAGGGCACAGGCGAGAAGCTGTGTCCTTCGGCGCCGGGCTGCATATCGCCGATCAGGCGGTTGACCCAGAGATTGACGACGCGGATCTCGATAGTGTTTTTGCCGGGCTTCAGCGTGCCGGTGAAAACGGTCTTGTACGGGGCTTTCCACAGGAAGTCCACATGCTCGCCGTTCACGAAAACATCAGCCATCTGGCCCACTTCTCCCAAGTCGATGGAGAGGCCGGCGGGAATGCCTTTACGGGGAAGCGTGAAAGTATTCGTGTAGGTAGCCGTGCCGGAGAAATACCGGACGGCCGGTTCTTCCGATTCATTCAGCGGGCGGAGCTCCTGCCATTGCCGGATACCTTCGGGTGCATCCATCCCCTTGAAGGACAGCGTCCAGGGATCGTTCAGTGCAATTGCACCGACGGGCCGCAAGGGTTCAGGCTCCACAGCCGGTGCGGCTGCAGGATCCGCTACGATAAACAGCGCGTCGTCTGCGCCCAGATGCAGCTTGCCATCCCGTAAAGCGCCGTACAACGGTTTTCCGCTTACCGGATCGAGCACGGTGAGCGTGCCACGGGCATCGCGAAGGACGATGTCCGTGTCCACTTCTTTACCGCTGAAATTACGGACCCAGTAGATATCCTTGTCGCCATCCGCGCGATGCACGAAGCGGACGCCATCGGCCGACGACTGGAAATCCGGCGCGACGCCGGAACGGGCCATCCCCTGAGCGATGCTGCCGGTATAGACATTGCTGCGGCCGCTGTGCCAGATGGAGGCCTTCAGGCGTTCGAATTCAGCCGGATCGTCACAGCGACCGGCCATCCGTTCCGGCTCCTCGCCGATCAGAAACACCCCGCCGCAAACCAGCTGGTGTATCTTCTTGAGGATTTCCAGGCTCATCGTCCGAGCACCCTTACCCAGTGCAATCATCCGATAAGCCATCCCGCTTTCCGTCACGGCCCGTCCGTCCTTGACGGAAAGGCAGTTCAGCAAGGCGTGCGGACTGCAGAAATCGTAGGAGTAGCCTGCCGGCACCTCCGGATGGGCCCGCCAGTATTCGGCCACGACGTTGGTGCCTTCCCCGTAGTAGACCAGGACATCCGCCACGTAATGGCCCTGCTGGAGCAGGTAGCAGCTTCGGGCAAGGTAATCCGTCCAATACTTCGCATAATCAGCCCAGGTCTCGTGCCGGCTGAACCATTGGCCGAAGATCAGCAGGCCCAGGCCGGGCTGCAGCTCGTCCGAAGGCTGATGGGCGCTTTCGTGGATGAAAAAGCGGTTCAGGCCGCTGAGCAGCGCCAGGTCGGCAGTGATCTTCAAATTGCCGGGATACCAGCCGTAGGCGTTCCCGTACATGCCATTGGCCGTAAAAGTTTCGCCGGCGACGATGTTCTGCCCGTAGAGATGGGCTACGGAGGCGGATTCCCGTATATCTGCCGTGTTGATGATCTCCGTATGGGTATCGGAGGTCCAGATGGCCGCCATCGGGATGGTGGCGCTGCGCTTGACGTCCATGCCGTCACCGACGAAGGTGCGGCTGGATTCATGGCCTTCGGTGTATCTTCCGGCCATGCCGTATTCCCGGAGGATGTCGTTCACGCGGTCGTAATTGGCTGCGAAAAGCTCCCCGAGTGTTTCCCGCCAGTCAAAAAGGAAAGCCTCGGTCTCTTCCGGACTGCAGAGGATTTCTCCGGCCAGGGCAGGCAGCCAGGGCCTGAGCTCATAACCCCTGGCGTTGCGGAATACCTGTTCCATGCGGGGAGTCCAGGTCATCCATTCGGCTTCATAGCTGTCAATCATCAGGTAGCGGATGCCCCGGGGACCCAGCATGCCGTCCGCGGCGTCTTTGTACAGGTCCAGATACTGATGGAAATACCGGTCCCAGGCGTCAGGATCGAGCTTGTCGACTTCCAGGCCCGTCGCTTCGGGCGGAGCGGGATGGTTCTGCTTGCCTGTGAGGGAAGTGCCGAAACGGTAGATGCGCCAGCGACCGGCCGGCACATTCCAGACCAGCGTTCCGTCGGGACGGAGCAGCGGGGTCAGGTCAATGGTCTCCGCAACGGTGGCATGTGATGCCGGCGTACGATAGTCGCTCAGGTCCACGGGCGAGGCGAAGCCTGCCTTTTCCTCGGCATGGTTCACTTTGGGGACCGTATGGAGCTTCCATTCATGGATGCGGGTGCCGGTAGGATAGACCATCGGGAAACCGTAATAGATGAGGCTGTAATCCGGCTCGGGATTCACGACCATCAGCCGGAAATAGCGGGCCGTAGTCGCCGGAATATCGGCCGTCAGCTGCGGAACCGGGCTGGACGGGATGCGGCACAATTCTTCCCAATGCTCACCGTCCTGGCTGAACAGCAGATAGTTGTTGTAGCTGCGTTCCGTGGCGAAGGTATCGTTCATTTCTCCGCCGGCCAGCGTATAGGAACGGATGGTGACCGGTTCCGGAAAACTGTACTGGATCCAGGCATGTGTGCCGGAAGCGTTGAGCGGCAGCTCGGCACCGTCAGAAATATCGCCGTTCGTAAGCTGTTCCAGCATAAAGCTGCCGCCACTGGAAGAGACCGTCGCGGCCAGTTCGGCCAGGGTGCGTTCTTCCTCAGGTACGCGGACCGCCACCACCGCAATGTCTTCGTACCAGGGCGTCATTTTCTCAAAGACCGTGGCATACATGCCTGGATCGGCGTTCAGGAATTTGCCGATCGTAGTGTAGGGCGCAGGCAAGGTGATGGTCTGGCGGCTGCCGCCTTTCACTTCCAGCGTGCGCCAGGTGAGCTTCTTCATGGCATCGGCAGGTTCCACCCACGGCCCGCCCGTGGAACTCCAGCCCGGCGCAGAGGCGATGCCGGTCTCCATGCCCAGCGAATCGGCCAGGCGGATCGCGTATGCAAAATTATCTCTCCAATCCTTACCCAGATAGGGTGTCTGCTTCACCACCGGCGGAAGTCCCTGCATCATCGCACCGCCCGCATCGAACTGGTGCAAGCCCGCGATGCCGCTGCGGTCCAGCCATTCCAGGTCCTTGCGGATGCCGTCCCGGGATGTGTTCCCGTTGATCCAGTGCCACCACACATATGGTCGCGCTTCACGGGGCGGGTTTTCAAAATCATCGAAAGAGACTGTGCTATTCTGGGCAAAGGCAGCCAGTGTATACCCGAGTAATACGGTTAGTATGATCAATCTGCGCATATGGATTAATCACTTTATAAGATCAGAACGGGAATATCTTCGTCAGCCAGACGAAGCCGAAGAGAAAGCCGATGATGCCGACGAGCAGGCCGACGCGGGCCATGTCGCGAGAGCGTATGAGGCCTGTACCGGCAGCGATGGCATTGGGCGGGGTAGAGATGGGGAAGACCATGGCCAGCGAGGCACACATGGCCACGAAGGCAATCAGCACATCGGTTCCGCCCAGGGCGAGGAAGGCATCCTGGTTGGCTGCAGAAGGATCAGACATGCCTTTGGCCACGACGAGCATGATCGGAATGATCATCGCGGCCGTTGCGGAATTGCTGATGAAAACCGAAAGCAGGAAGCAGACAAATCCGGAGAGCAGGACCACCGTAACCACCTTCATCGATCCGAAAGGAATGGCAGTCAGCAGTTTGTTGGCGAGGCCACTCTCTTCCATCGCCGTTCCGAGCGCAAAGCCGCCGGCGACGAGCCAGAGCACCGTCCAGTCGATTTTTTTGATTTCATCCTTCCCGAAAACACCTGTGACCGTGAGAACGCCCAGTGGAATCATGGCCACGATGTTCGAGCTGATGCCGGTAAGGCTTTCCGTTGCCCAGAGCAGGATGGTACCCACGAAAGTGATCCATACCACCCAGGTACGCCAGTCCGCGGACCGCTTGCTTTCCGGAATCTGCAGCTCCACCGTCTTCGACTTGAAGGGCAGGAAAAGCGGAAGGATCAGCCAGGTAACCAGCACCATGATCAGCACGAAGGGGATCATGCGGACAGACCATTCCATGAAGGTCACATTGTTTCCGGCCTCTGCCATGAAGCGTACGGCCGTCGCGTTGGGCGGCGTGCCGATCGGGGTGCCGATGCCGCCCAGGTTGGCAGCCAACGGTATGGCAAGAACCAGCGCTCCTTTACCCGGGTCGTCGGCCGGCATCGAAGCGAGAACGGGCGTCAGTAGCGCCAGCATCATCGCGGCGGTGGCTGTATTCGACATGAACATGGAGAAGATGGCGATGACCAGCAGGAAACCGAGCAGGACCATCCGGGGACGTTTGCCGAAGGGTTTGAGCAGGTAGCGGGCCAGGGTTACGTCGAGCCCGTATTCTTGCGCCACGATGGCCAGGACGAACCCGCCCAGGAAGAGCATTACCACCGGATCGGCAAAAGATGACAGGATATGCTTGTAGTCGACAAGCTGCCCGAACTTGGGATCACAGACAAAGCTGATGCCCTTGTCTGAGACCGTGAGCAACGCCAGCACGACGACCAGCAGGGAAGTTGTCCAGTTCGGGATGATCTCGGTCATCCACATCAGCGCTGCAAAGACAAAGAGCGCGATGACACGTTGTTGTACGACGGTCAGGCCGTCAATCCCGAAGAAACCGGTCGGCACGGCCAGCAGAAAGACCGTCACAGCCAGCACCAGCGGCAGCAGCACGAAATACTTGATCCGCGGCGTCATAAATTCCTTGTTCGTCTTCATAGATTGTATTTAGATATAGAAACAGAATCCGACCGCGATGTCGTTCGCGTCGTGGCGGAAGAATTTCCAGGAGCCGGTCCTGACACCGTCTGTCTGCGTCCATTGGTAGCCCCAGAAGGAAATCTGCATGAATAAGGCGAAATGGGAAGAGAATGGGACGATGAGACCGGGACGCAGGCCGAAATCGTGGCAGTAGGTCGGCATCCGCCCGGCCTTGTCGTACGAACGCCGGCTGAAGTCGTATCCCAGGTCCAGGAACAGGTTGGGAAACGGCCTGGGAAAAGAAGTATGGAATCGGGCATAAGGATGAATAACGATACCCATCCCGGAATCCGAAGTATTGTACCACATCAATTTCCCGTTGACGCCCATGCTGATATAATTGTTAATGATCCGGCCATATTCCGGCGTGACGGACCAGACCGAACCGTGGTCCATTCTCTGGATGTGGACCGCCGCTCCGTAGTAATTCCTGTTCAACGCCGTGATGCTCTGATCCCTCTCTCCCAAATTGATTGCCTCCACCTCCTGCCCGAACACAAGCTTGCAGGAAAACAGGAGCAGAGCTAGGAGATATAGTTTTTGCATGGTCGTCGGATTCGTTCAAATACAAATTTAGCTTTTTTCCGTCATATCTGGCGGAAATTTAGAGGTGCCAGTTGTCTGTCCCCTTGTGGTCTCCGACATTTAGCTGGAGGTCAAATTGCTGACAGTCATGTAATAGTACACTATCACCCACCATTGCAGCTATGGGGCGATATTCCACAAACGACAGTAAATCAGAGAGATGTCCTCCAGCTACGTTAAAGCTGTTTTTATTGTATCTTAGCACAAGAAATGCGAAACCCGATAACTTGGATCTATCCAGAGGTTACCGGGAATAAACATTGCAAATATTGAAATATTTGACCAAGCCACAGAATTTCCAGTTACAAAAGCAACATTCCAGCTGGCTTTTCGAGGTACAGGAACTTCATTCGCTCCGTGCGCCCGGCATTACCTGTATGGGCTCTCTCCGCAACATTGTGCAGGGCATTGACCATGAAAACAACAGCAAAGGTTGTGGCGGCGTGATGCGTGTCGCGCCGGTTGTATTGTGCCATGATCTTCGAGAGACAATGGGCGCTGAGTTCATGTACTCACTGGGAGGAGCCGTCGCTGATATTACCCATAACAACCCATTGGGGTTCATGCCTGCTGCCTTCCTGATCATGCTGCTTGACAAGATTACCAAGTGTGGCCAGGTCGTTGGCCGGAAGGAGCTGGAGAAATTGGTGTTTATCTGTGTCCGGGAGCTGAGCATGGTAAAGCTCCAAGGTGGGGGAGAATCCAATACGTATGATAAGTTTCCGGCCGCCATCGGCACGCTGGGACGCCTGATGATGCTTGCCGTCGACTTAGCTTCCGGAGACCTCCCCGATGAGGAATGCATCCGCGAACTCGGTGAAGGCTGGACAGGCGAAGAAGCTCTTGCCATTACCGTTTACTGCGCATTGAAACATACCGACAGCTTTGAGGATGCCGTTGTGGCTGCGGTAAACCACAGTGGTGACAGTGATTCGACGGGTGCCATCTGTGGTAATATCATGGGTTTGATTCACGGCTTTGATGCCATCCCGGACTATTTCAAAGAGCATCTGGAGCTGCTGCCTGTGCTTGAGGAGGTCGCTACCGACTTGTACACCGGATGCTCCCGGACCAGCGATAAAGCCGCATGGAAGAAAAAATATTTGGAGGGTCATCATGTCAGTAATTCGTAATCGGGAGATTGTACTCTTATTCCTGTCCTTTTTCCTTTCGGCTGCTGCGTTGTATGCCCAGGAGCCTCCGGTGGATACGGTGGCCGTTCCACTGAAGCATGGATATTTCTCCTACGAAGGCAATGTGTATCCTTCGGTCGGGTATACCTATCGCGTGGAGTATGACACCTCGGCTTTCAGTTGTTGCTCAAAGATCAAATATGACTATCCTGCAAAGGTGGCGGCTGGCCTGTGTGGCGCGGATTCGGGAACGGCTGTCTATGAATTCAAGCCCCGAAAAACCGGTGTTTTCGAGATAGTGGAAATATTCGGCTTCCGGGGAAAGGAAACCAACCGGATCCGGCACCGTGTTGTCGTGAAGGAATGAATCTGGTTTAGCTGGAGGGCAATTCGCTGACAGTCAGGAAATAGCACAATATCACTCCCATTTGCGACCAAAGGGTGATATTTCACAAATGGCAGTAAATCAGAGAGATGTCTTCCAGCTGTAAGCTAGGCTAGAAGCCAGATTCTTTATTCCCGGATCTTGTCCAGGATCAGTGGAATGGCGAGCATCAGGAAACTGTCGTATTTCAGGCTGTCGGGATCGACGCGGCAAAGATCCCGGTAGGAACGGATATCGATGTGGGCCGGATGGACGGCATCGTTTTTCAACAGTTTGCTGTAGGCCGCCCGTTTCTTTCCGAACAAACTTTCATATTGCATAAGCTCCTGTACGCTCAACGGGCTGAAACCCAGAATGAGTTTTTCTGTGACCCAACGGCCATGCTCACTCAGGGACAAGGCATAGTTGCATTGCTCCCAGATTGCGTTTCTTTCTTTGTCGCCGACCTTCCTGCCGACAGGGTACAGTTGCCTGACGGCAAGTTCCCGGGACTCAAAACAATCCGTGCAGAATACATTTGAAAGGCCATTCCTGGCGACCGCGGGATCATTCCATTGCGAAGTGACAAGTTGCAGTCCCTTCTTGTCCTGCAGCACTTTGAACTGGAAAGTATCCAGGGCCCGGTTGTACCGCCCGGGACTATGGATGTCCTCATAAGGAAGATTGTCTATGACCTCCCCGAGGACATACACCCTGCTGGCGAAGACCGCCTTCCGGGTATCGATGGAGAAAAGATCGTCCGATTTCCCGGATTCGGCAAAGGCCTTGATTTCATCTTCCGTTATCAGGAGGAAGCCATTCCCCGCAGGACATTCCCGGACAATCTCCCATTCGATGTCGAGATAAGAATCCCCGTTTTCAACTTTGCCGGACACCGTATGCCTGGCATACTTCAACAAATTGCCCAGATACTCCTCTTTCTCCAGCTCTTCCAGGATATCATCTGCTTCCTTCCGGGAAACCAGCGTGATCACCGTCCGGTTCCTGCACACCAGATGGTCGAAGGCATCGTGTTCCACAAAGTTGAGATAGTGTGCCGACAGAGCCAGTTGTCGGGCGGCCGCCAGCATGAGCGGGCTGTCTCCGTCCAAGACGGCATGCAGATGCCCGCCGGCACCCGGAGCGAACGATATATCCTTCAGTTTTTCAAGGATATAGGATCGCGCAATATACCAGTTCCTGATTGTCTCTTCCGGAAACGGCTCATTCGTGTCCTTGCGTTTCAGGTATTCAAAGGGACGTTCCCTGACCATCTTCTTTTTCATAGACTGTCCTCCTTGTTGAAATCGTATGCCGAAGGTCGTTGGAACAGGCGCAGCCCGA
>JAEETO010000091.1 GCA_016290385.1 Bacteroidales bacterium | reverse complement strand
AGCGTTTTTCCCCCGAAACGTCGTTGATGTCCCAAATACTGGGACATCAACAGCGAAAAGGACTAAAAATGCTGCCGATGTCCAAGTTTTGGGGACATCGGCAGCATTTTTAGAAGGAAAGACAGGCCTACGGAATAATCTCCAGCTTCCTGAACACTTTCGTCAGCTTGTCGATGGCTTCGTCGAGCTGCTCGAAACTGTGGGTCGCCATCAGGGCGAAACGCACGATGACCGAGTCTTCGGGAACGGCCGGCGGGATGACCGGCGTGATGAAGACGCCTTCATCCAGCGCCATCTTCACGGCCGTCAGGCATTTCTTGAGGTCGCGGACGAAGAGCGGGATGATTGGGGACTGCGTATGGCCGATATCGAAGCCGCGCTCCTTGAAAGCGGCATGGGCGTGGTTGGTCAGTGCCCACAGATGCTCGATTCGCTCGGGCTCGGAGAGCATGATGTCGATGGCCCGGCTGACGGCGGCGACGTTGGCCGGCGGCATGCTGGCGCTGAAGATCAGGGAACGGGAATTATGCTTGAGGTAGTTGATGACTTCATGGTCGCCGGCGATGAATCCGCCCAGAGAGCCGAATGACTTGGAGAAGGTACCCATGATCAGGTCCACCTTGTCGGTCAGGCCGAAATGATTGGCCGTGCCGCGTCCGTGGTCGCCCAAGACTCCGAGGCCATGTGCGTCGTCGATCATCAGGGAAGCATTGTATTTCTCGCAAAGAGCCACCAACTCCGGGACGGGCGCGATGTCGCCTTCCATGGAATAGACGCCGTCCACCACGATGAGCTTCGGCACCTCCACCGGAGCAACTTGCATCTTCTTCTCAAGGGCTTCCATGTCGTTGTGGGGGAACTTGAGCACGCGGCTGAACGCGAGGCGGCTGCCGTCGATGATGCAGGCGTGGTCCAGGGCGTCGAGGAAGATAAAGCCGTCCTTGAATCCCAGGCAGGAGACGACCCCCAGGTTGACCTGGAAGCCGGTGCTGTAGGTTACGGCCTCTTCTTTTCCCACCAGTTTCGCCAGTTTCTCTTCCAGTGCGAGATGGATGTCAAGCGTTCCGTTCAGGAAACGGGATCCGGAACAACTGGTACCATATTTCCGGATGGCTTCGATAGCTGCTTCTTTCAGGCGAGGATCGTCGGAGAGTCCCAGATAGGAATTGGAACCGAACATCATGACATCCTTCCCCTGCATCTTTACGACAGGATCCTGTCCGGATTCGATGGGACGGTAATAAGGATATATGCCCATCGCCTTGACCTCATCGGCCAATGTGTATTCTGCACAAATTTTGTTCAATAGACTTTCCTTCATAGGAAATGATTAATACAGTAACTCGCAAAAATAACAAAAAAATGCTGTCGCTGTACTTTCGGTCCGGGTTACTTCTTGTCGTACTGAACTTTCCTGGCCGCCTTGCGGGCTTCTTTTTCCTGCCGTTTGGCCTCGGCGGCTGCCTCTTTCGTGTGGTGGGCGCCTTTCGTCGTGATCAGGATCACGCCATTGGCGCCACGTACGCCATAGATGGAGGAAGAGGCATCCTTGAGAACGTCAACGGAATAGACGTCATTGGGGCTGACGGCTCCCAAATCAGTGATTTCCACGCCATCGAGCAGGATCAGCGGCTCATTGGAGGAATTGATGGAGTTGGTGCCGCGGATCCTGATGGAATTGTCCGGACCGATGGTCACACCCGTCACACGGCCGCGCAGGTATTCGTACATGTCACTGTAGCTGGCGTCTTGTTCCGTCATCTTGACGGATGAGACGGCATAGGTCAGGTTATCTTTGTCGGTAGATCCGTAACCAACGTTGACCTGCTCGTCCCGGGCAGGTGATTCAACGGTCCTGCCGGAGGAACCGCAGGAACTGAGAAGAAGGGAAACCAGCAGGAATCCCGCTCCGAGATACCAGAGTGTTTTCATATGGGTAATGCTTCAACTATACAAAGATTGCCATTTTTTTGTATATTTGCAAATATTACCAAAACTCTACAAGATCATGCGGAACAGATTCCTTCAGTTTATTTTCATGGCTGCCGTGCTGATTCTGGCCGGCTCCTGCAGTGAAGATTCCCAAACGGTCAAGAACATCTATGACAACTGGTGGCCCATCCATGCGACGGGGTCAGAGGAAAACACATATTTCAAAGCCAATTGGAACGGAGACTTGAACGTCAGGGGCGCGATTGTCGTCACTTTTGTCGACAAGTCGGATCCGAATATCAAATACAACGAAACCAAATACTACAAGGCCCTCGCTTTCAACAAGGACCGCAAGCATTTCAACTATATCGACATTTCCGCTATAGAATACATCTCCGGCAGACAACTCCTGTTCTACGTCAAGGACGGCAAGATCTTTTTCGAAAAGGCCAATGATGCAGGCCGGGGGACAGGCGATTACGAAGAGGGCAAAGACATCTCTTTTCCGGACAAGGACCACATGATGATCGAAGGCGTCACCTATGAACGTGCCTCCGTATACTACGAGAAACACCGCCCGTATGGAGACAAGGAGCAAGTCCTCACGGAAATTCCGATCGCAGTTTACGAATAACATGGCCCAGAAACCATCCATTCCGAAAGGAACCCGCGATTTCGGCCCCGCCGAGATGGCAGGCCGCAATTATATCTTCCAGGTCGTTCGCTCCGTTTTCCGGAAATACGGCTACCAGTGCATCGAGACCCCCTCTATGGAGAATCTCAGCACCTTGCTGGGCAAATACGGCGAGGAAGGCGACAAGCTCCTGTTCCGCATCCAGAACAGCGGCGAGAAAGCCGCGCTGGCACCTGAGAAAGGTCTTCGCTACGACCTGACCGTGCCGTTCGCCCGCTTCGTCGTCCAGCACCAGAACGAGATTTCCTTCCCTTTCAAGCGCTACCAGATCCAGCCGGTCTGGCGGGCCGACCGTCCGCAGAAAGGACGCTATCGTGAATTCTACCAGTGCGACGTCGACGTGATCGGCAGCAAGTCGCTGCTGAACGAACTGGAGCTTGTCCAGATCGTGGACGACGTGTTCGGGCAGATGGGCGTCCGTGTCTGCATCAAGATCAACAACCGGAAGATCCTTTCGGGCCTGGCGGAAGTTTCCGGGCAGCCCGACAAACTGGTCGACATCACCGTCGCCATCGACAAGATCGACAAGATCGGTATCGATGCGGTGAAAGAGGAGTTGAGGGAAAAAGGCCTGGACGAGCAGGCCATCGCCGTGATCGAGCCTGTGCTGACCCTGTCCGGTACGACGCAGGAAAAGCTCGCGCGTATGCGCGAGTTGCTCGCCGCCTCGGAGACCGGCATGAAGGGCCTGGAAGAAGTGGAGACACTCTTCGGCCTGATTGCTGATGCTGGCATCCGTCAGGCGGTGGAGCTCGACCTGTCACTGGCCCGCGGCCTCAACTACTACACGGGAGCCATCTTCGAGGTCAAGGCACTCGATTTCGCCATCGGCAGCATCTGCGGCGGCGGACGCTACGACGACCTGACCGGCATCTTCGGCCTGCCGGGCATGTCGGGTGTCGGCATCAGTTTCGGAGCCGACCGTATCTACGACGTCCTGGGCGGCCTCGATCTCTTCCCGAAAGACGGCACGGCCGCTGCCCGGGTCCTCTTTACCAACATGGGAGAGCGGGAGATTGCCTACACGCTGCCCATCGCCGCCAGCCTGCGAGCTGCGGGCGTCGCCTGCGAAGTGTATCCCGACAATACGAAGCTCAAGAAGCAGTTTGAATATGCCGACCGCAAGGGCATTCCCTTCCTGGCCATTGTGGGTGACCAGGAAGTGTCCGAAGGCAGCGTCACGCTCAAGAACCTCGCCAGCGGCGAGCAGCGTAGCGTGCCCAAGGATGAGCTGCTTTCCTGCTTCCGGCAAGCATAATTATTCATCAACATAAAGAAACCATGAAAAAGCTGATACTCTCGGCCATCCTGTTGTGTTCGGTGGTGGCCTCGTTCGCATGCACAAACCTGATTGTCGGAAAGAAAGCTTCCGCCGACGGAAGCGTCATGTGTACCTACAACTGCGACAGCTTCGGCTTCCTGCAGCCGCTCGACTTTTTCACGCCTGGCAAGCATGCCGAGGGCGAGATGATCGCCATCCGCGGCTGGGGTCCGCAGGCCACGGAGCGCTTCGTGGCCCAGGCGCCATATACCTACGGCGTGGTCGGCCTGATGAACGAGAACCAGGTGGCCATCGTCGAGACGACATGGGGCGGACGTCGTGAACTCATGAACCGTGAAGGCTACCTCGATTACTTTACGCTGATGCACCTGGCCCTGCAGCGCAGCACCACAGCCCGCGAAGCCATCGCCGTGATGCATGGACTGGTGCAGGAATACGGCTACAATGCATCGGGTGAATCGTTTGCCGTCTGCGACAAGAACGAAGCCTGGATCATGGAACTCGTGGGCAAAGGCCCGGGCCGCAAGGGTGCCGTATGGGTGGCGCTTCGTGTCCCGGACGACTGCGTCTGCGCCTATGCCAACGCCAGCCGCATCCGGCAGTTCCCGCAGGTGAAGAAGGTCTCCAAGGCCGATAAGCAGCGGGGTTTCTGCGAAATCCCCGGCGAGTGCATGTACAGCGCCGACGTGGTTTCACTGGCGCGTGAACTCGGCCTTTATGAAGGATCCGATGCGGATTTCAGCTTCCGCGAGGCCTACGGCCCGCTGGATTTCAGCGCCATCCGTTACTGCGAAGCCCGCGTCTGGAGTTTCTTCCGTCACCACAGCGACAAGGCTGAGATGGACAAGTACCTGCCCTTCATCAACGGCCATACGGAAATCTGCGACCATCTTCCGCTCTGGATCAAGCCGGATGCGCCGATCTCCGTCCGCGAACTGATGAATGACATGCGCGATCACTACGAGGGCACGGCCCTCGACATGACGGCCGACGTCAGCGCCGGCCCCTATGCGTCCCCGTACCGCAGCCAGTCCGTCAACTTCTTCAGCAGCGACTCCACCGCCATGTTCCGCGAGCGTCCTATCGGCTGCCAGCAGAGCGGTATGACGATGGTCTGCCAGATGCGTTCCTGGCTGCCTGATGCCGTCGGCGGCGTAACCTATTTCAATATGGACGATGCCACGATGGTGGCCTACGTGCCGGTCTACTGCGGCATCACCCGTGTACCGGAACCGTTCCGCCGCGAGAACAACGACATCCGGGAATTCAGCACGGAAAGCGCCTTCTGGATGAACAACTTCGTGGCCAATATGGTGTATCCGCGCTGGAGCGCCATGATCGGCGACCTGCGCGACGCCCAGAAAGAGTTGGAAGACTACTACGCTGACGATCAGAAAGAAGTCGAGGAGAAGGCTTCGAAAATGACGCCTTCCGACCGGGCTGCATTCCTGACAGCCAAGACGGAATCTTATACCGACAAGATGATGAAGCGCTGGGACAAGCTCGCCCGCTTCCTGATCGTCAAGCACAACGACCAGACCATGCAGCCGAGCGAGAATGGCGAGATCGTCCGTGGCCGCCGTACTTCTCCGGCGTATGCCCCGGCCTTCATCGACGCCGTGAAGACCGTCACGGGTGACCGTTACGTCAAGCCCGCCGAGAAAAAATGATAGCGATGCGCTTTCGACATGTATTGTCCAGCGTTACCTTGATGGTGACGCTGGTCCTGTTTTCAGCCTGTGACCAGAAGGAGGTACTGACCGGCGACTTCTCCTTGGTGAGTCCGCTGCCGCGGATGATCGCTTCCGACGAGCCGATTGATTCGCCGATGGTCATTTCCTGCCGAACTTTCATCGGCTATCCCGAAGGGAATGACGCCCTGCGGGATGCTGCCGAAATGCTGGCGCAACAGTTGGGATATATTCTCGGTACACCGCTCCGGACCGTACCTTCCGGCAAGCGGTCAACGGGAATCCGGCTTCGGATCGATCCGGAACTGGGTGCCGGACTCGCAGATTTCCAGCAGAAGGAGTGCTATCGCATCATGTCGGATGCAGATGGGATCAGCATCGGCGGTGGCAGTATTCTGGGTGTGTTGCACGGTATCCAGACACTTGTCAAGGCGCTGCTGTTTCCGGACGCCGCAGGTCGCTGCCGCTTCGTATTGCCGGCCGGAACCGTCTTTGACTATCCGGAGTTTCCCTACCGGGCTTTCATGCTCGACTGCGGACGGCATTTCTTTCCTGTCGAAGATGTCAAGCATGTTATCGACATCCTGGCACTCCACAATCTCAACTACTTCCACTGGCACCTGAGTGAAGACCAGGGCTGGCGGCTGGAGATCAAGAAATATCCGCGCCTGACGGAGGTCGGTTCCTACAGGCCGGGCACCCGGGATCCGCAGGATGTGCTGGACGGCATTCCGGTCAGCGGTTTCTATACGCAGGATGAGGCACGGGAAATCGTACGCTATGCGGCAGAGCGGGGCATCACCGTAATTCCGGAGATCGACCTGCCCGGCCACACGACGGCGGCGCTGGCCGCTTACCCGTCGCTGGGCTGCACCGGCGGACCCTATGAAGTAGCCAACCGCTACGGCGTGCTTGACGATGTGCTGTGTGTTGGAAAGGACGAGACGATGACCTTCGTCAAGGACGTGTTGGCCGAGGTGATGGATATCTTTCCGTCGGAATATATCCACCTGGGCGGGGACGAGTGTCCGAAAGTTCGCTGGGCGGAATGCCCGGACTGCCAGCGGAAGATTCGGGAGCTGGGACTCAGGGATAACGGCAATAAAACGAAGGAAGAACTGTTGCAATCGTGGTTCACTTCAGAACTGGAAGCCTATCTGGCTGAACATGGTCGGAGGATGATTTGTTGGAACGACGTGCTCTGTGACTGGGGCGACCATGTAGTCGGCGAGCCCTCGAAGCGGACGGTCATCGCCGGCTGGATGCGTCCGGCCTCAGCGGCCATTGCCGCCCGGGAGGGCTATGACGCCATCCTGTGCCCGGTCGGCCACTTCTATTTCAGCAACGCCACAAACAACAAGCTGGAAGGTCTCGACCTCATCCGTTCGGTCTATGATGTCTCGGTCATTCCCGAAGGACTGACACATGAAGAAAGCCGGCACATCCTCGGCGCCGAAGCCTGCATATGGACCGAACGCGTCGCCGACAGGAGCGATCTGGAATGGAAACTCCTTCCCCGACTCTCGACATTGGCCGAACTCCAGTGGTCCGATCCCGCCGCCCATGACCTGGACGCCTATCTGCTCCGCCTCCGCCACATGACCGACCTCTACCGCTTCCGCGGCTGGAATGCCCGGGAGCTTATCCTTCCCTGAAACGACGTTGACGCATTCGGACAAGGTCCCGGCAGCAGAACGGGCAAGGTCGTATTTTAGAGTGGCGACCTTGCCCGTTGGCGATGTCTCCAATCATTGTCACGTCGCGAGAACCTTCGGCCTCAGCCGCACGCAAATCACCGCCATTCTCGGCAAAAGATGATTCCGCGCGGCTGAGACACATTTGACATTGTCCGGCAGATTTTGTATATTTGAAAAATCGTTGAGCAGCCAAGCCAGCGTATAAGTCTTTTTTTTGCGTGCCGTTCAGGACAGGATCATATAATCAAACCATCATAGCAAAATGAACAGAATCTTCCGACTTTTATTGTTTTCGCTGGTCGTCATCTCAGCGCTGGCTTGCCAGAAGTACGATGACAGTGATATCCGGAGCAAGATCAGCGGCCTTGACGGGCGCGTTTCGAAGCTCGAATCGCTGGTGCAGACGGCGAACCAGAACATTACCGCCCTCCAGACCCTTACCTCGGTCCTTAACGGTGCCATCTTCGTGAACTCCGTCACAGAAATCTCCGATGGCTATGAAATCAAGTTCTCGAACGGCAAGACCGCCACGCTCAAGAACGGTACGGACGGTCATTCTCCGGTCGTCGGTGTGAAAAAGGACGACCACGGTGACTATTGCTGGACCATCAACGGGCAGTGGATGCTAGATGAGAACGGCAACAAGATTTGCGCAACAGGAGAAGCCGGCTCTCCGGGCATCACGCCACAGATGAAGATCGAGAGCGGCCACTGGTTTGTCTCCACCGATAATGGCGCAACCTGGACCGACGCCGGCCAGGCGACAGGCGATCCCGGCACCTCAGGGGATTCCTTTTTCAAAAAAGTGACCTATGATGAGAACTTCGTGTACGTCACCCTGGCCGACGACACCGAACTGAAGCTCAGCCGCGGCGCGAACGGCGTAAAGGCGATCACGGCGGTTCCATACTGGTCCGACGGCTTCGTAGGCGCCGTTGATAAAGAATTCAAAATGCGTTTCTCCATCCTCCCCGAAGAAGCCGCAGCAGCGCTCGCCGATATGGATGCGGGAGCATTCAAGCTGGGCGTAGCCTATACCGCTCTTACCAAGGCCTCGCCCGGCGATGAAGCGGAACTTCCCATCCTGAAGAAGGAAATTCTAGACGGAAAACTTGTCCTTACCGTTGATGGCAGTGCCCTGGCCGGAGAATTCGTGAACGGCACGATCGGCGCCAGTGCGATCCTCTCGGTATCAGACAACGTAAATGCCATAACCAGCGGCTACTTCTCCATGCGGATGAAGCCGAAGTTCATCGCCGTAAAAGCCGGGGAAGACTTGCAGGCGGCCATCGACCAGGTCCATGCGGATGAAGATATCCCCGAAGTCCGCGTCGCCGCCAATGCCGTATTCAAAGGTACCATTTTCCTCAAGGATGATGTCAGGATGAGCGGCGGATGGATCAACGATTTCTCCGAGCAGGACCTTAGCCACAGAAGCGTCATAGACGGTGAAGAAATGCAGACATGCGTGAACTATGACGGAACCGGAAATGTC
>JAEETO010000014.1 GCA_016290385.1 Bacteroidales bacterium | reverse complement strand
TGAGGTCGCGACATGAGCGGACGTGCTCGCTGCCGCCGTCGTTGGAGTGCATCGCGATCTCGATGGGATGGACCTTGTCGGTCTCCAGGTAGATCGGTTTCTCGGTGAGTTTCATGCGCACGCCGTCGAGATACTGCACGAACTCGATGAGACCGCGCTCCGAATAGAAGACTTCCTCCTTAGGCTGGGCCGGGATCTCGTTGCCGTTTTCGTCGTACTCCTTCTCGCGCGGACGCATGTCGCGGAGGGTGAGGCGGACGCCCTTGTTGAGGAAGGCCAGTTCGCGGAGGCGGCCGGCCAGGGTATCATAGTCGTAGACCGTCGTGACCGTGAAAATCTCGGGATCGGGCTTGAACGAGATGATGGTTCCCGTGTCGGAGGCCTCCCCCACGGCCTTCACATCGTAGAGCGGCTTGCCTTTCGAGAATTCCTGCACGAAGACCTTGCCTTCGCGATGTACCTCGGCCTTGAGATGTGTCGAAAGCGCGTTGACGCAGGAGACGCCCACGCCGTGCAGACCGCCGGAGACTTTATAACTGTCCTTGCTGAATTTGCCGCCCGCATGCAGGACCGTCAGCACCACTTCGAGGGCGCTGCGCTTCTCTTTTTCGTGCATGCCGGTCGGGATGCCGCGGCCGTTATCGGATACCGTGATCGAATTGTCTTCATTGATGACTACGACGATATTGTCGCAGTAGCCAGCCAGCGCCTCGTCGATAGAGTTGTCAACCACCTCATATACAAGATGATGCAGACCACGAGGACCAATATCTCCAATGTACATCGAAGGGCGCTTGCGCACCGCCTCGAGACCCTCCAGCACCTGGATACTGTCGGCCGAATAGGTTTCGTTCTGTTCCATTAAAAAACTATCTTCATATAAACGGACAAAGATAACGAAAAACGGCGGAAAAACCTAGTTTTTCCGCCGTTTTTTCAAGCTTCTGAAGCGCTAGAAATTCAAGCAGATACCGCCGCCGAAATTGCGTCCGGGCTCCAGGTAGAGCGGCATGTACTGGTTGCGGTGATTGAGAAGGTTGCCGACCTTGCCGAAAACAGTAATATATTTGTTGATCAGATAGTTGACATTGAGATCCACATCCAGGACGGACGGTACCTGATAGCGGTCGACAATATCATCTGCAATGTTGATGTTGCCGCTCGTGGCGCTGCGCCAGGTACACTCCAGCTGGGCGATGAGCCGCTCGCGGTAATTGTAGCGCACAAAGGCATCGCCCGTGAGCTTCGGCATCTCTGTCACGACCGTCCGCTCGTAACTGTCCTTGTAGCTGGCATAGCGCAGGCGGCCGCCCAAAGTCAGGTCCTGTGAGCGCCAGATGACCTGACCCTGCACGGAGAACTGGTCGACATTGCGGTATGAAGGCAACATCTGGGTCATGTTGAAACCGTAATAGACAGGCGTGAAGATCATCTTGTTGCGGTAGATCTTGTAATTGGTTTCCAGCTCGATGCCCAGTCGTCCGCTAATCACGCTTTCGAGCGTCAAGGTAGCGTCGAGCGGACGGGAACCGAAGTCCATCCTGCAGGTCGGCAGCACGATCGGGCAGTCGTCGATCATGCGGGAATAGGGATTCAGGTCGTTGCCGCCCGTCACCACCGCGTGCGCCCAGAGGGCCTTGTCAATAATCGTATAGCGGATGTCAAAGTCGGGGAAGATGCTGCTGCGCGCAGACAGGTCCAGGCCCGGCTCCTCGATTTCGCCCAGAATGCTGTAGCGGCTGCCGAACTTTACACCGAGCTTGGCTTTCAAGCGCTTGAGGTTCAGCTGGTAGATGGGCGAAAACTCGACCACGCCGATATTGAAATCGTGTACGCCGCTGTAACTTGCATACTCGATGTTCATGTCCACGTAGATACGGTGTTTTTCAAACGAGGCGCCCACGTAGCCGTTCACTTTCAGGAACCCTTCGCGGAGACGGGTCGTGTCGGGACTGCGGTAGATGTCGGCTGTCGTGAAGGCCTTGAAAGTATTGCGGTACGAGAAGGTCACGTCGTAATAGACTGTGTTCTCCTCTTTCTGGGCTGAATTCAGATTGACGGCAGCCGTCAGGCTGTTGTTGCGGTGCAGGGACCGTTCCCAGGGATCCTCGGCCGTGTACTGATAACGGTCGAAATCGTATTTGACGTCGAACATCAGCTCACCGGTCGCCCAGTCATAGGTCAGGTCGCCGCCCACGGTATTCTGCATGCGGGCCGTCTGGAGAATGGGATCAGCACTGAAGCCACGGCCCAGGTCGCCGAAGAACGAATTGTGGCGGCCATATAAACCCGAACAGAAACCGTTCTTGGGCTTGGTCTGCAGATAGAGCTCGCCGGCCGGCATGATTCCGCGGTCACCCGGCACATACTGGGCGCCGAAGCGACCGAAGACAAAAGGCGTGCGGTTGGCGCCTACCGTCGCCAGCTGGATGGTTTCATAAGGCGTGAAATCGTAGAGGTCGCTGTACGGGCGGTTGAAGATCGAGTAGTCGAAATGGACGTCGAAACGATGAAGCGAATCATCGACGTAAACGGGAATGGCCGGCTTCTGGATGCCGTCGAGATTGACGTCGTAGGGGCGGCTCACTTCCACCGTGGCCACCTGCGCCCGGAGCGGGAGCAGGACGAATAACAGGCTGAATATCGAGAGGATCCGTTTCATCACTTCACATTTTTAAGCTGGTTCAGACGGGTACGGACCTGGTCGAGGATGTCGTCGCCCTCACCATAAGGCTGGTAGCCGTCCAGAATGCTGTTGTACGTAGCTTCCGCCTGCGCCTTGTCACCACGGGTCGCGAAAGAGTCGCCCAAGACGATGAAGCAGCGGGCCATCCAGTAAACCTGGCCGGAACCCGAGTCGGAGAACGCATAGACCGCTTCCTGCACTTCGTTGAAATCGCCGCGGTCGAAGGCATCCTGGATCAGGATGTAGGCACTCTCCGCGCCATAAGCGTCATCGCGGTTGGCGGCCAGCTCTTCAAAGACTTCACCGGCCCGCGCACGTTCGCCCTGCTTCCGCAGCGCCTTGGCCATCAGGAAGCGCGCTTCGCGCGTTCCCACCATCTGCGCAGACCTGATCACCTCCGGATAATCCTTTGCGCCGTAAGCCGCACGCATCAGGCCCTGGCAGGCCTCCTGACGGACGTTGCCGTCACGGGTACGCTCAATCAACTGGCGCCAGGCCTCTTCGGATTTCTCATAGTGCTGCAGGTCGTAGTTGATGGAGGCGTAAGCCTTCAGGGCTTCTTCCTGGCAGGCGGGATCGCGCATCACCGTCACCTTCTGATAGGTGTCGGCGGCCGATTCGAGGCGGCCCGTCTGCCGCAGGCAGTCGGCCAGATAGAGTGTGGCACGGGGCGTACGACCGCTGGCCGGATACTGCGCGATGAAACGCTGCAGCGGGTTGATGGCAGCAGACCAGTTGCCGGCATTGTACAGTTGCTCCGCCGAATGGAAGAGCATCTGCTCTTTCTCTTCGTCGCTCTTGATGTCGCTGCGGCCGATCTCGTCCAGATAGCTCAGGAAGAGTTCCGGCTGGTTGCGCTGCCGGTAGAGACTCTCCAGCCCGGCCAGGGCATCCTCGGCCTCCGGCGAATCGGGCGCGTAGTCCACGACGGTCTTGTAGTATTCGACCGCCTTGTCGTACTTGCGGCTGTTGGCATTGATCAGGGCCAGTTCCAGCAGGGCCTTCGTGTAATAGTCGTTCCCCTTCATGCCGAGCAGGGTGTAGAAGCACTCCGTGGCGTTCTCGTTCTTGCCTGCCTGAACATAGGTGCGGCCCAGTTCGAAGAGGGCCTGGGGATAGAGCGGCGCCGTGCGGTTGAGGCGCGTCACCTGCCTGAGCAGTTCGATCTTCTTGGCTTCATTGCCCATCAGGCCGTAGGCGATGGCCGACTGCAGCACGGGGTACAGATCGTCGGAAGCCGGATCGGCCTCGTACACTTTCTCGTAGGTTTCAGCGGCATCGGCATACTTGCCCTGCATGAAGCAGGCGTCGCCGAGGCGGGTCTGGGCGTCGCGCTCGTATTGCTGGTATTCTCCCGACACGTTGAGGAAGTTGCGGAAATTGTTCTCGGCATAGACATAGTTGCCGCTCTTGAGATAACTGTATGCCTGGTTGTAGAGGGCCTGCGGGTATTCGGAACTGCTGCGGAAAGCATCGTCGGCCAGCAGGCTGCTGCCGATGGCGATGGCTTCGGACCAGCGTTCGTCGCGGAAGCAGCACTCTGCCAGCCAGAAGCGCGCCAGATTGGCAAGATCGGGATTTTCGCCCGCGGATGCAGCCACTTCCAGCAGGGGTTCGGCGGCACGGTAGCCCTTCCCCTCGATGAGCTGCATGGCCCGCAGGAAAGCGGCTTTCTGCAGGTTTGTCGAAGACTCCGGCGTGTGGACGCGGATGGCGGAGAGGGCTTCCACGGCGGAGCGGTAGTCCTTCGACAGCAGGAAGGCCGTAGCCATGTAGTTGTGGATGATATCGTCCTTGCCGCTGTCGGGCCAGCGTTCCATATAGGTGCGGAACGGCGAGATGTCGGCGTTCACGTCAAACGAGAGTTTCGCGAAATTGAAGAAGGCGTCTTCCTGGATCACCTTGTCGAAATCGCTTTCCGAAGCCGCCTTGAAGGCATCGAGCGCAGCGATCTTGTTCTTGACCTGGAGGTAGCTGTTGGCCGTGTAGTACCAGGCATTCTGCCCGAGCTCGTCATTTTCTCCCAGCACGTGCGAGAACGACTCGATGGCTGCCGGCCACGACTTGAGGCTATACGAGATGATGCCCGAGAAATAATGGTCTTTCCGGCTCAGTTCGGCGCCGCTCTGGGTGTAGATGTCCAGGTAGCGGCGGGCCTCCTTCTGGTTCCCTTTTTCATACCAGGCCTCGGAGAGGATGCGTGCCAGAGAACTCTGCATCTCATTGTCAAGCTGGCCGAAAAGCGGTTCTCCGTGCTTGATCACATAATCGTAATCCTTGAGCATCAGCTTGCTCTCCACCGCAAAATAATCGGCCATCAGCGAGAACTGGTTGTCTTTCCCCACCTGCTCGAAGAGGGGCACCGCCTGGTCGAACTGCTGGAGGATGTAGTGGACATAGCCTTTGTAGTAGGTGCTGGGGACGGTATATTGGGAATAGGGGCCGGCGAGCACCTTTGCAAAGCCTTCCAGGGCACGTTC
This sequence comes from Bacteroidales bacterium, assembly GCA_016290385.1. Classification (GTDB taxonomy): domain Bacteria; phylum Bacteroidota; class Bacteroidia; order Bacteroidales; family UBA932; genus Cacconaster. The sequence continues at coordinate 29,860 of JAEETO010000014.1, read as the reverse complement.
ATATCCTCCTGTCCGCATGTCGCAGTAGGCTTTCTTGAACGTGAAGTCGGTCCGACGGTTCCGATAGAGGTGGTTGGGATTGATGGTATTGTAGATGGCAAGGGCCTCCACGTATTTGCCGGTATCGAAATAGCGCGAGGCCAGGGCCTCACGGACCATGGACTGCTGCGGGGCATTGGGATACTTGCTGCAGAAGGTGTTGACCAGTCCTTCTGCATTGACCTTGTCGAGGGCGATGGCGCACATCACCTTGTAGGCTTCGATCTCCGAACGGTCAAGGGTGCGCAACGACTCCTTGCCAAGTTCGGTGAACGCTTTTTCCGCCGCATAGTAAGATCCGCTGTAATAGAGTTTTCGGGCCGATTCGAGGCGGTCGGAGTGCTGCCGGTCCTTGACCTGGCCCCATGAAGGCAGCGCCGCCAGGAGCAGCAGCAGGGCCACTGCACCGGTTCTCAGGTATACGCTCACGCTTTTCATCGTTCTATGATGCGAAAATACGTAAAATAACGTAAAATAAGTTATATTTGTGCATCAAAGCATCGTTATGAACCCTGACGCTACACCCGTCGTCGATTTCCGCGCCGCCGACATTTCCAACGGAGAAGTCGTGGTGGTCGACCATCTCGACCTGACCATCCATCCCGGCGAATTCGTGTACTTGACCGGCAAGGTCGGCAGCGGAAAAACTTCCATCATCCGCACCCTCATCGGGGAGAATCCGCCCCTGGGGGGAGAGGCGCGCGTCGGAAATTTCGACCTGACGAACCTCAAGCGTAAGCAAATACCATACCTCCGCCGCAGCCTGGGTGTCGTGTTCCAGGATTTCCAGCTGCTGATGGACCGCACGGTCGAAGACAACCTGCGCTTCGTCCTCGAAGCCACGGACTGGAAAGACAAGGGGGAGATTGCCGAACGCATCGACCGCGTGCTCGGTGCCGTAGGCCTGCAGCACAAAGCCTATAAGATGCCCCACCAGCTCTCCGGCGGCGAGCAGCAGCGAGCCGCCATCGCCCGCGCCCTGCTCAACGAGCCCAGTCTCATCCTGGCCGACGAGCCCACCGGCAATCTTGACGAAGACACAGCCCGCGGCATCATGAAACTGCTCTTCGAGATCAACCGTCACGGTACTGCCATCCTGATGGTCACCCACAACCAGCTGCTCCTGCGCATGTTCCCCGCCCGCGTCCTCACCCTTGAAAACGGTATCTGCCGTGAAGTCGCAGCCGAAGCATAAGCCGGCCTTCGGGCCTATCCTCGCCTGGTTCGCCGAAAACCGGCCCCTGGCAGCAAGCGAGTTGCATTTCGACTCGCCCTACCAGCTCATCGTGGCCGTCATCCTGTCGGCGCAATGCACTGACAAGCGGGTCAACCTGACCACACCCGCCTTCTATGAAAAGTACCCCGACGTCGCGGCCCTGGCCGCCGCCACGCCGGAAGAAGTCTATCCGCTGATCCGGTCGATCTCCTACCCCAACAGCAAGGCCGCGCACCTGGTCGCCATGGCGCAGAAGGTAATGAATGATTTCGGGGGTGAGATTCCCCGTGAGATCGATGCGCTGATGACCCTGCCGGGCGTAGGACGGAAAACCGCCAACGTGGTGACATCCGTGTTGTACGACGAGCCCGTCATCGCGGTCGACACCCACGTATTCCGCGTGGCGCACCGCCTCGGCCTTTCTGACGGCAAGACACCCTATGCCGTGGAGCGCGACCTGGAAGCCGGCATTCCCGAAGAACTTCGGGCCAGGGCCCACCACTGGCTCATCCTCCACGGACGTTATGAATGCACCGCCCGGGCGCCGAAATGCTCATCTTGCGGCCTCTCCCCCTATTGCAGATTTTATGCGCAATCACGCTGACAGCTACGAAACCACCCTGCTCGACTTCCGCGACTACCTGAAGCTGGAACGTTCGCTGTCGGCCAACACCATCGCCGGCTATTGCGCCGACGTGCAGAAATATTTCAGCCTGCTGCGCAGCCGGAGCGTCGCGCCTGCCCAGGCAACGACAGAAGACATCAGCGTCTTTCTGGCACAACTGGTCGATGCGGGTGTGACCAAACGCTCGCAGGCCCGCGCCGTCAGTTCGGTCAAGGCCCTGTACCGTTTCCTCGATGCAGAAGGATCGCTCCCTTCCGGAAACCCCTGCGACCGGCTCTCCGCCCCGAAGATCAACCCTTACCTGCCAACGGTCCTTTCTGTCGAAGAAGTCCTGGCGATCCTCGACAGCGTGGATCTGTCAAAGCCCGAAGGACACCGCAACCGCTGCATCCTGGAAGTACTGTATTCCTGCGGATTGCGTGTCAGCGAACTGGTGGGCCTGAAGATTTCGGACCTGTTTCTTGACGAGCAGTTCATCCGCGTCTTCGGCAAAGGCAGCAAACAGCGCCTGGTACCCATCGGCGAGCCGGCCGTCAAGGCCATCCGTCTCTACCGGCAGGTACGTGACGCCGGCCCCGTGCAGAAAGCTGCCGAAGACATCCTCTTCCTCAACCAGCGCGGTGGAAAGCTCTCGCGCATCACGGTATTCAACATCGTCAAGGAGCAGGCGGCAGCCGCCGGCATCCGCAAGACCATCTCGCCGCACACCTTCCGCCATAGTTTCGCCACGCATCTGGTGGAAAACGGCGCCGACCTGCGCGTCGTCCAGCAGATGCTCGGCCACGAAAGCATCCTCACCACCGAAATATACACCCATATAGATAGTCGTAAATGGCAGGATACCATCCTGAAATACCATCCTGCCCGTACCTGATCCCCTCCCGTCGCATGAGATCCCGACTGTTCATGCTTGTCCTTCTGCTGAGCCTCTGTTTTCAGGCTCATGCCCAGCAGCGCCTGGTCTCCGTCACGTACGATCGGGTGATGACGCCATTCGAACAGTTCAATACAGCGTTCGAAACCTATCCCGGCGTCCTTGATCCGGCCGACTACGCGTTCTTTATCAAGTTCATGGGCAGTATAGGCCGGAACGTCCATTTCGTCTGTCTGAACTACCGGACGGAAGACCCTGACGGAAAAGAAGTGATCGCTTCCGGTCTGCTGGCGCTTCCAGAAGGTCGGCTCAGGGGCGTCATCAGCGTGTCACCCATGTGCCGGGAAAAGCCTATAGCCGGCACCGTCCACCAATGGGCGCTGGAGTGTTTTCCTTCCATGCGGGGTTATGCCGTCCTGATGCCCGACACCATCGGCTACGGCGCCACGCAGGATGAGGTCGTCGCCCTGCTGATGTTTGAAAACGTCGCCCTGACGTCGGTCCATTTCCGGCAGGCCGCGCAAGAATACCTGGATTCATTGGAAAAGCCACGCAAACTGCCTGCAAGGACCATTGTTTATGGTTATTCTATGGGAGCGGCCGGAGCGCTGGCCACAGCCTGCCATTACCACGCCCATCCCGAACTCAAGGTCAAGCCCCATGCCTTGTATCTGGGCGGCGGCGTCTACGATCCGGCCTTGACGATCGAAGCGGCCATCGCCGCGGGAGTCAACGAATACCTGCTGTATCCGGCCATCGCCAGAAGCCTGAACCGGTGGAGAGGGTTGAACCTGGATTACAGCCAGCTTCTCCAAGGAAAGGTGCTCGAAGATTTCGAACGCTTGTCCAGCTGCGAATCCGATATGACGGAGCTGGCAAAAGAATACGGGCGGGACCTGCACGTCTACATGCATCCGGACTGGTTCACTCCGGAACGGAACCCGGAGATCCGGCGTCTGACAGAACATCTCAAGAAGCTGAAAGTCATCGTTGACCGGCATTCCCTGCCAAAGGGGTTGAAGATTTATCTCCGTCACGCAGCGGAAGATCATTATGTCCCGGTGGTATCTACAGACAGTTTCAGGAAAGAACTCCGCGAAGCCGGCTACACCAATGTCACCTATTTCCGGGACAAACACGGTGACCATCTCTACCAGGGTGGCCGCGCCATCATGGAACTCATCCTGCTGGCTTTGTAAGACGCGCGAAGCGCGACCTTCGGGCTACGAAAAAAGCAGGCATACGCCTGCTTTTTTCGTAGCCCCGGGCGGAATCGAACCGCCATCTAAGGTTTAGGAAACCTCCATTCTATCCGTTGAACTACAGGGCCGGGACCCATAAAAGAAATGCCGGATTAACCGGCATCCTTCATCTTCAGCGGTCAGAATTAAGCAACAGTCTTGTTGATGATCTGACGTCCACGATAGTAGCCGCACTCAGGGCAGACGTGGTGATACATGACGGTAGCACCGCAGTTCGAGCAAGTCGTCAACTGAGGGACGACAGCTTTGTCGTGGGTTCTTCTTTTATCTCGGCGCTGCTTCGAGATCTTGTGTTTCGGATGTGCCATTTTCTATACTATTAATTGTTTTTGTTTTTCAATAACTCTTTCAAGCCTTCGAACGGACGGGAAACTTCCCCGTCGGCAGTCGTTTCGCTTCCTTCGTTGTCGCTGATGTAGCGAAGCATCTCAGGGTTGCATTTCCCTTCCGGATGAACCTTCACCAAGGGAAGGCCAAGGCAGACATAGTCGTAAACGAACTGATTGAGGTTCAACTCACTTTCCGTATGGTCGACTACCAGTACATCATCCTCTGCCCCGGCATCGTCGACATCGACCGTACCGAAACCGACGGTCAGATGCGGATCGATGTCCACCTTCAGGGTCAAGTCTTCCAGACAACGGTCGCACTCCACCACCACGAACCCGACAATCTCACACACAATGTCGAGCAGGGTCTGGTGACGCACGACCCGCACCTTTACGCTGCAGTCAGCTTCCTTGATCAGGCTGTTTTCGAACGCTTGAAAGAACGGGTCCCCTATTTCAAACCGAAATGTACTCTCGCCCAGGGGTAAACCCTTGATAGGGATCACGATATCCTGATACTTCCTGTCCATATCGGAAAATTTGGGGCTGCAAATATAGCAAAATAATTTGAATATTAATTTCTTTCTGCTCTTTTTCGTGCCGTTTCGTCGAGAATGATCTTCCGCATGCGCATCGACTTGGGCGTCACTTCCACCAGTTCGTCCTCCTGGATGTATTCCAGCGCCTCTTCGAGGCTGAAACGCACGGGCGGCGGCAGCATCACTTTCTCGTCGGTGCCGGCGGCACGCACGTTGGTCAGCTTCTTGGTCTTGCAGATATTGATGACCAGGTCGAAGTCGCGGGTGTGCTCACCCACCACCTGGCCGGCATACACTTCCTCGCCCGGATCGATGAAGAAGCGGCCGCGGTCCTGCAACTTGTCCATGGCATACGCCACGGAAAGGCCCGTTTCGTGGGCGACCAGCGATCCGTTGGTGCGCTTCTCAATCTCGCCCTTGTAGGGTTCATAATCTTTGAACCGGTGTGCCACCACGGCTTCGCCCTGGGTGGCGGTCAGCAGGTTGGAGCGGAGGCCCATCAAGCCGCGCGACGGGATCTCGAAATCGAGGTGGACGCGGTCGCCGCGGGTTTCCATACGGATCAGGGCGCCTTTGCGACGGGTCGTCATTTCAATGGCACGTCCCACGAATTCCTCGGGCACGTCGATGGTCAGCGACTCGACCGGCTCGCAGCGCTTGCCTCCGATGGTCTTGTCGAGCACACGGGGCTGGCCCACCTGCAACTCGAAGCCTTCGCGGCGCATGGTCTCGATAAGGATCGACAAGTGCAGCACACCGCGGCCATAGACCACGAACGAGTCAGCGTTGACGCCCGGCTTCACGCGCAAGGCGAGATTCTTCTCCAGTTCGCGTTCGAGACGCTCCTTGATATGGCGGGATGTCACGAATTTGCCTTCACGGCCGAAGAACGGCGAGTCGTTGATGGTGAACACCATGCTCATCGTGGGCTCGTCGACGGCGATGGGCGGCAGGGCCTCGGGATTCTCGAAGTCGGCGATCGTGTCGCCGATCTCGAAACCGTCGATGCCCACTACGGCACAGATGTCACCGCACTGGACCTCCTCCACTTTCTTCTTTTCGAGTCCCTCGAAGACCATCAGCTCCTTGATCTTCTGTTTCTCTACGATATCGTAACGCTTGCAGAGCGATACGGGCATGCCGGCTTTCAGGCTGCCGCGGGTCACGCGGCCCACGGCGATACGACCCACATACGGAGAGTATTCCAGCGAGGAGATGAGCATCTGCGGCGTCCCTTCCTTGACCTCCGGGGCGGGAATCTCTTCGATGATGGTATCGAGCAGCGCGGTGATGTCGTTGGAAGGCGTGCGCCAGTCGCGCGACATCCAGCCCTGCTTGGCACTGCCGTAGATGGTCTTGAAATCCAGCTGTTCTTCCGTGGCGTTGAGCGAGAACATCAGGTCGAACACTTCCTCGTTCACTTCGTCGGGACGGCAGTTCTGCTTATCGACCTTGTTGATGACGACGATGGGTTTCTTGCCCATCTCGAGGGCTTTCTGCAGCACGAAGCGGGTCTGGGGCATCGTTCCTTCGAAGGCATCGACCAGCAGCAGCACGCCGTCGGCCATGTTGAGCACGCGCTCCACCTCGCCTCCGAAATCGGCGTGGCCGGGGGTATCGATAATATTGATCTTTACATCCTTATAGGGGACCGACACGTTCTTGGCCAGGATGGTGATGCCGCGCTCGCGTTCGAGATCGTTGTTGTCGAGGATAAGTTCGCCAAGGTCTTCTGCCTTACGGGTAAGCTTGGCCTGGTAGATCATCCGGTCCACAAGCGTCGTCTTGCCGTGGTCCACATGGGCGATGATCGCTACGTTTCTGATATCTTGCATACTACGTGATGATTCTTCCTTGAAAGGCGCAAAAGTAGAAATAATCTCGCAATTATAAGAAACTGTTTCGTATTTTTGTGCTATGGTTGAAAAGATCATCATTCTCGACTTCGGCTCCCAGGTGACCCAGCTCATCGGACGCCGCCTCCGCGAAATCAACGTTTACTGCGAAATCTACCCTTACAACAAGGTCCCCGTCCTCGACGAAAGTGTCAAAGGCGTGATCCTGTCGGGCAGTCCCTGCTCCGTGCGCGACGCCAACGCCCCGCAGGTAGACCTGACGCTGCTGCGCGGCAAACGGCCGCTTCTGGGCATCTGCTACGGCGCCCAGTACCTGGCCCATACCGGCGGCGGAAAAGTGGAAGCATCCAACACCCGCGAATATGGCCGTGCCAAGCTGCGGGTAGTGGCCGATTCTCCGCTGCTGAAAGGAGTCCCGGCCGAAACGCAAGTGTGGATGTCGCACGGCGACAGCATCTCCGTCCTTCCCGCGGGCGCACATGTGATCGCTTCAACGGCCGACGTGGTGAACGCCGCGTTCCAATTTGCCGATGAACCCACCTATGCGGTACAGTTCCACCCGGAGGTGTACCATACGGCGGAAGGATCCCGGATGCTGGCCAACTTCGCGCTGGACATCTGCGGATGCACGGGAAACTGGACACCCGACTCCTTCATCGAGACGACCGTTGAGAATTTGCGCAAGCAGATCGGTGACGAACGTGTCATCCTGGGCCTTTCGGGCGGCGTCGACTCCACCGTGGCCGGCGTGCTGCTGAACAAGGCCGTCGGCAGCCAGCTTACCTGTATCTTCGTGAACAACGGCCTGCTGCGCAAGAACGAGTTCGAAGACGTGCTGGCCTCTTACAAAGATATGGGCCTCAACGTGATCGGAGCAGATGCTTCTGCCGACTTCCTGACGGCTCTCTCCGAGGTTTCCGAACCTGAGGCCAAACGCAAGATCATCGGCCGCCTGTTTGTCGAGACCTTCGACAAATACGCCAGACAGATAGAAAACGCCCGCTGGCTGGCCCAGGGGACCATTTACCCCGATGTCATCGAGAGCGCCGGCATCCCCGGCATCGCTTCCAAGATCAAGAGCCACCACAATGTGGGCGGACTGCCCAAGGAGATGAATCTCAAGATCGTGGAGCCGCTCCGCATGCTTTTCAAGGACGAGGTGCGCCGGGTGGGCCGTGCCCTGGGCATCAAGGAAGAGCTGGTGGGCCGCCACCCCTTCCCCGGCCCGTCGCTGGCCATCCGTATCATCGGCGACATCACGGAAGAAAAGCTGGCCATCCTGCGCGAGGCCGACGACATTTTCATCCGCGGCTTGCGATCGTATGACTGCACCGGCATGGGTTTCCCCTGCGCCTCGGACCCCCGAGTTATGGCTACAAATTTATATGACGCCATCTGGCAGGCAGGCGTCATCCTGCTGCCGGTCAAGAGCGTAGGCGTGATGGGCGACGAGCGCACCTACGAGAACCCCGTCGCGCTGCGCGCCGTGGTCTCCACCGACGCCATGACCGCCGACTGGTTCCCCTTCCCTTACGATTTCTTACGCGACGTCTCCAACGAGATCATCCGCAAGGTCCGTGGCGTCAACCGCGTCGTCTACGACATCTCCTCCAAACCCCCGGCCACGATCGAGTGGGAGTAGAAAATTTGCTCAAAAAAATTTGCATAGTTCAAAAATAGCTGTACCTTTGCAATCCCAATCCCCGCCCAGGTGGTGAAATTGGTAGACACGCCAGCTTGAGGGGCTGGTGCCCGCTTTAGGGCGTGCAAGTTCGAGTCTTGTCCTGGGCACGCGAAAAAAGACCTGCAAAGCAGGTCTTTTTTCGTTTTTACCTATCTTTGCTTTATGAATAAGCGAATTTCTCAATTTGTCGGCGCTGTCCTTCTTTGCATCGGCCTGGCTTCCTGCTCTTCCGATGGCGAAAAGATTGCGCAACTGCACAGCGAGGAAGATATAGTGGGACTTACGGTAGCCACGGCGGCAGGTTCCTGCTATGACCTTGAACTGTCTAAACGGAGTGATATCGATCTCTTGCTGTTCAACAAGGAGGCCGATCTGCTCAATTCCCTGCTGACTGGACAGTCTGATGTCATCGTTCACGACGAGACGGTCTTCAATTCCGAAATCCGTCGCGATTACGGGATCAAGATTGCTTTCAAGGGAGAACAGGAGTTCCCGACCGCCATCATGTTCCGGAAAGACAGGGAAGGTGAGCAGCTCGCGCTGGCGATGAACACGGTCCAGAATAAACTGCTGGAAAACGGAACCATGCAGACCCTCAAGGAATTCTGGCTAACGGATGCTTATCTGGACAACCGGACGTACCGTCACATTCCGGTTGAGACGGAGGGGAAAGTTCTGCGCGTTGTCTGCATCACCAATATGGCACCCATTTCCTTTATGATAGGCGATGAGTGGTATGGTTTTGAAATCGACCTGATCCGGGCTCTCTCGTCTTATCTGCACAGGCCCTTGGAGATCAATCTCTACGATGCTTCCGGTATGATAGCCTTGCGGAACGGCATGGCCGACCTCTTGGTCGGAGGCATGTTCGTCACGCCGGAGCGGCAGGAAGAGTTTTGCTTTTCCGACCCTTATCACAACTTCCATCCGGCCTACTATGTTCTGGACAAAGAAGCGCAGACCGTTGCCTCTGCTGGCTTTTGGGAGCGTTTTAAAACAAGCCTCCAAAAAAATCTCATTGAAGAATCACGATGGAAATATATTACCTCGGGCCTGCTGGAAACCTTGAAGATCACGCTCTTTGCCATCCTGTTGGGATCCGTGCTGGGTGTAGGGATTTGTGCAATGACCCGCAGCCGTCGGAAATGGTTGCGAAACATCGCCGGCTTCTACAATTGGTTCATGGCCGGGATTCCGATACTGGTTCTTTTGCTGATTCTTTTCTATGCGGTTTTCGCGCGCAGCGGCCTTCATCCCGCTACGGTGGCCATCATCGCCTTTGCCCTGGACTTTGCAGCGGGAGCAGGTGATATCTACAATTCTTCACTGGACTCCGTCCCACACGGCCAGACCGAGGGCGGCCTGGCCCTGGGCTTTACCCGGCTCCAGACTTTCTTCCATATCGTGTTCCCCCAGGCGCTCAATCACGGACTGCCGCTCTATCAGAGTCTCTGCATCTCGCTCCTGAAAGGGACCTCGATTGTGGGATACATTGCCATCCAGGACCTTACGCGTGCCGGAGACCTGATCCGGAGCCGTACCTTCGATCCTTTCATCCCCCTGCTCGTAATCACGGTGCTGTATTTCGTGCTTGCCTGGCTCCTCGCCGTCCTGTTGAAACTTGCCATGCCTAAACAGAAAAAATTATGATTACCGTCAACCATCTGAGCAAGACCTATCGCAATCCTGACGGCACTTCTCTGACCGTGCTCAAGGACATCAACTGTGAAATCAATGCCGGTGAGGTGATCAGCATCATCGGTCCATCGGGTACAGGCAAGAGCACTTTCCTCCGCGCCCTCAACCTGCTGGATCCGCCTACTGGTGGCGAGATTCTCTATAAAGGCGAAAACATTCTGGCCAAGGGCTATCCGGTTCACAAGTTGCGCCAGAAGATGGGCATGGTGTTCCAGAGTTTCAATCTGTTCGAGCACATGACCGTGCTTGAAAACATCATGTATGCACCGGTCAGGATTCTGAAAAAAAGCAAGGAAGAGGCCCGGGAAGAGGCCCTTTCCCTGCTCCGGAAAGTGGGCCTCTCCGAAAGGGCCGACGCTTATCCGTCCATGCTTTCGGGTGGTCAGAAGCAACGTGTGGCCATAGCCCGCTGTCTGGCCATGAATCCGGAGGTCATCCTTTTTGACGAGCCTACCTCCGCCCTCGATCCCACGATGGTCGGCGAGGTGCTCAGCGTCATGCGTCAGCTGGCCCGCGACGGGATGACGATGCTGATCGTGACACATGAGATGAAATTCGCCCGCGACGTCAGCACCCGCATCTTCTTCATGAACGGCGGCTATATCCACGAGGACGGCACGCCGCAGCAGATTTTCGAGAATCCCAAACGCAGCGCCACCAAGGAATTCACCCAGCGCATCCGCCGTGTCGTCTTCGAGGTCGGCGACCATTTCGACCTCCCGGGCATGTTCACTACGATGACGCGCTTCTGTATCAAGAACAACATTCCGCAGTTCTGTGAAAGGGTGGAGAAACTGGGCGAGTTGATGGTCACCGACATCATGGCCGCTTACAGGCCCATGACCGTGCGCATCAACTACAAGGAGATAGCGGACGAAGCATCCCTCGACTTCATGGTGGAGGGGCTGGACCACTCTCCGCTCGAAGCAGCCAGCAAGGAAAAGATTCAGCCCCTTTGCCGCGAGATCATTGAAGAACCCACCACGCGCGGTTTCCGCGTGAAGCTGTTGTTATGACGCAGGACCGTTTGAACAAGGATGCTGCCGTGATTTCCGGCATGTTCGATTCGATCGCCTCGAAATACGACCGGATGAATCACGGCATGTCGCTGGGAATCGACAAGTTGTGGCGGCGGCGCTTCGTGCGCCGACTGTCGTCATCACTGGTGCCCGGCGCTGCGGTGCTGGATCTGGCCTGCGGCACGGGCGACCTGACCAGGGCGCTGGCTTTGAAGGGCTTTGTGGTCACCGGCCTGGATATCTCAACTGAAATGATGGAAGTGGGGAAGATGAAATGTCGCGATCTGAAGCCTCAGCCGCAGTTCATTCTGGGTTCTGCGGAGCAGATCCCTTTTCCCGACGCTTCGTTTGACGCGGTCACCATCGCCTTCGGCCTGCGAAATTTCGATCATCGTGCCGAGTGCCTGCAGGAAATCCGGCGGGTGCTGAAGCCTGGCGGACGGCTGGCCGTGCTGGAATTCGCCGTGCCGGAGAACCCGCTCTGGCGCGCCCTCTACCTGTTCTATTTCAAGCACGCCATGCGGCTGGTCGGCAAGGCCGTCGGCAGCGGAGACGCCTACGGCTATCTGGTCGACTCCGTGATGGCCTTCCCCCGCTACGAAGCCCTCTGCGCCGAATTCACCACCGCCGGCTTTACCGACGTCCGCTACGACAGGTATTCCGGCGGTATCGCCTGTGGCTACTCCGCCTGTAAATAACTTTCTGGCTGCACGGGAGCAAATCGGGGCAAAAATGCGCCCCGAACGACGAATAATGCCGATCGGGGCGCAAATAGAGGGGTTTTTGCTCCCGAGACTTACCGCACGCCGCTGTGGCCGCCGCCGGAGAAGCCGCCGCCTCCGCCGAAGGAGGAATGGCCGCCACCGCCGCTGCGGCTGAAGCCGCCGAGCGAACTGCCGCCGCCCGAATAGGAGGACACTGGCGGCGTGGCATAGCGCGACAGCGCGTCGGCATACGAGCGGGTCAGGTAAAGGACGTTGCTCATGTCGTTGTAGTTCATCGAGCAGACTTTTTCAAACATCACCGGATCGATGTCTTTCAGCTCCTTGGCCACCTTGTCGGCAATGCCGATGAGCGAAGCGAAGATCAGGTAGTCGCGCCAGAGCGCCACCTCAGGCGTAGTGCGCTGCTTGATGAGGGTCGTGTCTTCCAGGAATTTCTTGAAGCCCACGATCTTGCGGTTTTCCGTCCGCCCTTTTTCCGTGTATTTTCCAGCATCGTAATAGCCCTTGGTCTTCAGCGAACTGAGACCGCTGCTCTTGACACGGGACGTCCAGCTGTAGAGCGAACTCGTATGGCTCTTGGCCCAGGTAGAAAATTCCTTCTCTTCCAGGACATGATTTTTGCCACTGGCCTCATACATGTATTTCCAGAGCGATTCTTCCGTATGGTCCAATTCCTTGAAACCGCTGCTGTCGGGATTGAAACGGATCTCCACTTTCCCGGTCGCGAGATCGCGTCTCGCTTCCAGAACGCCTGCCTGCAGCATGTGCAGGATCATTGCCGAAGCGACCGAGTTCTTCTTCGTCTTCAAGTCGGACGAAGTCGAAATCACATAATAGTTGCGTAGGATATCACCGTCGTAAGGCAGATCGCGCGACCAGGGGATGCTGGATAATTTGAGCGTTCCGAAGGTGTTTTTCTTCTGCCGCCGCTTATAGACAGCACGGATGATCAGCGGGATGAACGGCAGCATGATCATTCCGAAGAAGAAGACGGCACCCAGAATAGTGTAGAGCGCCTCTTCTGCCTTGCTCATCGGAACATCCGGCTCGTCGGCGCCTTCCAGTGCCCGGTCGAGCACCACCGAGAAGGGCCGCTCCTGCACGCTCTTGGAATCAAAGGTGCCCTTGTCGAAACGCAGGAGCACGATGATGGAGTGGCTGGGTTCCAGCGGGTTTTCGCTCTCAGCGATCACTTTCCCGTCTTCGCGCCAGATGTAGCCGTCGTAGCCGAAGGCCCAGATGCGCGTGAGGGTGTCCATCACGAAGCCGGGCTTCTCGATGGTCACCTTCACGTGCTCACCCTGGAAATCGTTGGGCGTATAGAACTGGTAGTGGATCATGTCGTAATCGTCCAGACTCTTGACCAGATTGGTCAGCGTATAGTCAACAGTATAGGTACGATGTCCGTAATCCCCTATGCCCCAACAGATTTCATAGCCTCCGGAAATGGAATTCAGGCCACAATGGTTCTTCTTTTGCTCGAACGAACGGTCTGTGTTCCAGGAACGGTCTGTCTGGTAGGTCTCGCCTGTCTCGTCGGAGACGGTCAGGTCGAGAATCTTGATATCGCCCAGGTTCTCGCGTCCCAGGTACACTTCCGTGCCCCGGCTGAGGGTCATGTCCCAGACCTCCCGGATGTGCGCAGTGCCGTCGGTGTCGAGCGTCACCTGGATGTCTACGTCATGCACTTTGTTCTGCGCAATGACAGGGGGAACGCTGCACGAGAGCGCAACGATAACGGCAAGAATCAGGCGATGGATTTTCATGGTTGCGGACGATTAGATCTTCATGGAAGGCATTTCCTGCTTGGACTCCTCAACCTTGAGGTATTCAAGCGGCATGAAATGGAAGAGCGAAGCCACGATGGAGTCAGGGAACTGGCGGATGACCTGGTTGTACTTGGTCACCGAGTCGTTGTAGACCATCTGGCTCATTCGCACCTGGTTCTGGTAGGTGTTGACGCTGTCCATGGTCTTGATGAAGGTGGCGTCAGCCTTGAGTTCCGGATACTTCTCAATCACGACATTGAGGTGCTGCATGGCCTGGGTGAAGAGGTTCTCCTGGGCGTTGGCATCAGCACTTGTGCTGGCTGCCGTGATGGGACGGCGCTGTGCGATGGTATCGGTGATGGTCTTGTACTCGTGCTCGGAGTAACCTTTCGTCAGTTCGGCCAGTGCCTTGAGGGCATCCCAGCGGCTGGCCAGCTGCACGCCGATCTGGCTGAGGCCGTTTTTGCAGATTTCTTCCAGTTTGACCAGTTTCCGCTGTACGGAAATGACCCAGAGGATCAGGATCGCAACGATGGCGATGATAATAATGACTGTCATATCAGTACGTTTTTAAACAATTCCAAAGGTATTTTTGATGTTTTGGGCGATTTTGCCGACCAGGCAGATACGGGCTTCCCGGCTCGCCCAGCCGACATGCGGCGTCAACAACAATCGTTCCGGATGCTGCATGTGGAGATACGGATGGTCCGCCGGGACCGGCTCTTTCGTGAAGACGTCGACCGCCGCGCCGGCGATCCTGCCTTCGTCCAGCGCACGGACAAGGTCGGCTTCCACGATGATGCCGCCGCGGCCCATATTGACGATGACGGCACCCGCTTTCATGTGCGTGAGCGCCTCATAGCCGATCAGGCCGTCGGTGCGCCCGTTGAGCGGGCAATGGACGGAAACCACGTCACAGCGCGACAGGAAGCTGTCCAGGCTGGTATCTGCCTCATAACGGTCGGAGTGTGGCTTGCCGGATGTCGGATAGTAAAGCACTTTCATGCCGAAAGCCTCAGCGACACCTGCCACGCGGGAACCGATGTTGCCCAGGCCCACGGTGCCGAAGGTCTTTCCACGCAGTTCTAAGAACGGAACATTCGCATTGGTGAAGCAGCCGCTGGCGCTGTAGGAGCCGTCCTTGACATAGTCGTCGAAATAGCGGGCCTTCCCCACCAGGTTCAAGATATGCATCCAGGTTACCTGCGTGACGCTCTCCGTGGAATAATCAACCGCATTGCGCACAGGGATCCCCTTTGCAGCGGCATAGGCCGTATCCACGTTGTTCGTGCCGGTCGCCGCCACGCAGATGAGTTTCAGGGCCGACGAGGAATCCATCTGCTCCTTGCCCATCCAGACCTTGTTGGTAATCACCACGTCGAAACCGGCAATCCGGTCGAATACCTCTCCGGGTGCCGTGGAAGGGTAGGAAACATATTCACCCAATGACGCGACAGGCGCCAGGGAAATGTCGTTCCCCAGCGTCTGCGCATCCAAAAAAACGATTTTCAGCATCGCTGAAAGGATTTATCAGGCTTTCGTGACCTTTTCAAGCCACTTCACCATGCCCAGCATGACGGACATCGAGACGAAGCAGATGATCAGGAACACCATCCAGCATTTCCAGATCGGCCAGGCGTTGAGCATGATCGGGCCGACGAAGATGAAGAGATTGCCGATAGCGGTAGCACCGAGCCAGAGGCCCTGGCAGAGACCGACCATGTTCTTCGGGGCCACCTTCGAGACAAAGCTCAGGCCCAGCGGCGAAATCAGCAGCTCAGCGACCGTCAGGAAGAAATAGATGACGAACATCACCCAGTAGCCGCATTTCTCAAGTCCGGCTGCCGCCATCTGGGCGGAGTCCATTGCACGGAATTCGTTGCCGGAGGGATAGTGGTGCGCGATGGAGAGGATCACCAGGAACAGATAGGCCAGGCCGGCGATGAACATGCCGAGCGAAATCTTGCGCGGCGTGGACACGCCCTTGCCCTTGCGGGCCAGGGCGGCGAAGATGCCCATCACGATCGGGGTGAGGATGATCACGTAGAGCGGGTTGAGAGCCTGCGAAATCTCAGGAGCAATCTTGGAGGAATCCACGAAATCGCGGGCGAAGACCATCAGCGACTGGCCGTTCTGGTGGAACGAGAGCCAGAAGAAGATGGCGATGCCGAGCACGGCGAAGAGGGCGGCCATACGCTGCTTGATCTCCTTGGCCATGGCGAGTTTCTCTTCCTGCGTATATTCGACGCTCTTGGCAGCGACTTTCTTGTCGGGCTGCGGGAACTTGTGCTTGGTAGCCAGGAAGATGAATAGGGATGTCAGCATGGCGGCAGCCGAGACGATGAAAGCCCAGTGGATACCGGTGTTGAACACCTGCACATAGTCGGAGCAGAACTGAGCCGGGTCGGCGAGGACGGCAGGATCCGTCACGGAAGCATTGGCCGTCTCAATGAATTTCTGGGTCTCGACAATGGAGGTCTCACCACCGATGAACTTGTGGCACAGGCCGGTCATGTCGGCGTTGTAGATAAAGTTGCTGCGGCCGAGCCACCACTTGCGGAGCATCGGTGCGATGAACGGGGCGATCACGCCGCCGATGTTGATGAACACGTAGAAAATCTGGAAGCCAGAGTCGCGTTTGTCCCTGGCGATCTTGAGGGCTTCAGGGCCTTTCTTGGCGGCTTCTTCTTCGAATTCGTCGTAGAGCTTGCCGACCAGCGCCTGGAGGTTGCCCTTGAACAGGCCGTTACCGAATGCGATGCACAGCAGGGCGATGCAGGTGAAGATCAGGATGCCCCACCAGCCGCCGTTGCCGTCGATCACTCTGCCGTCTACCTTGCTGAAGAGCGGAATGGCGAGGGCCACGTAGCCGGCCGCCATGATGAAGAGGCCGATCTGGATGGTACGGTTGTAGTTCTGCGTCTTGTCGGCAATCAGGCCGCCGACAAGGGCGAGGATGTAGATGCCGAAGTAGAAGAATGAATAAATCAGGCCGGCTGTTCCATCGGGCAGGCCGAATTTCGACACCAGGAAGAGCAGCAGCACGGCATTCATGATGTAATAGCCGAAGCGTTCGCCCATGTTGCTGAGGGCGGCCGCAATCAGGCCTTTCGGGTGCTCTTTCGCCTTCTTCAGGTAATAGACGACGAAGACCGCCACGACGATCAGAATCAGGATCAGCAGGCACAGGGTTGCGTTGCTGTTCCACAGATTGGTCAGTACGGAAAGTATTTTCATACGTTTTTGTTATTGTTAAATTTCCACAAAGTCCTACAAAGTTAACAAAAACTCTCTAAATAACCAAGGCCGGGGAGCAAGTATGGGTGACGGAGGATCAGGCCAGCGCATTGCCCAGGTTCTGGAGGGCCAGCTGGATGGCGGCCAGGATCGCGCCATAGTCGGGCAGTCCCTGGATCGCGGAGAGGATGCCCGAAAGGGCAGTGGCCATGTTCACGTTTATGTTTGTCGACAGGGTGCCGAGGGCCGTCGACACGTCGTCGATGGCGCCCGAGAGCCCGTCATCCACGTCGCCCAGTTGCTTCTTCAGGGCATCGAGCGCCGCCTGGACCAGGCCCAGGGCCGTCTGATCATCGACAAAACCGCTGTTCAAGGCCGCTTCGATGGTTGCGAGCTTGGTTTCCAAGCCGGCTGCCGGACTCTTGACGACCGCCTCGATGGCCGCCAGTTTCGTATCCAGCGTTCCGCCCAGTACTGCAATCGCCCGCAGGATCAAGTCCATTAATTCTTCCAGACGGTTTTCAGACGTGACGATATCCTCCAAAGCGACCTCGACCAACGCCAGTCTCGTCTCCAGACCCGATGTCTGGCTGGCAACGGCCGACCGGACGGCACCCAGTTTCTGCTCCAAAGAGCCGTTCAGCGAAGAGACGGCCTGATGCAGCTGCTCCAACCGCTTCCGATTGTCGGCGAAACCACCCGCGACGGCAGCTTCTGCCAATGCCAGCTTGGTCGACAGGGCCGTCGCCTGATTGGCCATGGCCGCCGAAATGGCTGCCAGCTTCTCGTCCAGCGTGCCGTCCAGCGAGGATACAGCTTCCAAAGCCAGCGCCTGTGCCGCGGCACCGTCGGCAAAACCATTTTCGACAGTCGCTTCAATCAGTCCCAACTTGGTCTCCAGGCTCGAGGATCCAGCCTTCACCGCTTCCTCGATGGCCGCCAGTTTCTCGTCCAGCGTGCCGCCCAGCGAAGCAAGTGCCTGCTGCAACAGCGCCTGCCGTGCCAGGTCATCGGCGAAACCACTTTCAACGGCAGCGTCGATCAGGCCCAGTTTCGTTTCCAGACTCGTCGTCTCTGCCTTCATGACCACCTCGACGGCCGCCAGTTTCTCATCCAGCGTACCGCCCAATGCCGCCACGGCCTGCCGGATCTGTTCGACCGCCGACTGGTTGTCGGCCAGCCCCTGGCGCATCAGCGACTCGATGCGCGCCATCTGTTCGGACAGCAACCGGCTCGACTGTTCGATCGTCGAAAGGACTTCGCTGTAATCCGTTTCCAGCGTTATGCGAAGATCATCCTGCCCGTTCTCGCAGCCACACGGGACCAGCAGGAACATGCCGGTAAGCAAGAGGGCGGATATGCTTGTCTTTTTCATGTCTTTCATGGGAATGTCAGTTCACAATCGTTACTACCAAACTATACGAGAAGGATAACGCCAGTACCTTGAACTGAGGATCGGTCTCAGTGGGGAAGATCCACAGGTCGTAATGGGCTGTCAAGCCGAATTTTGCCCCGGGCACAGGATCTGCCTGGAACCGCACTGCCAATTTCAGCGTTTCCGGCAGCAACTGGGCCGACATCTTAAAATAAGGGCCCTCAAGGTCTCCATATTGTTCCTGCAGAATAAAACGGCCTTCCAGCCAGGATCTCTCCAAACCCAGTTTAGAGAGCAGGCTTCTGATATCGACGACCGCGGTATTGTCGCCCTGGATATCGTTAACCCCGACAATGGCACTTTCAGGGAACCAGACGGCATTGTACCACCCGATCTTGAAATTATGGATCGTATCCTTGACATGCCAGCGGTCCGTCAGGACCAGCTTGCCCAGCAGGGACTCATGCTTGACACCGGAGGAATCCTTGAAATTATGCCAGAGTCTCCAGCCGCCGCGGTCGGACGGATCCTTGTCGGGCCAGAACTGGGTATAGGTGATACCCGCCGTATCGGGTATGAAAACAATCATCCTTTTCTCCTTGTCCAACTGGATGAACACCGGTGCGATGGAATCGTTTACCGGAATGAATTGCACCGAATCAATGAACGCTGCCGTATAAGTGCGGGTATCCGACTCGTCTTGCGTCTCGAATACCCCGCTGTCGAGCGAATAGTAGATATTGTTGATACTGCCGTGTCTTTTGAACGTGAACGAGGCTGCGGGATAGGTCCAGTACTTGAGGCCCTTGAGGGCTTTGGGCGCCATCACGAGATCAAAAGGCTCCGTAGAGACATATTTCGGGTTCTGCGCACTTCCACAGGCCGCCGAAAGAGCCACGATAACTTCGTCCCAGACAACATAAGGGCACTGGCAGGATATGGTGACGGCATACTTTCCTTCGACCGAGGGATCTGCCGTCAACGAGAGGGAATACAGGATGGACGATGCATCGCCCTGGGCATTGTTGCCCCAGGTCGGGAAGAACTGCTTCCTCGAAAGAATGTCCAGCTTCAGCTTTGCTTCGTCGATGACCGCATTCGCCGGATTGACCTGGATGTCGGCTCGCCATGAACCGCCGGCTGCCGTCGTCAGTGTCGGTTCACCTACATACTTCAGGCGGAACGGGACAATTGCTTGTTCCAGTTCGGCGAGCGCCTGCTGGACGGCGGCCAGGATCGCGGCGTAGTCGGGCAGTCCCTGAATCGCGGAGAGGATGCCCGAAAGGGCTGTGGCCAAGTCAACGTTAACGTTTGTCGACAAGGCGGTGAAAGCTGTCGACACGTCGTCGATGGCTTTCGATAGTCCGTCATCCGCATCGCCCAGTTGCTTCTTCAGGGCGTCGAGTGCGGTCTGGACAAGACCCAGTGCGGTCTTCTCGTCGGCAAATCCGTTGACGAGGGCTGTTTCGATGAGGGCCAGTTTGGACGAAAGGCTCGTCGTCTGGCTGGCGACAGCCGATTCGACGGCTGCCAGTTTCGTACCCAGCGTTCCCTCCAGGGAAGAAATCGCCTGCGAGACCAGGCTGAGTCCCAAATCCTCCATACGCTCGCCCTGCTTCTCCACCGCCGTTTCGATGAGGGCAAGCTTCGTTTCCAGGCTCGTCGTCTGGCTGGCGACGGCCGATTCGAGGGCCGCCAGTTTCTCTTCGACCGGGCCTTCCAGCGAATCCAGCGCCGTCCGGATCAGGGCCTGCTGCGCCGTCGCCTCCGCAAAACCCCGTTTCACAGCCGTTTCTATCAAGGCCATCTTGGCCGCAAGAGCCGTCGATGTATCGCCGATGGCATTTTCGATGGCCATCAGTTTCTCGCCCATGGTTCCCTCGAGCGAGTCGATTGCTTCCACGATCAGCTCCTGCGCGACGGCGTTGTCGGCAAAGCCTCCCTGGACCGCTGCTTCAACCAGGTTCAGTTTGGTCGCGAAACGCATTTCCTGTGCTTTCACGGCCCCTTCGACCGCCGCGAGTTTCTCATCGAGCGTCCCGGCCAGCGAAGCAATGGCCTGCTGAAGCAGGGTCAACTGCGCCTGGCTGCCGGCAAAACCGCTGGTCACGGCCGCCTCGGCCAGGGCCAGTTTCGTTTCCAAACTCGTGGACTGCGACTTGATCGCCGCTGAAATGGCGTCCATTTTCTTTTCCAATGTACCGCCCATGGAAGCGACGGCCTGCCGGATCATCTGGATCGCCGTCTGGTTGTCGGCCAGCCCGTCGTGCTGCGACGCCTCGATCAGTGCCAGCTTGTCGGCCAGCGGCTGGTTCGACTGGCTGATTGCCTCGAGAACGCCCCGGTAGTCAGGCTGGAGCGCAATGTTGACCGGCGAAGCTTCGTCTTCACAAGCAACCAGCGACAGGGATACCGTCCAGAAGAGGAACCATCTGTATAGAATGTGTTTCATGAGTCTAGTCGATCAAGTTCAGCGTGATACAGTAGTCCAGCAACAGTTGCGTCGGTGCAAAGGAAGGTGTATTGTCACTGGGTTTCGTATTGAGCCGGATGCGGCCGCGAACCCGGTATTTCTGGCCGGCGGCAAGTTGGTCACCCTTCTTGCTGAAGACCAGATTCGCCTCCCGTTTAAGTCCCTTCCACTCCAATCCCAACTGCTCACACCCCGGGTCTTTCGCGCTTGTCAGGGGAATCGTGCTGTATTCGAATGCATAGCGCTCGGGCAGTCGTTCATCGTCCAGCCCTATCTCCTTGAACTTGTCCGACAAATCGCAGGGATAGTACGGATAATTTCCCTTGAAAAGACTCGGGTCATTGACACTGACATCGATATTCAGATCCAGACTGTAGGTGTTGAACCAGGACAAATTGACGCCGAACGTAGACGTCACGCCCCAGTTGTCGGTCAGCGACAGAATACCGACGACTTCCTCATTCTTGATGCCGGTGGCCATCCGGAAATCCCGCCATTTCTTGCTGCCTGTCGTATCGGGATAGAAGCGTACGAAATGCTTCTTGTTGTCGAGGATGCATTTCACAGGAGCCATATTGGCATCGAGCGGAGTAAAACTGGCGGAGGCGATATTGGACGCCGTGTAGGAACGGGTCTCCAAGCCGCTCTTCTGCCGGAATATTACCGAGTCCAGGGCGTAGTATACGACACCCAGTGTATCATCGGGATATGGCTCACTGTTCGCGTTGTAGAACGTATCTATCGCGCAATACGAAGCATAGGGATAGTTCCAGCGATAGACCCCGAAATCGAGATTGGGCAACATCACGGCCTGGAATGAATTCGTAGTGAAAGACTTCGGCTTCGTATCCGTGCCATAGTCATATTCGAAGGCCAGTGTGGATTCATCCCAGATGGATAAGATAGAGACCGCCGTCAGCGTGGCGATATACTGTCCTTCGGTTGAAGGGTCCGCCACAAGGGATGTGAGGGTGAAGTGATCCGCTTCCGTCCCGGCATTGTTAGGGAAGAATTGCTTGCTCTCCAGAATCTTGAGATGCATTTTCTCCATTTCGAGTGTTTTGTTCGAAGGATTGACGCGAAGCGGTATGTCGATGGTCTGGCCTTTGACGACGGTATAGGAAGCAACGCCCAGATAGGACAGGGAGAAGTTGTCGACTTCCTCTTTCAGGTCTTCGATGGTTTTCTTGATATCAGCAAGGGCCTGGCTGTAGTCGGTCTGGCCCTGCACAGCGGCAAGGATCTGCGCCAGGGCCTGGGCGATCTGTCCCGTAGTGAGGGTAGTCGAGAGCGTACCGAGATCGGTAACCACATCGCCGATGTCTTTCGAGAGCGCATCGTCCATGTCGCCCACCTGCTTCTTCAGCGCACCCAGCGCGGTCTGCAGGAGGCCGATGGTTGTCTGCCCGTCGGCAAAACCGTTGGTAAGGGCTGTCTCGATGAGGGCAATCTTCGACGACAGGTCCGTAGACTGGCTCTCCAGTGCCGTTCGGATGGCCGTCAGTTTTTGGTTGACTGTACCACCCAATGATGAAAGCGCCTGCTGGATCATTTTCACTTTCGTTTCGATGTCGATCTCTCCGATCGCCGTCACAGCCGCTTCGATCAGCGCCATTTTCGCATCCAGGCTTGTAGTCTGGCTGGCCATGGCCGAATTGATGGCGGCCAGTTTATCGTCCACCGTACCACCGAGGGAATCCACGGCCGTCTGAATCAGTGTCCGCTGTGTTGAATCAGCAGTAAAACCTTCCTTGACAGCCGCTTCAATCAAGGCCATCCGTGCCGAAAGGGCCGTTGTCTGATCGCCGATGGCAGCTTCGATGGCCGCCAGCTTTTCTTCCAGCGTGCCGTCCAGCGAAGCAATCGCTTCCAGCATCAGCGCCTGCGCGGCGGCGCTGTCGGCAAAGCCTTCCGTCACTGCCGCTTCAATCAGGCCTATCTTCGTCTCCAGGCTCGATGTCTGGGCTTTCACGGTCGTTTCGATCTGCGTGATTCGCTCCTCCGTCGAACCGCTCAGCGAAGCGATGGCCTGCTGCAGCAGCACCTGTTGCGCCTGGCTGTCGGCAAAGCCGTTGCTGACTGCCGCTTCTACCAACGCCAGCTTCGTCTCCAGGCTTGTGGTCTGGGCCTTTACGGCTGCCTCGACGGCAGCCAGTTTTTCTTCCATGGTCCCGCTCAATGAGGCCACGGCCTGCCGGACCTGCTCCATCGCGGCCTGGTTGTCGGCCAACCCCTGTTGCAGTGACGCTTCAATCAGCGCCAACTTGTCGGAAAGCGACTTGTTCGCGCTGTTGATGGCCGCGATGATTTCGCTGAAATCCGTCTCCATCGTGATATCCATCTCCGGATGCCGGTTCTCGCACGACGAAAACGCCAGCGGAGCCAGAAGCAGGATTGCCAGCGCCCTGCTGCGCCAAATGCGTCTGTCCTTCGTATTTTTCATAAGTTTCATTTTTATTTCATCAGTTGGAAGCAAAGACCTACGGTGGCAAAGGCCTGGCCTTTCGGCGAGAGTTCCTGTTTGCCTGCCAGGACGAAACGGTAGCCGCCGCTGATCCGCAACGCCACCTGCGGGAGAATGACATATTCCAGCGACAGCGCAGCCGGGATACAGGGCACGACGTATCGGTGTCCTTCGTTGTGTCCCGTGACATGGACCGTATTGCCGGTTTTGTCGGGTTTGATGGTGTTGCTCACGCCGATTGTGTAGCTGTTGCCCGCTGCGAACAGACAGGTCACTCCGGTTCCCACATAGAGAGAAAGGGGGTTCTTCCTGCCGCCCAGACCCAGCAGGTTCAGTTCCCCGGTCAGCCCGGCGCCATGAAAGTTGGTTTTGAAGTCGCTATAGACGTCGCCCTTCACACCGCCGTCGGGCTGGGGCAGCAGACTGGCATTGGTCTGTTCCCGCAACATCCGGGTATAGCTATAGTCGAGTCCCAGACGGAAAGAGGGGTTGAAGTTGAAGAAAATTCCCGCGCCGACCTGGGGCTGGATGGCCGTAAGCGTTTTGGCGCTGGCCCCTTCGATGCCACCGCCTTGCATCCATGAAACACCCCCTTCGAAACGAAGGCCAAGCGTTCCCTGCGCCCACACGGCGGAAGGGACGGCAATCAGCAATACAAGTAAGATCTTTTTCATATACTTCCAAATGATAAGTAAAAGTATATATAAATAATATAAAACACAAAAACAGATTGCGCGGGCTTGAACCCTAAGTTACCTCACGTGGTTCAGATAGCAGTCGAGGGTGTTGCGCATGAGCATGGCGATGGTCATGGGGCCGACACCGCCGGGAACGGGGGTGATCCAGCCGGCAACGGGTTCGGCGGTGGCGAAGTCAATGTCACCGCAGAGTTTGCCGTCGGCGCCGCGGTTGATGCCGACGTCGATGAGGATGGCGCCGGGCTTGACCATGTCGCCGGTGATGATGTTCGGACGGCCCACGGCGGCGACGATGATGTCGGCGGTGCGGGCGATTTCGCCGAGGTTGCGGGTACGGGAATGGGCAATGGTAACGGTGGCGTTCTCATTGAGCAGCAGGGTTGCGACCGGCTTGCCGACCAGTTCGCCGCGGCCTACGACGAGGGCATGCTTGCCTTCGATGGCTTCGCCCGTGGTCTTGATCAGGTGGATGCAGGCGCGGGGCGTGCAGGGCGCAACGTAGCCCTGCTTCATGGTGAAGCCGGACTTCATGCCGAAGAAGCCGTCCACGTCCTTTTCGGGGGCGACGGCGGCGATGACGGCGTCTTTGTCGATGTGCTTCGGCACGGGCAGTTGCACGAGGATACCGTCGACCTTCGTGTCGGCGTTGAGGCGCGCGATGACTTCCAGCAGCTCGTCCTGGCTCGTCTGCTCCGGCATCCGGATGACGTCGGAGACAAAGCCGACCTTCTTTGCGGCGATCTCCTTGTTGCGCACATACACCTGGCTGGCGGGGTCTTCGCCCACGATGATGACCGTCAGGCCCGGTCGTCGGCCGTAGGTCTTTTCCAGTTCAACGACTTCCTGCTGCATTTCTTCATACAGCCCTGCAGCAATGGCTTTTCCGTCAATGATCTTTCCCATGTTATAACAAGACATATTTTGCTATATCGTGACGATAAAAGAGGTTGTTGCAGCGGATCTGGTCGATGCCGGCATAGCAGCGGCGGGCGGCTTCCTTCATCGTCGGGGCTTCGGAGACGGCCATCAGGACGCGGCCGCCTGCGGTGACAAGGCCGTCGTCGGTGCGCTTCGTCCCCATGTGATAGATGCGTTCCCTGAAGTCGGGCGTGATGACGATGGGGACGCCTTTTGAATAGCTGCCGGGATAGCCTTTCGAGGCCATCACCACGCCCATGACGGAGGCATCCTTCCACTGCAGTTCGGGCAGCGCGGCGCCCGTTGCAGCCGCTTCGAACACATCGTAGCTATCACTCTCGAGGCGCGTCAGCACGACTTCCGTCTCGGGATCGCCGAAACGGGCGTTGAATTCGATGACCTTGATGCCGTCCGGCGTTTTCATCAGGCCGCCGTAGAGCACGCCGCTGAGCGGCGTTCCGGCATCGGCCATCGCATCGGCGACGGGCTGCAGGATATGCGCCACGGCAAAATCATATTCTTCGTCCGAAATGAACGACAGACCGCTCTTGCCCGTAGCGAAAGATTCCGTATAGGCACCCATGCCGCCCGTGTTCGGACCGGTATCGCCGTCGAAGGCGCGCTTGTGGTCCTGCGCGGCCACCATCGGCCGGACCTGACGGCCGGAAACGAACGCCATCAGCGAGAATTCGGGGCCCGTCAGGAATTCCTCGATCACCACTTTCCCCTCACCGTAGCGGCCGTCGAGCAGCATGTCGCGCAGCGCGGCCTCGGCTTCTTCCAGCGTAGTGGCCACGACCACGCCCTTGCCGGCAGCCAGGCCGTCGTACTTGATGACGGTCGGCAACGAAGCGGCCCGGACATACGCCCAGGCTTCGTCGAAATCTGTGAAGGTCTGATACGCCGCCGTCGGCACCTTCGCTCCGGCCATCAGCCGCTTGGCGAACTCCTTGCTCGATTCGATGGCGGTGGCCGCCTTCGTATGGCCGAATATCTTCAGCCCGGCTGCACGGAACCTGTCGACAATGCCCGCGGCCAGCGCCGCTTCCGGACCCACGACCGTCAGATCGATCTCCTTTTCTTTCGCAAAGGCCAGCAAACCATCGATATCCGTATCTTTCAGCGGCACACATTCCGCCTGATAGGCAATCCCGGCATTGCCGGGTGCGCAGTAAATCTTCTCTACCTGGGGAGACCAGGCCAATGCATCGACGATGGCGTGTTCCCGCCCGCCGCCGCCGACAACCAGAACTTTCTTTCCCATGGTTCAGTCCTCCAGAATTTGTCCGGCGGCATTCTTCGTATCCACCTTCTCGATGATACGCTCCAGAATACCGTTTTCATCAAAAATAAAGGTGCGACGCAGCGTCCCCATCGTGGTCTTTCCATACATCTTCTTCTCGCCCCAGGCGCCGAAGTCCTGCAGCATCTGCGTGGAAGTGTCGGCCAGCAAACGGAAAGGCAGCTCGTATTTCGCCCGGAACCCCGTGTGCGACTTGGCGCTGTCCTTGCTCACGCCCACCACGTTGTATCCGGCCTCCGTCAGCTCCGCATAATTGTCCCGGAACGAGCAGGCCTCGGCCGTACAGCCCGAAGTGTTGTCCTTCGGATAAAAATAGATGATGGTCTTGCGACCCTTCCCGATGAAGTCCTCCGACTTCACCGGCTTCCCGTCCTGGTCTACGACCTCAAACGACGGCATCTTGTCTCCAATCTTGAGCATATCTGTTAATTTCTTCTGTATGCGGGAGCAAAAATGCCTGTATTTGCTCCCCGATGGTTCATTTTACCTGTTGTGGGAGCAAAATCGCCTTTATTTGCTCCCGCTACCATTTTTCACAAAAATACGAATCATTTCTGTTCCCCCCACACAAAACCTGTAGAAAATGGAATTAACAACGGATCCGACCTTTTGCCATCACAAAATGTGATTTCAAAGATTCATTTCCTTATCTCTCATAGATCAAATACTTATCTCGTTCCGCCGAAGCGACGGCGAAAGGTTTGAGGTAACCGTTTTCAACCAGATCGACCTCTCGTTGGATCTTTTTCTCGATATCAAGCTTGAACCGGACAATGTCCAATAGGGATATCTTTACTTCATGGTCATAATCCACCAACAGGTCCAGATCGCTTTCTGGAGTCTCCTCGCCCCGGGCGAACGAGCCGAATACCCATGCACGGAGGATGGGCATACCGGCCAGACAACTTTGAACCTCCGAAAACATCTTGATTCGGGATTCGTCCAAACCGGAGATGCACTGTGACAATTCTTCTGATACGCCCCGTCTGGCGGCATATCGGCCCAATCGGTTCACATTCACGGGATACACCTCCATTTGCTTCTGAAACTCCAGACGGAAATACTCTTCCGCGGCATCTTTACGACGAATGGTATCGACAATCTGTTTCTCAAGGGAAGGCACCTGAATGCCGTTATCTTCGCAGATAGGCGCCTCTGAAACAAGCGGACCAACGATGATATATCCTTCCAGCACAGCCGGAAATCGCTCCGCCGCTTCCGCGTCAACCACCTTCTTGTAGTGTTTACCCAGACAATCCATCAATACTAGAAGATCGCTGCGCGCCGCCTCAACATACAGATTGCCATCTCGCTGATAAAGACAATGGTCTGTCCCGACGCACTCATCCATCAAAATCTCATTCACTTCCCGCATCCACGGCGTGATTTCCTCCCGATAAGTCGGCTTGTGTACCGGCAGATACCTCCCACGCCCCGTCCTTGACAAACGGCCTGCCTCGCACAAAGCCCGGATCCGAGTATACACGGAAGCCATCGGCATCCCCCTCAATACTTCCGTAAAGTCGTCCACCGACAACTCCCGTCCCTGATCAAGGAGTTCCTCTACACGTTCGTTAACTTTCACGATCCTCATAGATTCCCATTTGACCGCAAGATAACGATAATTCGGCAATATTTAAATAATAATTGCCAAATTATCTTAACGCCAAAGCGCAATTTGGCCTGTGACTCCAAGACCGCTATGCCGTTGTTCCTTATTAAATTTACACCAAACCGCAATTTCAGCAATGTGAATTATTGGCGAAAAGGCGCGAACAGCGGCATGGGTGACAGCGGGTCGACGAGAGACAGGATCAAGGTCGATACTACTCCACCCACTTTCCGCTGATCCCATTTATGTCCATACTACATCCTGCTATCTTCGATTGATCTGCACCAAGCGCCTTCGGAAGTAAGGAGGCTGAGCGGAAGCGCGATATATTCTAAGCGCACGGCAGATACCGCCGAAGATGATGACCGTCCTCAATTAAGGCCGTCATTGAGGATGGACGGAATGAAAAATGTTCGCCGTCCTCAAGAGAAGGCTCTGGTGAGGACGGCGAACAATAAGGGACTCGGGACATAGCCCCGTAATACTAGTGTTTGAAGTGGCGGACGCCGGTGAAGAGCATCGTGATGCCCAGTTCGTCGGCTTTGGCAATGGATTCTTCGTCGCGGATGCTGCCGCCGGGCTGGACGATGGCGGTGACGCCGTATTGGGCGGCGAGGGCAACCGTGTCGCCGAAAGGCAGGAAGCCGTCGGAGGCCAGGACGAGGCCTTCCGTGAAGCCGGCGGCCTGCGCCTCTTTCAGGGCGATCTCGGCCGAGCCTACGCGGTTCATCTGGCCGGCGCCCACACCGATGGTGTGACCGTCGCGGACCACAGCTATGGCATTGGATTTCACATGCTTGACAATGCGCCAGCCGAAATCAAGGTCGCGCAGCTGCGCCACGGTCGGCTTGACACTCGTGACGCACATCTCCGGAGAGACCTTTTCGACGGCCACGTCAAGTTGCTGCGCCAGCATGCCGCCGTTGACGCTTACATATTGCATCGGCGCCTGCTTCTCCGGAGCCATCTCCACCTCCAGCACACGCAGATTCTTCTTCGACGACAGAATCTCCAGCGCCTCCGGCGTAAAGGCCGGCGCAATGACGATCTCCAGGAAAATGGGCTTCATGCCCTGCGCCACCTCAGCCGTCAACGGGCGGTTGATTGCCACGATGCCGCCGTAAATGCTCACCTTGTCGGCCTCATACGCCGCCTGCCAGGCCGCTTCGATGGTCTCCCCCACCGCCGCACCGCAAGGATTCATATGTTTGAGCGCTACGCAGAAAGGCTGGTCGGCAAAGTCGCGCACGATGTTCAGCGCCGCGTTCGCATCCTGGATATTGTTGTAGGACATTTCCTTGCCCTGTATCTGGCGCGCAAAGGCCAGCGAATACGGTTGCGGCTCCTTCGCCGCATAGAAGTTCGCCGACTGGTGCGGATTCTCGCCGTAGCGCAGCGGCTGTTTCAGGTCGAATTCCAGGAACAGCTTCTCCGGCAATCCCGCCTGCGCCCGCATATAGCGCGCGATCATTGTGTCGTACTGTGCGGTATGAGTGTAGGCCTTGGCCGAAAGTTCCAGACGCGTCTCAGGCGTGGTATTTCCGTGATGGCTGATCTGGTCGATAATGCGGCCGTAGTCACCCGGATCGCAGACCACCGTGACATCGCGCCAGTTCTTGGCAGCGCTGCGAAGCATCGACGGGCCGCCGATGTCGATGTTCTCGACGGCGTCTTCCATCGTCACGCCCGGTTTCGCGATGGTCGCGGCGAAAGGATAGAGGTTGACGCAGACCAGATCGATGAATTCGATGCCGTTTTCCTTCAGGGCTTTCAGATGAGACGGAAGGTCGCGGCGGCCCAGCAGGGCACCGTGTACCTTGGGGTGCAGGGTCTTTACACGACCGTCGCAGATTTCGGGGAAACCGGTGACTTCGCTGATACCGATGGTTTTCACGCCTTCCTGTTCCAACAGGCGCTGCGTGCCGCCCGTGGCGATGATCTCCCAGCCGAGCCGGGAAAGGGCCGCGGCGAAAGCCGACACGCCCGTCTTATCACTAACGCTGATTAACGCTCTCATTGCAGTAATTTATTGATGGTCTCCACATAGAGACGATGTTCGATTTTCTGTCCGATGCGATGTACCTCGTCGGGATCGTTGCCTTCGTAGGGAAAAGCCTCCTGGGCGATGATGCGTCCGCCGTCGAG
>JAEETO010000013.1 GCA_016290385.1 Bacteroidales bacterium | reverse complement strand
GATGCAGAGAACCTCTTTCGCACCCGAGTTGTCAGCCACCAACAAACGTGATTCTTGCTGTATCATGTTATTTGACTTTTTCTACGATTTCTACTAATCTCCAGCGTTTGGTCTTGCTCAGCGGGCGGGTTTCCATGATGCGCACGGTATCGCCTTCGCTGCACTCGTTCTTGTCATCCTGGGCGACGAACTTCGTGGTCTTGTTCACGAACTTGCCGTAGATCGGATGTTTCTCTTTCGTCTTGACAGCAACTACAATAGACTTATCCATCTTGTTGCTGACCACGATGCCGATTCTTTCTTTACGAAGATTTCTTTCCATGGGACAATTTCTATTTTAGTTCTGTTTCTCTTTTTCTGCGAGGACAGTCATCATGCGGGCCACGTCAGCTTTGGCTTTCTTGATGACGGAGGTGTCTTCCAGCGGAGAGATCACGTGGTTCATCTTCATTTTGTTGAGATTCTGCTTCTCAACCTCGAGACGTTCGCGCAGGTCTTTCACTGCCATCTCTTCGATTTCTTTTCTTTTCATAATCTGCTCTGCTAAAAGATTATTCTACATAGTCGCGACGGACGACGAACTTGGTGGTGATCGGGAGCTTCTGGGCACCGAGACGGAGCGCTTCCTTGGCGATTTCCATCGGAACGCCTTCGGCTTCGATGATCATGCGACCCGGGGTGATGGGGGCCACGAAACCTTCGGGGTTACCTTTACCCTTACCCATACGGACTTCGGCCGGTTTCTTGGTATAGGGCTTATCCGGGAATACGCGGATCCAGATCTTACCTTCACGTTTCATGTAACGGACGACAGCCTGACGGGCAGCTTCGATCTGCTGACCGGTGAGCCAGCAGCTCTCCATGGTCTTGATGCCGAAGGAACCGAAGGCCAGCTGGCTACCGCGCTGGGCGATGCCTTTCATGCGACCTTTCTGCTGTCTTCTGAACTTGGTTTTCTTAGGTTGTAACATAGCCTTATTACTTTAATTATACCTTAAACTTCTCATTATCAATATCTTAACCTATTTCAGGCATAAGATACAGGGTTGCAAAGGTACACAAAAAATTCAAATACCAAAAACTTTTGCGAAATTTTCGACAAAAATTTTTGGTACTTAACTTCCTGAGTTAACAGGTGGTTAGCTAACTTGAAAAGGTTTTATTTCTTCGCGTTTTCGACCGCACGCATGACGCGGAGGAAATTGCCGCCCCAGAAGAGTTCGAGCTCGCGGTCGGTCCAGCCGCGCCGCAGGAGTTCCACGGTGATGTCCTTCATTTTGGAGGCGTCTTCCAGCCCGTTCATGCCGCCGCCCCCGTCAAAGTCGGTGCCGATACCCACATATTCCACGCCCACCAGGTTGCGGATATACTCCACGTGGTCGCAGAACGTGCCGACGTTCACCTGGGCGTGCTGCAGCCAGGAGAGCGCCCAGCGGCCCGTGGTGACCTGGATCACGCCGCCCTTGGCTGCGATGGCGCGGATCTCGTCATCCGTCAGGTTGCGCGGATGGTCCTTGATCGCGTACACGCACGAGTGCGAACATATTACAGGTGCGGTGCTGATGGCCAGGCAGTCATAGAGCGTCTGCGTGGAGGCGTGCGAGCAGTCCACGATGATACCCAGGCGGTTCATTTCCCTGACGAGTTCCCTGCCAAAGGGCGAGAGGCCGCCCCAGGTTTTTTCGGGATAGCGCGAAGCGTCGCAAATGTCGTTGTCGTAGTTGTGGCAGAGGGTGATGATACGGGTGCCCAGATCGTAGAAATCCCGTACCCTGGCCAGGTCGCGGCCGATGGGATAGCCGTTTTCGATGCCCATCACCAGGCTGAGCTTATGGCGTTTCTTGTTGCGGACGATGTCGTTGGCCGTCAGGGCGATGCGGGCTTCTTTCGGACGGGCCTCGACATAGGCGCGGATGGCCTGCATCTTGGCGCGCGTATCTTCATACGCCTGCTGCCGCGAAGCATCGTCGAGCGGTCCCTGGTCCACGAAGATGGGATAGAAACAGCAGTCCACCCTGCCCTCGCGCAATTTCGCAAAGTCGGCCTGCACCTTTTTCAAATCCACGCTGTCCCGGATCAGCTCCAGCGCTGTATCGGTGTGCGTATCAATCGAAATGATACGGTCGTGCAGCTTCTGCGCCCGCTTGCGCAGCGCTGCCTCGTCGTCGGTCTGCGCCGTGAAGCCCAATGCGAGCAGGAGCAGCAAAGCCGGAAGGAATGATAATACTCGTTTCATGGTTCATTGATATTCAGATAGAAGCCCCAACATAACATCAGGGTTTGCTCCACCAGTGAAGGCGTTTTGCCAGAAGGAGAAGCAGCAAAGAAATGACCAGGCAGCCGAGCATGAGCCAGAGGCCGGCGCCGGCGGCGAAGAGGATGGGGACGAAGGTGATGAGCAGGATCTCGACCGGGGCGCAGGGCAGGTAGGCCAGGGCATAGTCGTCCATGGCCTTGCTCTGCATCTTCGGGTCGACGATGCGCAGCAGGGCGATGCCCATGGCCATGGTGCCCGTCCACCAGCCCCAGGCGAAGAT
The DNA here is from genome assembly GCA_016290385.1 of Bacteroidales bacterium. Lineage (GTDB taxonomy): Bacteria > Bacteroidota > Bacteroidia > Bacteroidales > UBA932 > Cacconaster. Next base: position 32,685 of record JAEETO010000013.1, on the reverse strand, counting down.
CGATTTCTCGAACCAGTCTTTCTTGTTGAGCCGGCGGCCGAACCAGAACACCGTGAAAATCGTCAAAGCGATGCCGACAAGCGTCAGCACTATCAGCGGCAGCGCGTATTTGACCACGACGCCGAGCTTGATGGCCGCCACGCCGCAGGTCACCAGCAGGTCGGTGGCCGAACTGCTGATTCCCACCGTCGTTTTCGGATCGATATAGCGCGAAGCCCCCGCAGCATTGAAAATGCTCTTGATCAGAATGCCCACCACGAAGGCACAGCTGAACACCGGCAGTTCCAGTGCCGGCCAGGCCATCTTCACGCCCCGGCTCAGCATGTAGCCGCCGAAGGCCGCCACCATCACCAGCGAGAGGTGGAAGACATGCGAGTCGATGGAGATGGGCGACGTGGTGCCGATGGCAGTGGGCTCCCTCTTCTCTTCGGGCAGCAGGCCGCTGCGGTATTCGTCAGGCAACGCGTTGAAATCGGCCAGATAGGAGGTTTGCCCGCGACGGGTGGCGATCTTGATGAAGAGCAGTCCGCCCAGAATAGCTACGATCACGCCGATGGTGGCGGTGGTCATGCCCAGGCTCGCAGCCTCATCCCAGCCCAGGTTATGGAAGGCCGAGCCAATGGCCGCCGCCGTACCGTGTCCGCCATAGAAGCCGGTCGGAAGCATTACACCGAAAGCAGGATTGAGTTCCGGCCAGATCATCTTCAGCACCAACAGGCCGAACAGACCCATCACCGCCCACTGGAAGAGCATGCCAAACTGCGAATAGGCCCACATCGGCCCGACCCGGCTGGCCACTTCCTTCATCTTGAAGCGCGGCGAAGAAAACGGCAGCGCAGCAAAGACCACGGCGATCAGGAGCGCGGAATAGGTACCCACATTGTTCGAGAGCGGCAGCCAGCCCAGGCCGTTGGGGCCGAAGGTCAGGCCCAGAAGGCCGGCCAGGAGGCTCGGCGGAATGAACAGTTTCTGAATCAGCCGGACTTTTACCCGCAGCAGCTTGCCGATGAGCAGCAATCCGCAGATAATCCCCGCATCGGAGAACAGTACCCACGGCGTGAAATTTGTAAGGTCGAACATCACTATTTCGGTTTAATCCGTAAATTTACGAAAAATTCGATGAAAGTCATCGCCCGTCTCCTGGCAGCCGCCCTGCTCGCGGCATTGTTCCTCCCTTCGCTCTCCGCCCAGGACCAGCGTCGGGAACTGAACGTCATGGAGTATTACATCAACGGGAAAGACACCATCTACCTCGACGAGATTCCGCCTGCCGTCATCCATCCGCGCCAGACCATGAGCAAGCGTGACTGGACGAAATACTACAAGCGGGTGCACAATTTCAGCAAGGCCTATCCCTATGCGCTGATGATCAGCCAGATCATCAACGAGACCGACAGCGTCCTGGCCGCCGAGAACTTCAGCAGGCGCCAGCGGGAAAAATACCTCAACAAGAAGAAAGACGAGCTGCTCAAGGATTTCGATCCCGTCTTCCGCAAGCTGACGCTCAAGCAGGGGCTGATGATGATCCGGCTCATCGACCGGGAATGCGGCACCACGCCCTACTATATCCTGAAAAATTATCTGGGCGGAGCGACAGCCAGTTTCTGGCAAGGTGTCGCGAAACTGTTCAAGGGCAACCTCAAGCAGCCCTATGACTGTTTCGGGGAAGACAAGGACCTGGAAGAACTGGTGGGTATCTGGCAGCGCGGCGAATTCGACAACCTTTACTGGATGATCTTCGGCAAGTCCCGCCCCGAAATCATCGTCCCGGAGCGATACAAGTAGGGTATTCACGTCATTCACTCCCAATGGTCGTGGCTCTCGCCTACGGCTCGGGTCCGGGCTTGACCCGGAATCTCACAGAGTAAGATAGTTCTCGCCTTCCGACCAGTCGCCGATGACGTCGAGGATGCCACCGCTTTCCACTTCGAGGTGAGCAGGGGAATGCCAGTGGCCGAAGATGTAGCGGTCGATGTGCTGATGCTTGCCGAATTCGTTGGCAAACCGGTAGATGCCTGACTGGCGGTCGACCTTGATGGCCCGGTCGGCATGTTGCTTCCGGCTATGGGCCGACCAGGCGTGCGCGAAACGGAAGACCCAGCGGGGATGCAGGGCCCGAAGCAGGGCGATCAAAGCCCGGTTGCGGAACAAGTGGAAGACGATCCAGGATTTGGCGTCACGGCAGCCCAGCGTGTCGCCGTGGCCGATGCAGACCTTCTGGCCCTGGAGCTCCATCACCACATACGGCTCCCGGACGATCTGCACGCCCAGCTCCTTTTCAAAATAATCGGTGACCCACCAGTCGTGATTGCCGCGGAAATACCACACCGGCATGCGTTCCGCCACCGCGGCGATCGCCGCAAGGGCGCGCACGCCGCCCCGGGGCACTACATCCTTGTAGTCCACCCAGAAATCGAAGATGTCTCCCAGCAGGAAAAGCCCTTTCGCATCGGCAGGCAGGCCGTTCAGGAAATCCACGAACAAACGTTCCCGCTTCCTGTCCGAATCGGGCAGGCCGAGGTGCAGGTCACACACGAAGTAGTATTTTCCGGCATCGGCCATAGGTCGATATCAATCGATCACCGTGGAGATGATGCAGGCCAGACCCACCAGGGCGCAGTAGAAGGCGAACCAGTGAAGCTTCGCTTTCCGGACCATGGCGATCATGAAGCGGCAGGCGAAGAGACCGGAAACGAATGCGGCCACGAAACCTACCAGCAGGGGCAACATGCCCACCGTGCTCTCGCCGAAATCGCCTCCCACAACATCGAGGAAGACTTCGCCGAGAATCGGAACCAGCACCATGAGGAAGGAAAAACGCGTGACTTCCTCTTTCTTGACACCGCAGAGCAGGCCCGTGGCAATCGTCGAGCCGCTTCGTGAAAGGCCCGGAATCACCGCAACTGCCTGGGCGACACCCATCCAGAGCGCAGACTTCCAGGTCACCGGGCCTCCTTCGCCACCGCGGCGGGCAGCCAGCGTTTCCGACAGGAAAAGCAGTATGGCCGTGACAATAAGCGCCAGGCCCACCACCAGCAGTCCGCTGCCGAAGATGGCCTCGACGCGGTCCTTGAAGAACATGCCGACAATGAATACGGGAACCATCGAGAGCACGATCAGCAGGATGTAGCGGGTCTCCGCATTCATCTGGAACTTGAAGAGTCCCTGCAGCAGCTTCACGATGTCTTTCCAGAACACGACGATGGTGGCCAGCACCGTGGCGGCGTGAACCACTACCTCAAAACTCAGGTCGGCCGTTTCGATGCCGAACAGTGCCTTGCCGATGGCCAGATGGCCGCTGCTGCTCACCGGGAGGAATTCCGTGAGGCCCTGGACAATGCCCAGGATGAGGGCTTCAATCCAACTCATCGCTCTTCTTCATTACGAGGCTTGCGCATGATGCCCCAGACGATGACACCGATACCGATGCAGATGACAACCGGGGCGACCACGATGCGACGGCCGCTGAACATTTCAGGATTAAAGACGTTCGGGTCGGACGAGCCGCCGCCGAGCATCAGCACGAAACCGAGCACCATCACCAGCAGGCCGATGCCGATCAGGAGCACGTTTTTGGAAGGCATGGAGAAATTTGCCATGGGATAATCGTATAATGCTAATAATATAAATCGTCTCTGCTGGTAAATGCCACGCGACTTACCACCAGCAAGGTTGAAATCACGCAGATCAGGATGCCCGCCAGGACAGTGCCGGCCAGCACCGCCCACACGAGCCGCATGTCGAGGATCATGCTCAGGATTTCGGAGCCGCGGCTCAGGTAAAGGATCACGCCGTAGAGGATGCCGTCGGCGATCAGGCCCGCCACGGCGCCCTGGACGATAGCCTGCTTCACGAAGGGAAGCGCGATGAATGAGCGCTTGGCGCCCACCAGGCTCATGGTGTGGATGGTAAAGCGGCGCGCATAGATGTTGAGCCGCACGGTGTTGTTGATCAGGGCGAAGGAAATGACCAGCAGCAGCAGGATTACGATCCCCAGTACCAGGCTGATGCTGCGCAGGTTGGTGTTGAGCGTCTCTACCAGGTTCTCCTGGTAGACCACTTCTTCAACATGACGGTTTTCCATCAGCTGAGCCTTCACCCATTCGAGCGAATCTTTGGTGATGTATTCGCCGTTGAGTTTCAGGTCGATTGAAATGGGGATCGGGGAACTGTTGAACACCGACAGGAAATCTTCGCCCAGGAGGCTCTTCATTTCCTCGGCGCCCTCTTCCTTTGAAATGAAGCGGCTTTCCTTTACGTAGGGCCGTCCCGCCAGGTCCTCGGCCAGCGCACGGCCTTCCTTCTCGGAAGTGGACTGCTTCAGCATGACCGACACGGCCATGTTCTCCTTGAACCAGCGGGCCAGGCCCCCTGCGTTCACGGCGAAAACAGCAGCTGCGGCCATCAGCACCAACACCAGCGAAATGCTGATGACCGAGGTGATGTAAGAACGGACCAACCGCTTGTGTACTATATTTTTACCCTTAGCCACCATTTTCAGGACAGGTTGCAAAGATAATCAATTTTTTTTGTTATCTTTGTGTCGAATTTGCCTTAAAACGACTTTAAAGATGGAAGAACCTGTAAGAGTACTGTTCGTGAACTCCGAGATCTTCCCCTATATGCCTGAAACAGACATATCTGTGCTGGGAAGGTATCTTCCGCAGGGGATCCAGGAGGGCGGCAAGGAGATACGCTCCTTCATGCCGCGGTACGGCACGATCAACGAACGCCGCAACCAGCTTCACGAAGTCATCCGGCTTTCCGGCATGAACCTCATCATCAACAACGCCGACCGGCCGCTGGTCATCAAGGTTTCCTCCATCTCATCCGCCCGGATGCAGGTCTACTTCATCGACAATGAAGATTACTTCCATCGCAAATTCATCTACCAGGACGCAGAAGGCAAAGATTTCAAGGACAACGACGAACGGGCCATCTTTTTCGCCCGCGGCGTGCTCGAGACCGTCAAGAAACTCCGCTGGAAACCCGACATCGTACACTGCCAGGGCTGGATCTCCCATTTCCTGCCCGTGTACCTGAAGAAAGTGTACCACGACGACCCCATCTTCACCGATGCCAAGGTGGCTCTCTCGCTCTACAATGAGCATCTCGACGCCCGCCTGAGCGACAACGTGGTCGAAAAGGTGGTCACCGGCGCTCTCGTGGCCGAAGACGTGGCCGTCCTTGCCGAGCCCACTGGCATAAATCTTGCGAAACTGGCCATCCAGTATGCCGACGGCATCGTCTCGGGTGTTCCCGAGATCGACCCGCGCCTGCTGGAAGCCGTCCGGCAGAAAGGCCTCCCCGTCCTCCCCTATGTTCCCGTGAGCAAGGAAGGCGGACCCTACGTCCAGGCATACGACCAATTTTACGACGACCTGTTAAAAGACAAGCGATAAGAGATGAAAAAAACAGGGGTTTCCTTCGGACTGGCAGCACTGCTGGCTATGTCCTGCCTCGTTTCCTGCATTACCAAAGACTATACCCTGGGCTCCGGACTGGTGCCCCCCGTTCAGGATATCAGCATCCGCACCGCCACCTTCGACCTGCCTGTCGGCCTCAAGATGTCCGACAGCCTGCAGACATCCATAAGCCAGAAGGGCACGGTCGGCGCCATCCGTTCCGACAAGTACGGACTCTTCCGCAGCGACGCCGCGATGGCCGTGACCGCGGCCTACGACTCCATTATCTGGGGAAAGAATCCCAGCGTGACCAGCGTCAAACTCATGCTGACGCGTGACACCACCATGGTCGTCGACCCCAAGGAAGTCTATATCCCGCAAAACCTCTACGTACACCGCCTGAAAGTCGTGCTCGACTCCACGATGATCTTCAACAACAGCCTGACCGAAGACGACTACGACCACGAAGTTCTTTCGCTGGGCGGCGTCGTTTACACCGGCGACGATTCCTACAGCGTGGAACTCGACAAGAAGCTGGGCGAAGAACTCCTGAAAATCCCGATGGCCACGCTCGACAGCGCCGAACTCTTCATGAAGGCGTTCAAGGGCCTGTACATCCGCTGCGACGAACCGCTGGAAGGCTGCGAAGGCGGACGCCTCACCACCTTCGACCTCTCCTCATCGTACATCAACTTCACCTACCAGTACGACGACGAGAATGGGAACCGCCGCTCCAAGTCCGAGAATTTCCTGGTCGGCGAACAATATGCCGTCAACATCTGCTCGTCGGGCGCAAGCCCGCTGGAGCAGTCCCTGGCCTCGGATGCGCTTTACATGGAAGGCAACTGCGGCATCAAGCCGCACATCAGCGCCGTTGAACTCCGCAGCATGCTGGAACGCTTCGCAGAAACGGAGACCGTCGGGGTTCCGCTCGACCGGATACTCATCGCCAAAGCCATCGTCAAATTTCCCTTCGAATATACGGGAAACTACAAGCAGTTCGATTATTACGCCCCCAACCTGTATCCTTGCAAACGGGCGAAGACGACTTCCGGAGACCGTATCTACGGTCCCCTCGCCGAAATCGAGGAAGAAGACCTTGAATCCGGCTACATCGATCGTTCCAACCTGTGCTATACGGCCAACATCAGCCTCTATCTTCAAGATCTCATCAAACGGGACGCCAGCAGCATCACGAGCGACGACGACCTGTGGATCATGCCGGTCATCGGCGTCTACAACTCCTACACGGGTGCGACCTACTACTACGCGGACTACTATTACTATACACAGAGCCTGCTCAACGGCACGGCAGACGCCCGTCACCCGGTGCTCCAGCTGACGTACTCCATTCTCTTATAATAATTGGCTAAAGAGCCCGGAAGGCAAGGCAGGCATTCTGTCCGCCGAAGCCGAAGTTGTTGCTGATCGCAACCCGGACCCTGCGCTCCTGACGCTCGTTGAGCGTGAGGTTGAGCCGGTAGTCGATCTGCGGATCTTCGTGCCGGAAATTGATGGTCGGCGGAATCACGCCGTCCCGGATGGCATGGATGCAGGCCAGGGCCTCGACAGCGCCTGCCGCACCCATCATGTGGCCGGTCATCGACTTGGTGGAACTGATATTCACCTTGTAGGCCGTGTCTCCGAAGACACGGTGGATGGCCCGCAGTTCGGCCAGGTCGCCCAGCGGCGTAGAAGTGCCGTGGACATTGATGTAATCGACGTCTGCCGGGGTCAGGCCTGCCTCGCGGAGCGCGAGTTCCATGGCCTCACCCGCACTTTCGCCATCCTCCCGCGGCGCCGTGATATGCCAGGCGTCGCAAGTCATGCCGAAGCCCGCGATCTCGCAATAGATGTGCGCGCCGCGCCGCAGGGCATGCTCGTATTCTTCCACGATCAGGACGGCCGCACCCTCACCGATCACGAAACCGTCACGGGTCCCGTCGAAAGGACGGGAGGCGGTGCGGTATTCGTCGTTGTTGGTGGAAAGGGCATGGGCCGCATTGAAACCGCCGATACTGGGAATGGTGATCGGGGCCTCCGTGCCGCCAGAAACCATGATGTCGGCCCGGCCCAGCTGGATCTGGGACGCCGCCGTCAGGATGGAATGGGCAGAAGTGGCACAAGCCGAAGAGACGCCGAAATTAGGGCCCCGGAAGCCGAACTTGAGGGCGATGTGGCCCGAAGCGATGTTCGTGATGAACTTGGGAACGAGGAAAGGGCTGAAACGCGGGTACTGGTTTTCAAAGTAACCCAGCATTTCGTCGTTGAAAGTCTGGAGGCCGCCGACACCCGACCCGACAACCACGCCGATCCGCCGCAGGTCGGTCTTGTCCAAGTCGATCTGACTGTCTTTGACCGCCTCGGCGGCGGCAATCATCGCAAATTGCGTGAACGGATCGGTCCGCCGCGCTTCCTTGCGGTCATAAACATCGGGGAACCCTTCCGAATGGAAGTCCGGAATCTCACAGGCGAATTTGGTCTTGAAATTGGTTGTATCGAACCGGCTGATCATCCGGGCGCCACTGACGCCCTGGTCCAGATTGCGAAAAAACTCTGGAACATTTCTGCCCAGAGGATTGATCGTGCCGATGCCTGTGATGACAACCCGCTTCACGCCGTCTTACTGAACGTTGGCCTGAATGTAGTCGATGGCGTCCTGGACGGTCGAGATTTTCTCGGCAACGTCGTCGGGAATGGTGATGTTGAACTCTTTCTCGAATTCCATGATCAACTCGACAGTGTCGAGCGAATCAGCACCAAGATCATTCTTGAAGCTGGCATTGGGCGTTACTTCCGTCTCTTCAGCACCCAATTTATAGACGATGATCGAGATGACTTTCGAAGCAATATCTTCCATGATAAAACGGTTTTGGTTATAGTATATTATGCAAAGTAAGTAATTTTTGCGGAAAAACCCAAATTTTCATAATTTTGTCATACTGAAAACAATTTACCATGTATAACGATTTTCAAAAGTATCTGGAAGCCGAGCTTCAGTCCATCCGCGAAGCCGGCTTGTACAAGGAGGAGCGTGTCATCACCTCCGCCCAGCAGGCAGCCATCAAGGTGGCCCCCGGCAAGGATGTCCTGAATTTCTGCGCCAACAACTACCTCGGGCTCGCCAACAGCAAGGAGCTCGTGGAAGCCGCCAAGGAAGCCCTCGACACCCACGGCTACGGCATGTCGTCCGTCCGCTTCATCTGCGGCACCGGCGACCTCCACAAGGAGCTGGAGAAAAAGATCTCCGAGTTCTTCGGCACGGAAGACGCCATCCTCTACGCCTCCTGCTTCGACGCCAACGGCGGTGTCTTCGAACCGCTGCTCGACGAGCACGACGCCATCATCTCCGACGCCCTGAACCACGCCTCCATCATCGACGGCGTACGCCTGTGCAAGGCTCAGCGCTACCGCTATGCCAACGCCAACATGGAAGAGCTGGAGAACTGCCTCAAGACGGCCCAGGCCCAGCGCCACCGCCTGATCGTCACCGACGGCGTGTTCTCAATGGACGGCAACGTCGCCCCGCTCGACAAGATCTACGCCCTGGCCACCAAGTACAACGCCATGGTGATGGTCGACGAGTCGCACTCGGCCGGCGTGGTCGGCAAGACGGGCCGCGGCACCACCGAGCAGTTCAACCTCCGCGGCAAGATCGAGATCCTCACCGGCACCCTGGGCAAGAGCTTCGGCGGCGCCGTCGGCGGTTTCACCACCGGCAAGAAAGAGATCATCGCCATGCTGCGCCAACGTTCGCGCCCGTACCTGTTCTCCAACTCGATTCCGCCGATGATTGCCGCCGCCGGCATCAAGATGTTCGAGATGATGAGCGCCACCAACAAACTCCAGGACAAGCTGCACGCCAATACCGAATACTTCATCGGCCGCATGAAAGCCGCCGGCTTCGACATCAAGCCCACGCAGTCGGCCATCTGTGCCGTGATGCTCTACGACGCGCCGCTCTCGCAGAAGATGGCTGCCCGTCTCCAGGAAGAAGGCATCTATGTCACCGGCTTCTACTACCCGGTGGTCCCGAAAGGCCAGGCCCGCATCCGCGTCCAAGTATCGGCCGGCCATGAAAAAGAACACCTCGACAAATGCGTCGAGGCCTTCACCAAGATCGGAAAGGAACTTGGCGTGATCAAATAAAAAAAGCCGGCAAAAAAGCCGGCTTTTTTTATTGTGTAACAACGATTACTCGTCAGTCAAAGAGAAGCGGTAGAAGGCAAGGATCTTCGCGTCCTTGTCGGCGGCGGCGAGAACGTCCTTGACAGGGGTCTTGCCATCGCCCATCTGGTACTCCTGCTGCTCCAGGGTGCTCTCCTTGAAGAACTTCTGGACGCGGCCGGCAGCGATGTTCTGAATCATCTGCTCGGGCAGGTTGGCAGCCTTCTCGGCCGAAACCTTGGCGATGATCTCGCGGGCCTTCTGGGCCATTTCCGGGGTAAGCCAGCCTTTGGCGGTGTTGCTTTCGATGTGGTCTTCGCTGTCGCAGTGAGCCGGGTTGATGCCAGCCTTCTTGAGCGCGTTCTCCACAGCTTTGCGCACCTGCTCTTCCTTGGTCTTCTCGATGGCGACCTGGCGCTCTTTCTCGACGACCTCTGCCGGGCAGTCTTCAGCGGAGACCGACACCGGATTCATGGTCACGACCTGGATGGCGATACCTTTGGCGAGTTCCTCGTCGATGGGCTTGTTGAAGGCCACGATGGCGCCGAGCTTGCCGTTGGTGGTGTGGATATAGGAAGCCACATAGGGAGCTTCGAGTTTGCCGTAGAAAGCGAGGGTGTGTTTCTCACCGCTCTTGCCGGTCTGCTGGGAGATGGCTTCTTCCACGGTTTCGCCGTTGGCGAGCTTGCAGGCCTTGAGGCCTTCAAGGTCGGCCGGGCAGGCGGCGATGGCTGCGTCGGCGATGGCATTGGCCAGGGCCTGGAACTCGGCGTTCTGCGACACGAAGTCGGTCTCGCAGCCGAGGCAGACGAGGATACCTTTACCGTCGGCCACGCGGGCCTTCACGGCACCTTCGGTGGTTTCGCGGTCAGCGCGCTTGGCGGCCACGAGCTTGCCTTTTTCACGGATGATTTCCTGGGCGCGGTCGAAATCGCCTTCAGCCTCGACAAGGGCTTTCTTGCAATCCATCATGCCGGCACCGGTCATCTTGCGCAGTTTTGCGACATCAAGTGCTTTGATTTCCATGGTGTACGTACGATTAAAGTTTACTCTTCTTCCTTGGGTTCTGCAGCGACTTCAGCCTTGGGAGCAGCCTTGCGGGGGCGCTTCGGGGCGACAGGGGCTTCTTCTTTGGCAGGAGCCTCATCTTTCTCTTTTTCCTTCTCGATCCTGCGCTCTTCCAGACCTTCGGCAACGGCGTTGCAAAGGGTCTCGGTGATCAGCTGGATGGATTTAGCCGCATCGTCATTGGCCGGAATCACATAATCAATCGTGGTCGGGTCGCAACATGTATCAACCATTGCGATAACGGGAATGTTCAGACGATTGGCTTCGCGGACGGCGTTGATCTCTTTCTGGACGTCCACGACGAAGATGGCGGAAGGAAGGCGGTTGAGGTCGGCGATGGAACCGAGGTTCTTCTCGAGTTTCGCACGCTGGCGCGAGATCTGGAGACGCTCGCGTTTGGCCAGGGTCTCGAAGGTACCGTCAGTCATCATCTTGTCGATGGTGTTCATTTTCTTGACGGCTTTGCGGATGGTGGGGAAGTTGGTGAGCATGCCACCGGCCCAGCGCTCGGTCACATACGGCATGTTGACCTTCTGTGCGCACTCCGCGACGATATCCTTGGCCTGTTTCTTGGTGGCCACGAACAGGATCTTGCGGCCTGCATGTGCAAGCTGCTTCATCACGTTCGCTGCCTCGTCTATCTTGACGACAGTTTTGTGCAGGTCGATGATATGGATCCCGTTTTTCTCCATGAAGATATACGGAGCCATCTTGGGATTCCATTTACGCTTCAGGTGACCGAAGTGAACACCTGCATCGAGTAAGTCTTGGAAATTGGTTCTAGACATTGTTGGTTTTTTTAATTTTTGTTTTTCTCTTTTCTTCAATCCGGAGTAGCGGCACTATATCATTTTGAGGCCGGTCTCCTGGATTTTCCGCAGCTGAACAAACGGCGGGTAGCCTTGATGGATCCCTTCGTTTTGAATTCAGGCTGTGCAAATGTAAATCAGTGTCAATTGACTAACGTTTGCTGAACTGGAAGCGTCTGCGAGCACCAGGCTGGCCCGGTTTCTTACGCTCGACTTCACGGGCGTCGCGGGTCATGAAGCCGTTCGACTTCAGGATGGGGCGATAGGCTTCGGCGTCGACCTTGCACAGAGCGCGGGCGATACCGAGGCGGATGGCCTCTGCCTGGCCCTTGATGCCGCCACCGTCGACGTTGATCTTCAGATCGAACTGGCCGAGGGTGTTGGTCAGGGCGAGCGGCTGGTTGACAATATACTTCAAGGTATCTTCCTTGAAATACTCATCAAGCGTACGGTCGTTGATGGTGATATTGCCGGAACCGGTGTTCAAATAGACGCGAGCAACTGCTGATTTACGTCTTCCAAGGGCGTTGATTACTTCCATTACTCTGTCTTAAATTTCGTTTAACGTGAGGGGTTTGGGTTGCTGGGCTTCGTGCGGGTGCTCCGGTCCTGCATAGACATAGAGGTTGCGGAACAGCTCGGCACCGAGGCGGTTCTTCGGAAGCATTCCCTTGATGGCATGCTCCACGACAAAGGTCGGCTTGCGGTCGAACATATCCTTGGGCGTAGCGAAACGCTGTCCACCGGGATAACCGGTGTGACGGACGTACACTTTGTCGGTCAGCTTCTTGCCGGTGAGGCGGATCTTGTCGGCGTTGACGATGATGACGTTGTCACCACAGTCCACGTGCGGCGTGAAATCCGGTTTGTTCTTGCCACGGAGGACAAGGGCAACGCGGGAAGCGAGACGTCCAAGCACCTGATCGGTCGCATCAATAACGTACCATTCTTTCTTGACGGTACCGCTATTGGCGGAAATGGTCTTGTAGCTTAAAGTGTCCACTTTGTTGATTTTTAGGTTAATACTGTAAATTTGTTGCGATTCCCCGCTTTTTTGGGGGCTGCAAATTTACGAATAATTTTCACTCCGGCAAATTAATTTTGCGAAAGTGGCTTCTTCCTCAGGACTTTGGAAGCTGGTGACGATGGGGAGACAGAACAGGCGGGTGCGGACTTCCGGGCCCAGATGCGTGCAGTGAAGCAGGCGCATCGCATCTTTTTCGGTGGTCAGCAGCACGGTGCGGGGATGCTTGTGCGCATACCGCCGCAAGGCGCGCTGGTCCAGCCAGGTAAAGCGGTGATGGTCGCCGAAGCGCTTATGATCGATGTGGACATACTGGTCGACGAGATGCACGCGGAGGGGTCGGTCGTCCGCGATGCCGGTAAACAGAAAGGCTTCCTTGGAATAAAGATAGCGCTTGTCGGCCTCTTCGGGGAAGACGGGCTCCGGCGCGACATGGCGGATCGCCGTGAAGAAGAGCGGCTGGTCGGGCCGCAGGCGCAGGTGCTGGCGCATCTGCTCGCGGTCCCAGTCGTCCACCAGGCCGGGCGTCTTGGTGACGACCACAGCGTCGGCACGGCGGATCTGCTCGGGCAGGTCGCGCAGGCGGCCCAGTGGCAGCAGCTGGTCGTCGAACACGGGACGGTTGTAATCGACCAGCAGCAGGTTGAGCGCGGGCTTCAGCTTGCGGTACTGGAAACCATCGTCCAGCAGGATGATGTCGGGACGCTGCGTTCCGGGCAGCGACAGGAGCTGTTTCACGCCGCGGTTGCGGTCCTTGTCGACCGCCACCAGCAGGTCGGGAAACTTGCGCTTGATCTGCAGGGGCTCATCGCCGCAGAGGGAAGCCTTGTCGCCGGGCTCCACCAGGCGGAAGCCCCGGCTCTTGCGCTTATATCCGCGTGAAAGCACGGCCACGCGGGCACCTTCACGCGGTATATGGCAGAGATATTCCACCATCGGGGTCTTGCCGGTGCCGCCCACGGTCAGGTTGCCCACCGAAATCACCGGCACAGGATGCTGCACAGCCTTCCGGCGACCGCTGTCCCAAAGGGCGTTGCGGAGCTTGAGCACCAGCCAGTACGGAAAAAGGAAAACGCGGCTCAGTATCATCCCCACACCTCCGCAATATGGTCGAGCGTCGCATAAAGCTCGGCGGGATCGGTCGAGGTCACCAGCTTGAGACGGGTTTCCTTGAAATTCTCGAGTCCTTTGAAATAACAGCTCAGGTGACGGCGCATCTCGAAGATGCCTACCCGGTCGCCCTTGCAGGCCAGCGATTTGGCCAGATGGCGCTTGGCCAGGTCCACGCGCTCGCGCACGCTCATGGGAGGCAACAGTTCGCCCGTGGCCAGATAATGCTTCACCTCCCGGAAGATCCAGGGATGGCCGAAGCTGGCCCGGCCGATCATGATGCCGTCGACGCCGTAACGGTCAAAGGCTTCCTTCGCACCTTCGGGGGTGGTGATGTCACCGTTGCCGATAATCGGGATATGCATGCGCGGATTACGCTTCACTTCCCCGATGAGGGTCCAGTCGGCTACACCTTTATATAATTGGGCACGCGTGCGGCCGTGGATCGTGAGAGCGGCGATGCCGGCGTCCTGCAGACGCTCGGCCAGTTCCACGATGATCTTGCTGTCTTCGTCCCAGCCCAGGCGCGTCTTCACGGTCACGGGGAGTTTCACGGCTTCGACCACGCGGCGCGTAATCTCGACCATCTGGTCGGGATAACGCATCATGCCGCTGCCGGCGCCGCGGCGGGCAATCTTGTTGACGGGACAGCCGAAATTGATGTCGATCAGGTCGGGATGCGCCTCTTCGGCACGGACGGCGGCTTCCACCATCGCATCGGGAATGTGGCCGTAGATCTGGATGCCGATGGGACGTTCCTCGTCGGTCACCTGCATCTTGGCGATGGTCTTGGCCGCGTCGCGGATCAGGCCGTCCGACGAGATGAACTCGGTATACATCATGTCGGCCCCGAACTGCTTGCAGATGTAACGGAAAGAAGCGTCCGTGACGTCTTCCATCGGCGCCAGCAGCACCGGCCGCTCTCCCAGGTCTATGTTACCGATCTTCACGGAGCGCTTCAAACAATTGCCGCATGTCATCCAGCGATTCGAAATCGACGGAATTTTCCTTCAGGTAGTTTTCGATCGTTTCTTTCTTGTCCGGGAAACACTTGATGAGGTTCTTCTTGTTGGACAGCAGGATCTTGTCTTCCTTGCAGAGATAAGGGATGACCTTGTAGAGGAAAGGGGTGGTCTGGTCCACGTTCAGCGTGTACATGACACCGCCTTCCTGGATAGACCCGATGGTCGTCACGGAAGACGTATGCGTAGGGGCGCCGTACGCGCCTTTCTTCTCCGTTTCCAGGAAAGAGACACGGCGTACTGCACCCAGAGACACATCGCCGATGGGCACGATCTTCTCCACGTAACCGTAGCGGCTTTTGAGGAAAGTCCGCGCATCCACGAAGACATAGACGACCTGATCCTCGTTGGTGAGGACCTGCACTTCATTCGAAGGATTCAGGAAATAGATCCGCTGCTCGATGGTAGAGATGTTGATCGGTGAGCGGGCGAAGGAGCCGTCCTTGAACTTCACGATTCCCGACTGATAGCCGGGCATGACGAACTTGATGCTGTCGAGCAGATACTGCTGCAGGTCTTCCCCGCGCTGATGATGAATGACATTCTGCGCGGAAAGCGCGCTGCAGAAGCCCAGAAGGGCCATGACGAGTATAAGGCTTTTTTTCATCCGTTTCTTCTTTTGCCAGCACAAATATAACATTCCCTCCTTTTTTCGAGAAAAAATTGTTCAAAAAATGTTCACTATGTTCAAAAAGTGTGTATTTTTGTATGTTCCCCCGTGAACGTTTTTTTCATAGGAAAAGAGGAATTTGAAACAAGAAATAAAAGCGTAAGTAGGTAGAAACCAATTATAACCTTATATTTTAACTTAAAATTTCATCTATGTTCGTATCCAAAAAACTTGGCCGCATCCTTGCGGTCGTGTGCGCACTGGTCCTCTCAGCAGGATCGATGCTGGCTCAGAACATTACCGTCACCGGCAAGGTGGTCGATAAGGGAAATGAGCCGATCATAGGTGCCTACGTGGTGGTTGTAGGTACAACCGTCGGTACATCTACTGATGCCAACGGTGCATACCGGATCAACGTACCTGCCAACGGTACCCTCAAGTTTACCTGCATCGGCTACAAGGACCAGGAAGTGGCTGTCTCCGGCCGCTCTGTGGTCGACGTCATCATGGCCGACGATGCGGAACTTCTGCAGGAGACCGTCGTGACGGCTCTCGGTATCAAGAAAGAGCGCAAGGCACTGGGTTATTCCGTGACGGAAGTCAAGTCGGAAGAACTGCTCCGCAACAAGCAGACCAACGTCATCAACTCCCTGGCCGGCAAGGTCCCGGGCGTCAACGTGACGCAGGCCGGCGGTGCTGCCGGTGCCGGTTCCTCCATCATCATCCGTGGTGGTAACTCCGCTTCCGAAGGCCGCGACAACCAGCCGCTCTTCGTCGTCGACGGTATCATCTACGATAACTCCACCATCAACGGCGGTAACTCCGGTACCGACGGTGTGACCAAGACGGCCACCACCTTCTCCAACCGCGTGATGGATATCAACCCCGAGGATATCGAGACCATGTCCGTGCTGAAGGGTGCTGCCGCAGCCGCCCTGTACGGTTCCCGCGCAGCCGACGGCGTCGTGGTGATCACCACCAAGAAGGGCGCTACCGACGGCCACGTGAAGGTCAACTTCTCGAGCAAGTATTCCTATGCGACCATCAGCGGTGCCCCTGAGATCCAGAACACCTACGCCCGTGGTTCGTACGATGCCAATGGCATGCTCCAGACCGACCAGGTCATGAGCTCCTGGGGTGAGAAACTCAAGGGCCGCAGCTATGACAACGTCCGCGACTTCTTTAAGGGCGGCAACGTGTTCGACAACAGCATCAGCGTCTCCGGCGGCCACAAGAACGGCTCGTTCTTCCTCTCCGCCTCGAACTTCACCCAGGGCGGTGTCGTCCCCGGTACCTCCTATGTGAAGAACACCGTCCGCTTCAACGGCGAGCAGAAATACGGCATCCTGACCGTGGGCGCCAACGTGGCCTACTCCATCGCCGACACCAAGAAGACCCTGACCACCTCCGGCCTGTATGACGGCGGCGGCAACGGTACGATGACGGCCCTCTACATGTGGCCGCGCAGCGAGAACATGTCGCACTGGTTGAACGACGACGGCACGAAATACCGCATGTTCCCCAACGTCGACCCGTCTGAAGAGATTGAGAACCCGTACTGGATCATCAACCGTAACGTTCTGACCGACAAGAACAAACGTATCACCGGCGCCGTGACCGCCAACCTCGACCTCACCAGCTGGCTGAACGTTTCCTACCGCATGGGTATCGACAGCTACAACAACAACGGCTACACCTATATCGCTCCGGGCGGTAACGTGAAGAGTATCTACCAGAACGGCCGTCTGAGCAAGTCCGACGTCTCCTACGACTACTGGACCTCCAACCTGATGGCCAACGCCCACAAGACCTTCGGCGACTTCGACTTCAACCTCCTCCTCGGTACGACGGCCGAGTCCACCACGCGCGTGAACAACACCCGCTGGGGCTGGGACTTCGTCACCGCAGGTACGATCTCCTTCGGCAACATCATCGACGAGAACAAGAAGTTCACGGAGCGCACCACCCGCAAGCGCCTGGTCGGCGTCTACGGTGAGTTCCGCGCCGCGTACAAGAACATCGCCTACCTGACCGTCACCGGCCGCAACGACTGGTCCTCGACGCTCCCGAAAGCGAACAACTCCTACTTCTATCCTTCCGTGAGCGGTTCGTTCGTGTTCACCGAACTCATGCCCAAGAACAACATACTGACCTTCGGTAAGCTGCGCGCTTCCTGGGCCCGCGTCGGTAAGGATGCAGGTCCGTACGCCACCAACACCTACCTCTGGGATGCACAGGTGGTCAACGGCAACTTCGTCGGTATCGGTAACAGCTGGACCGGCGGTTCCCCGTACCTCGTGCCTGAAATCCAGACCTCCTGGGAAGTCGGTACCGAACTCAAGTTCTTCGGCGGCCGTCTGGGCATCGACTACACCTACTACAACTCAATCACCCGCAACCAGATCGCTGCCCCGCGTCTGGCACAGTCCACGGGTTACATCTTCCTGACCATCAATTCCGGTTCCGTGCAGAACAAGGGTATGGAGCTCATGATCACCGGCACCCCGGTCGAGACCCGCGACTTCTCCTGGGACGTGACCCTCAACCTGTCGGGCAACCGCGGTACGCTGGGTGACTTCGTCGACGGCGTCGACTTCTTCTACGTGACCGACGTGCAGATCGGCGGCGTGAAGGCTGCTTCTATCCCGAACGGCGGCTACTTCCTCGGCCTCACCGGTAACTACTGGCTCCGCGAAACCGAAGCCGTTAAAGAAGGCGACGTGACCAAGCAGGTTGAAAAACCGAACGGCCGTTACGAAATCGACCCGAAGACCGGCCTCTACAAGCTGAAAGGTTCCACCACCAACGTGGTCGGTAACCGTGAGCCGATCATGATCGGCGGTCTGAACAACAACTTCCGCTGGAAGAACCTGAGCCTGTCGTTCCTCCTCGACCTCCGTCTGGGCGGCGACATGTACAACGGCACGCAGTACTTCCTGACCAGCTACGGCCAGTCCATGCGCACCCTGAACCGTGACAAGATCACCTTCTCCGGTGTCGTGAACAACGGTACGGCCGCCGAACCGGTCTGGGAAGAGAAGACCATCACCTACGAGGCAGGACAGACCTACATCATCAATGGTCGTGAATACTCCGGCGCCAACATGATCCAGCAGTACTACAGCAACTACTGCGACAACGCCTACAACTTCATCGAGAAGGTCAACTGGCTGCGCCTCCGCGCCCTCAACCTCTCGTATGACTTCACCAGCCTGATCAAGGGCCAGAACTTCATCAAGGGCCTCACGGCTACCGCAAGCGCCAACAACCTGTTCGTGTGGACCAACTACACGGGTGGTCTCGATCCCGAGGCAGCCGCGACGGGTTCCGGTACCGGCGGTTCCGGTTCCGTGGGCATCGAGTACTGCGGCGTCCCGAGCCAGCGTACTTTCTCCTTCGGTGTAAACCTGACTTTCTAACGGAGCAGCAAACCATTTAATATGAATGTAATTATGAAAAAGATATTCTCTATTGCACTTACACTGGTGATGCTCCTGGGCCTTTCGTCCTGCGCACAATGGCTTGATGTCAATACCGACCCGGACAGCCCGAGCAACAAGAGCGCGACGGTCTACAACCGCCTGCCGTGGATCCAATATTATTATATGTATGCCTGGGGTACCGCCAACACCCGTACCAGCGCCATCACCCAGATGGTGACGACGGCTTCGCGTACCGCGGCCATCGGCCTCCAGGCCAACTGGAACCCTGCACAGGGTATCGCCACGACCGTCTACCAGAACTTCTTCCTGGGTGCTGCCTGCAACATTCCCGACCTGCTCGAGAAAGCCGAGGCTGAAGGCGCCTACCACTACATGGGCGCTGCCCTCGCCCTCAAGTCGATGGGCTTCATCCTGATGGTCGACCTCTACGGCGAGATGCCGTATACCGATGCCGTGGGCGCCAACTACGCTCCGTACTACGACAACGGTGACGACATCTACCATGGCTGCCTCGAGGATCTCGAACAGGCCATCGCGTACTTCAAGATGACCCAGGAGCCCGGCGCAACGCAGCTGTCCGAAGGCGACTGCTGGTGCGACGGCGATCCGAATGCCTGGATCCGCCTGTGCTACGGCCTCAAGGCCCGCTGGCTCAACAACCTCACCAAGACTGGCGAGTTCAACGCCGACGCCGTCCTGGCAGCCCTCGAACAGGGTCCTACCAGCAACTCCCAGAATGTTACCATGCGTCACTACAATGTGGCTACGGCAGGTACCTGCTTCACCGTAGGTGACGCCTACGGTCCGAACACCACCTGGGACTCCTTCGCCTGGGGTAATGCACAGCGCCTGAACCGCTACTACATCAACCTGCTGACCAACTTCAAGGGCACCGGCGTCGAAGACCCGCGCGCCAACAAGCTGATCCCTTCGGGCATGTACAAGGTGACGCTCAACGCCGACGGTTCCATCCGCAGCTACGAGTGGCTCCGTGACCATGGCGTGGACAACCAGAACAAGGATGACCTCATGACCAAGGACCGTGTGACCTTCGGCAACCTGAACAACTACCTGAACCTGGCCAGCGCCGACGTGACGAAGACCTACACCAACTCCAACATCCTGTCGTTCTACAATTCCGTCGACGACTTCCTCTCTGCTGTCCACAAGTACTATTCCGATGACAACGTGACCGTTTCCGTCGGTGGCGACGCCGTGACGATCACCTACCATCCGGGTGCCATGTACGTCAACGACAACAACCCGCTGTATGTCGAGGACATCAAGTACATCAACATGAAGGCTGACGCTCTCTTCGAGACCTACGGCCTGGCAGAGAACGACGAGAACACCTACTACTGCAACGGTGCCCACGGTTCCCGCAGTCCGGCCGGCAAGATCGGCTTCGTGGTCGGTACCGGCGGCTTCTACACCCGTCCGTCTTCGACGTCCTACATCCTGACCTATCCGGAAATGTGCTTCATCAAGGCTGAGATCCTCTTCAACAAGGGTGACAAGTCCGGTGCCTACACCGCCTACATCAACGGTATCAAGGCCCACTTCGACCTGATGAACACCCGCCTGGCCGAATGGCAGGGTGCCGGCTACTGCACCACCGCCAAGGGCTTCGACGTGTCCTTCGCCTATGCCCCGATGCCGCAGGCCGAGATCGACGCCTACATGAAGAGCGCAGCCGTCGTCCAGTCCGCTGGTGCCCTGACGCTCTCCGACATCATGATGCAGAAGTACATCGCCATGGGTCCGGATTGCCAGAAGTACAACGACGTGCGCAAGTACAACTACTTCCGCGACGGTGTCTACACCGAGATGAAGGCCCCGATCTACCGTTCGGCCAACGCCAACGGCTTCAGCTCGAATCCTTCCTCGCAGAACTACTATCCGCGCCGCTGGATGCACTCCACGCACGAGACCAACTACAACTCGAAGAACGTGAACGCCATCTACGACCAGTACAAGGGTTATGTGAACTTCTCCACCGAACTGCCGGCCCTCGCTCCCGAGGTCTGGACCATCCCTGTGTGGTGGGATATGGAGAAGTAGGAAAGTGTTGATTCACTGATTAAAGGAGCTGCCCGCGGGCGGCTCCTTTTTTTGTTGTTTTAAAACTCTTTTGGTTATTTGTAAAATTATTTGCAAATTTGTTAACTAATTGGAAAAATGCGATAGAATAGATAAAAGAAAAAACTGCAACCAAACCATTTTATAACCTAAAATTTCATCTATGTTCGTATCCAAAAAACTTGGCCGCATCCTTGCGGTCGTGTGCGCACTGGTCCTCTCAGCGGGATCGATGCTGGCTCAGAACATTACCGTCACCGGTAAGGTGGTCGATAAGAACAACGAGCCGATCATAGGTGCCTACGTGGTCGTTGTTGGAACGACGAACGGAACCTCGACGAATGTCAACGGTGCCTATTCCATCAACGTACCCGCCAATGGTACACTTCAGTTCACCTGCATCGGCTACAAGACCCAGGAGGTTGCCGTATCCGGCCGCAGGGTTGTCGACATCATCCTGGCAGAGGATGCAGAGATGCTCGAGAACGCCGTCGTCGTCGGTTTCGGCAAGCAGAAGAAAGCGAACCTGACCGGTGCCGTCGCCTCGATCGACGCATCCCAGCAACTCGAGAGCCGTCCTATCCCTGATATCGGACGTGGTCTCCAGGGTGCGGCTCCGGGCTTGAACGTGCGTATCGGTTCGACCGAGGTCGGTTCCGACGCCATCCTCCGCATCCGCGGCCAGGTCGGTTCCTACAACGGTTCCGCCGCCCCGCTGATCCTGCTCGACAACGTCGAGATCCCTTCGCTGAACTACATCAACCCCGATGACATCGAGTCGATCTCCGTCCTGAAGGACGCCGCCTCCGCCTCCATCTACGGTGCGAAGGCTGCCTTCGGCGTGATCCTGATCAACTCGAAGAAGGGTGCCAAGGAGAAAGAGACCGTGCGGGTCACCTACAACGGCAACGTGTCGTTCCAGAACCTCGTCAACATGGGCGGCATCGCCGATGTCGACGGTCTGCACTACACGGTTGAAGCTGCCGAGCGTCTGGGTACCTACACACCGGTAGGCGCCTTCTGGCTCATCGACCGCGCCGGCTACAACGCCGCCGTGGCCTGGAAAGAGAAATACGGCAAGACCATCGGCGCCAACGACCCGATGGTGTACGGCCGTGACTGGTATGTCGACGCCTCGAACCGCAAGATCGGTGTCCGTACCTACAACCCGTATGAATACTATGTGAAGAAGAACGCTCCGACGAACAACCACAACATCTCGATCGCCGGCAGCAAGGGCAAGACCAACTTCAACATCAGCCTCGGTTACCTTGGCCAGAGCGGCATGATGAAAGTCACCGACTATGACTGGTACAAACGCTACAACGCCAACGTCCGCGTGTCCACGCAGATCAACGACTACGTGAATGTCCACGCCGGCATGATGTACACCAACTCCACCAAGTCCTGGGCATACGCCACCTCGTCGACCACGGCCGACATCTGGTACTACCTCTACCGCTGGGGACCCACCTTCCCGCTGGTTGACAAGGACGAGTACGGCAACAACATCCGTACGGGTGTCTATGAGTTGAAGACCGCCAACCAGGCGACCATCAAGAAGAACTACGTCAGCGTGAATGCCGGTACGACGATCACCCCGCTCAAGAACTGGAACATCGATATCGACTACACCTACTCCAACAACACCTCGCAGGAGCGCGATCCCGGTATCCGCTACTATGCCGGCAATACCTGGAGCGCCGCCGTCAACGTGGACGGCACGACGATGGCCAACAACGAGTGGTACACCTACAACGGCCTGCCGCAGAGCTTTGTCGCCAAGATGCTCCAGCAGCAGGACTATACGTCGAGCTACGACCTGATCTATCAGGATTCCTTCACCTCCACGCGCCAGACCTGGAACGTGACCACCGACTACACGCTCAACATCGCCAACGCGCACAACCTGCGGTTCATGCTCGGTATGAACTCCGTGGACTACAAGTACACGGGCGTCTGGGGCCAGCGCAAGGACCTGCTCGACATCAGCAACCCGCAGTTCGCCCTGGCAACCGGTACGCAGACCTCCGGCGGTGACGCCTCCTGGAGCTCGACCCTCGGTTTCTTCGGCCGTATCAACTACAACTACAAGGAGCGTTACCTCCTGGAGGCCAACCTCCGCTACGACGGTACCTCCAAGTTCCCGAAACACCTGAAATGGCAGTGGTTCCCGTCCTTCTCCGCCGGCTGGCGCGTGACCGAGGAGCCCTGGATGGAAGGCGCCAAGAGCGTGCTCAGCAGCATGAAGCTCCGCGCATCGTGGGGTTCGATCGGCGACCAGTCGGTGGCCAGCTCGCTCTACATCCCGCTGATGAGCCTGCTCACCGACTACTGGCAGCACAGCGGCGTGCGTGACTACGCCTTCTCCACGCCGGGCCTCGTGGCTTCCGACATCTCCTGGCAGCGCATCGAGACCCTCGACTTCGGTATCGACTTCTCGCTGTTCAACCAGATCAACGTGACCTTCGACTGGTTCCGCCGTACGACCAAGGACATGATCGTCGGCATGGAGGGTCTGAACTACAACATCGGTGCGACGGCTCCGTCCGGCAACTTCGGCCAGCTGCACACCGACGGCTGGGAACTCTCCGTCAACTATGCCCACATGTTCGACAATGGCTTCAGCCTGAGCGCTACCGCCGCCATCGCCGATGCCAAGACGACCATCGACAAGTATGGTACCGCACAAGGCATCAACGGCTGGTACAACGGCAAGACCTACGGCGAAATCTGGGGCTACCGCGTCGACCGCCTGTTCCAGAACGACGACTTCCTCTGGGAGAACGGCAAACTGGTTCGCGCCAACGATAAATATGGCAAATACCATGTGTACGCATCGGGCAAGAACTACGCTACCCAGGGCAAGATCGCCTCTGGTGAGTTGATCTCCGGTCCTGGCGACGTGAAGTACAAGGACCTCGACGGCAACGGCATCATCGACAACGGTGACCAGCTGATTGGCGTCTACAACGAGGAGAACGACCCGAAGCATCCGGAGCGCTGGGGTCTGCCCCGCCACGGTGACCTCGACGTGATCGGCAACACCACGCCGCGCTACGAGTACAGCTTCCGCGTCGACATGGCCTGGAAGGGCTTCGACTTCTCGATGTTCTGGCAGGGCATCGGCAAGCGCGACATGCTGGGTTCCTCCTGGCTCACTGTCCCGGGCTTCAACATCACGGGTGACGGTGGTTCCGCACAGCGTTTCTGCGAGGACTTCTGGTATGAGACCAAGGACGCCAACGGCAACGTCATCGACGCCAACTACGACGCCTTCTATCCGAAAGCCGCTTCCATGGGCCGCAGCCTGATCTTCAACATGCTGCCGAACGACAAGTACATGCTGAACATGGCCTACCTGCGCCTGAAGAACGTGACCCTCGGTTACACCCTTCCGCAGAAGGTCACCCGCAAGGCGTTCATCGAGAAGCTCCGCTTCTATGTCTCCCTCGAGAACTTCCTGACCTTCGATCACCTGAAGGGTATTCCTATCGACGTCGAGGAAATGGCAGGTTATTCCTACCTCAACTCCAGCAACTACAACCAGAGCTTCGCGGGTATCGGCGCGCCGGCATTCAAGAGTGCTTCGGTTGGTGTTCAGCTTACCTTCTAACCAATGGACATGACGACAATGAAAAGATTATCATATATTCTGATAGCTTTCGCCGCGCTGATCCTTGTCAGCTGCAACGCGAACGAGTTTCTGAACCGCAATGCCCTGACCTCGATGGACGACGGGTCCTACTGGACTACTGAAAACAACGTCCGCCTGTTCGTCAACGGCGCCTACGGCTCCTACTTCTGCGGCTACTCCGACAACTGGGGTTCCGTCTATGCTCCGGCCTGCTACTCCTATGAGATGAGCGACGACCGTACCACCACCGGCACGCAGGCCAACATCCTGATTTCCGTCCCGGCTGACAACTGGTACCGCGCCGAGAACGGCTACCGCGGCTACTGGCTGCAGCGCCGCGGCGCCGGCCCGTGGAACTTCGCCTACATCCGCAAGTGGAACCTCCTGATGGACCGCCTCGACACGATGAAGGAGGAGGGACGTCTCAACGACGAGCAGTACCGTCACTGGTACGGCGTGGCCCGCTTCTTCCGTGGCTGGGAATACAGCCGTTTCGTGGAGTCCTTCGGCGACGTGCCGTACTACGACCACGTGGTCCGCACCGACGATCCGGATGACCAGTACAAGGACCGCGACCCGCGCTCCCTGGTCATGGACGCCTGCCTCGAGGATTTCAACTACGCCCTTGACAACGTCCGCACCAACGACGGTACCGACTATGTCAACAAGTTCGTCGTAGGTACCATCGCTTCCCGCTGCATGCTCTTCGAAGGCACCTGGTACGTCTATCACAAGACCGACGACGCCATGAAGACCGTCACCGACATCGACGGACATGCCAAGAAGTACCTGGAGGCCGCACAGAAGTTTGCCGCCTACGTCATGGACAACGGCAACTTCTCGTTCAACACCCCGAGCCACGAGCTCTTCGGACACCTCTACACCACGCTGACCGGCACGGCCAAGGAAGTGATCCTCTACCGTACCTACAACAAGACCATCCAGTCTTCCAACCAGCACTGCATCGCCTCGTATGCCGGCGGTAACGGCGGCGGCGAGGGCCAGTCGATGGCCGGCAACCTCTCCACCCTGAAGGCGTGGATCTGCCAGGACGGCAAGCCCTACTCCTCCTCCACCGTCGAGAACGTCAAGAGCTGGAGACTGCAGGACATGGTGGTCACCCGCGACGCCCGCTTCGAGTCGACCTTCTGGGATGAGCCTCGTTCCAGCGCCACCGGCCTCTACGTCGAGAAGTTCATCGACCGTACCGGTTTGACCTACGGCGTGGACGGCGCTCCCGCCTGCCCGCCGCAGTATGCCTCCTGCACCAACGAGAACGGCTATCCCTGCGTCCGCTACTCCGAGACCGTCCTGAACTGGCTTGAAGCCAAGGCCGAGCTCGCAGAGCACTTCGGCGGCCCGAGCGTCACCCAGAGCGACCTCGACAGGTCGATCAACGCCATCCGTACCCGTCCGCTCGACGCCCAGGCCATCGCCAAGGGCGTGAAGCAGACCGCCCCGCTGCAGCTCAGCTGGGTCAACGAAAGCTTCGATCCCGAGCGTACCTCCGACCCCCAGAAGGCCTGCCACTCCTACGCCGTGACCGGCAAGTTCGTCAGCCCGATCCTCTGGGAGATCCGCCGCGAGCGCCGCATGGAGTTCTTCATGGAGCAGTACCGCGTGCTTGACATCCGCCGCTGGGGCCAGATGGAGCTGATGCTCGGCGCCAACAACCCCGACCTCCTGGTCGGCGGCTGGGTCGAACTCGACAAGAGCCAGCAGCTCAAGAAACGCAAATACAACCTCCTCGTGAAGGGCAACGTGGGCGTGGTGAGCGTCAAGCATGTGGCCGGCTACAACGACAAGGGACAGCTGGTCCTCGGCGACCGCATCTTCTTCGACGGCCAGTTCGACGAGAAGAACGTCTACATCTCCGGCAACGCCGACCAGATGGAAGGCTTCCTCATCCCGCAGAACATCAAGGACCGCGACCCGCTCAACGTGGCTGTCCGCAACTACCTCGAGCCGATCTGCACCGACGTGATTTCGCAGTACAAGGACAAGGCTACCGCCACCGGCAAGGACTATCACATCACCCAGAACCCGGGTTGGGATTAATCCTTACTTCCTTACATGAAAAGAGCCGCCTTCGGGCGGCTTTTTTTTGTCTCGTCATGCCCGACCTGATCGGGCATCTATAAAAATTTGATGATATAGAAGAGCATCACGCCGCTGGCGGTGAGCTTCAGGCCGGTGCTCAGCAGAAAACCGAGGAAAGAGCCGAAAGCGGGCTTGAGGGAGCCGGCCACGTCGCGGCCGTTGAATACGATTTCGGAGACGAGTGCGCCCAGGAAAGAGCCAGCGATCATGCCCCAGGGCGGAAAAAAGATGATGCCCAGGATCATGCCGACCAGCGTACCACGCGCTGCGGCCTTCGAGCCGCCGGTCGTGCGCGTGATCCAGGAAGGGACGAGATAGTCGAGAATCGTGACGACGACGGCCACCACGAGCCAGGCAATCAGGAACCCGGTGGTCATGCCCTCCGGGTGGGTAAGATAAACCAGGAGCAGCCCTATCCACGACAACGGCGGCCCCGGGAGTATCGGAAGGATACATCCCACGAGGCCGACGATGCCGAGGATGACGGCGATTATCTTGAGGACAAGCATGAGATTCCGGGTCAAGCCCGGAATGACGGTTAGAACATATAGTCCCAAGCGGGGAGCTGGATGGGTTTGCTGTTCAGGGCCTTGAGGGCCTTTTCGCCGAGATATTTCTTATTGATGACGATGCGGAACAGATACTCGTCGAACCATTTGTCCGTGAAGGTCACGTAGCCGTGGTTGCCGGAAGCCGGGCCCCAGCTGTTCTCGAGTTCCCACTTCACAGGCACATCGTTCTCATCCGTGTCGCAGCCGATGAGCGTCATGGCATGCGACGAACCGCTCTGGCGGGTGAGGATGCGGGCCTTCTTGTCCATGTCGAGGGTAATGCCGAAGAGCGAAGCATAGTCGTAGTAATCCACGTCCATGATGCCTTTTGCTCGGTCGCTCTGCTTGCCCACGTCGCAGGAAATATAGAGCGGGGTATTGTCCTTGATCGAAGCCAGGGCGGCGGGCTTGATGTCCTCATTGGGAAGGTTCAGGTAGCGCCAGTTGATGCCCTCGTAGGTATTGCGGTACGAAGCGATGTCATATACCTTATAGTATTCACGCGTCGGATCGTTCATGATCATGATGTACGTCTCCGGATTGTAGTTTTCGGGAATGATGCTCTTGTAGAATTCCAGCGGCGTGGTCTTGAGGGTCTTGACTTCGCCCTTGGCATCTTTGTAGCGCCAGGTGAATTCCGTCGGAGGCTCGCCGAGGCAGAGTGCCAGCACGCGGTAGACTTCCTTCAGGATATCAATCTTCTTGGCCTCGACGGCCTTCTTCTTGGCGCCGCCGGCTATCATTTCGCGAAGGTTCCAGCCACCCGTGCGGAGCAGCTCGTTGAGCACGCCACGCATCTGGGCGGTGTTGTTGGAGTGCTCGGTTTCCGGCATCACGCTCTGCGGCACGACACCGTATTTCTCGGCCACATCCCAGAAGAGGTTCCACACGCCGCCATCGGCCACGGGCGACTTGAAGTAGAATTCCACGTCACGGTCGGTAATGGGGCGGTCGGCCGTGGCGATGACATTCTCCAGGAAGAGGTTCGCTTTCTCGAACTGGTCCCAGAAGAAGCAGAAGTTGTGCGAAAAGTCGAATTCTCGCAGGTCCAGCTGCTTCATGACACCCGGACGGAGCACGTTCATCGAAGTGAACATCCAGCAACGGCCGGAGCTCAGCTGGTTGGTAATGCCCTTGACGTCGCAGCGATATTTGAAGAAGTGGTCGATCTGGCCGTCTTTTTCGTGATTATAGGTAAACGACTTGATGTCGCGGTCGTGGGTCAGGGCGTTCTGGATGGCTTTGGTGGAAGCGTCCTTGACGAAACTTCCCTGGATTTCCTTGAGTTCGGCCTGGCCGATGCTCTGGGCGCCGGCCGCCACGAAAAGGAGCAGGGCGGCGAGGGAGAAGAGAGTCTTTTTCATATTAGTCGGAATACATTGTGTTTTCGATTTCTTCAACGGTAATGGGGATGCGGGCCGGGCCGAGGATGCGGGCGCCCTTCGGCGTGATGAGCAGGTCGTCTTCGAGGCGGATGCCACCGAAGTCGTAGTAGCTCTCCAGCTTGTCGAAGTTGACGAACTGGGCGTTGTGGCCTTCCTTTTTCCATTTTTCGATGAGGGCGGGAATGAAATAGATGCCCGGCTCGTCGGTAATCACGTGCCCGGCCACCAGGCGGCGGGCCATACGGAGCGAGCCGAGGCCGAGCTGTCTGGCGCGGGTCTGGTCGGGATCGTAGCCCACATAGTCCTCGCCCAGGTCTTCCATGTCGTGGACGTCGAGGCCCATGTTATGGCCCAGGCCGTGCGGCATGAAGAGTCCCTGCACGCCCACGGCCACCATCTCGTCGACGTCGCCGTGTACCAGGCCGAGGTTCTTGAGGCCCTGCACGATGATCTTGGCAGCACCCAGATGTACTTCGCGGTAAGTCACGCCCGGGAAGGAAGCTTCACGTGCGTAGTCATTGGCGGCCAGCACGATATTGTAGACGTCCTTCTGCTTCTGGGTGAACTTGCCGCCCGTGGGCAGGGTGCGGGTATTGTCGGAACAGTAGTGCGAAGCGATCTCCGCGCCTGCATCAACGACGCAGAGGCGACCATCGGTCAGGATGTCGTCGTGCTTGTGGTTGTGCAGCGTCTCGCCGTGCTGCGAGAGGATGGTGGGGAAGGAGGACATCAAACCTCCGCTGCAGGCTACGCCTTCCATGATGCCGACCACTTCCTGCTCCTTCATGCCCAGGCGCATCATCTTCATGGCAGCCACGTGCATCGTATAGCCAAGGGCACAGGCCTTGTCAATCTCGGCAATTTCGCAGGGCTCCTTGATCAGGCGGAGTGAAACGACAGCCTTGATGAGCTTGACGCTGGCCGCCGGTTTCATCTGGTCGAATCCAACTCCCAGCAACTGGTGCAACAGGATCTTGTTGTGGTTGCGGTAGGGCGGCAGGAAATGGATGGTGCGACCCTTCTGCTGCGCTTCCTTCAGGCAGTCAGCCAGTTTGGCGAAGGGTGCGGTCTTTCCGACGCCTACTTCGGCAGCCTGGTCGGCCATCAGGGGTTGCGGACCCATCCAGACGATATCGTCTATGTCCACGTCGTCGCCGAAGATGATCTCTTCACCCGTTTCAGCATCGATCAGGGCAGCCAGGTCGGGCTTGTCGAGACCGAAGAAATAGAGGAAATTGCTGTCCTGGCGGAACGGATACTGGTTGTCACGGTAATTGCAGCTGGCTTCGCTGTTGCCCAGCAGCAGGATCACGCCGTCCTTCACCTGTTCGAGGAGGCGCTTCCGGCGGGAAATATAGACGGATTTGTCGAACATATCGATTGGTTTTTGAATAGATTTTTCAAAGTTACGAACTTTCCCCCGCAAATCAAAAACCATATTTTCTTATCTTTGTGCAGATAAAAAACCATGTCATGAAACGCGAGCACTTCACCCTTCCGTATGACGGCGGCCTCATTGAAAAAGACCTGCCGAAAGGAATCCTTCATTCTTATGAAAAAGTCTGGACCCACATCTTCGAAGACGGGCGTCCGGCTTCCAATGTCATCGCCGACATCATCATCGAAGGAATCCGTTCCTGCCAGGGACGTCTTTTCCGTCTGGGCCTGACGACGGGCTCAACCCCCATCACCCTCTACAACGAACTGGCCCGCCGCTACAAACGTGGTGAGGTTTCGTTCAAAAACGTGGAAGTCGTTTCGATCGACGAATATTATCCTTCCACCGGGAAAGAGCGCCAGAGCCGCAACCGCCTGCTCCACGAAGCCCTGCTCGACAAAGTGGACATCCTCGAAGAAAACATCCATATCCCCGACGGCAGCGTGCCGCAGGGCAAAGTCACGGAATACAACGCCGCCTATGACAAGATCGCCAGCGGCCTCGACCTGCTGGTGATCGGCATCGGCGAACAGGGCCAGGTCGGCTTCAACGAAGCCGGCACCACGGCCAAGAGCCGTACCCGTGCCGTCCGCCTCTCCCACGCCTCCCGCAAGCGCCAGGCACGCTTCTTCCTCGGCGATATCAGCGCCACCCCGACCATGGCCCTGACCGTAGGCATCGCCACGATGCTGTCAGCCAAACAGATCATCCTGATGGCATGGGGAGAAGACAAAGCCGCTGCAGTGAAAGCCATCGCAGAAGGAAATCCGACCACCGCCTGCCCGGCCTCCCTGCTCCAGCAGCACGAAAACATCAGTTTCTTCGTCGACCAGAACGCCGCCGCACAGCTCACCCGCGTGGTCGCCCCCTGGCTCATCGGCCCCTGCGACTGGACCCGCAAGTTCATCCGCGGCGCCGTGGTATGGCTCTGCCAGACCGTCCACAAGCCCATCCTCAAGCTTACGGAAAAAGACTATCTCGACAACTCGCTCGACGAACTCATCGAAAAATTCGGTCCCTACGACAAGATCAACATCGACGTGTTCAACGACTTGCAGCATACCATCACCGGGTGGCCGGGTGGCAAGCCCAACGCCGACGATGCCACACGCCCCGTGTCAGCCAAACCGTTCCCGAAGACCGTCCTGATCTTCTCACCCCATCCGGATGACGACGTGATCTCGATGGGCGGCACTTTCATCCGTCTGGCCAGCCAGGGCCACGACGTCCATGTGGCCTACGAGACTTCCGGCAACGTGGCTGTCCACGACGACGTGGTGCTCCAGCACATGGACGCCGCTTTCCAGCTGGGCTTCGCCGACAAATTCGCCGAAGTCAAGGCGCTGGTCGACAGCAAGGTGCCCGGCGAGCCCGAGCCGCGTGAACTGCTCGCCATCAAAGGTGCCATCCGCCGCAGCGAAGCCCGTGGCGCCGTGCGTTCCTTCGGCCTGAACGACAACACCAACGCACACTTCCTCAACCTTCCGTTCTACGAGTCGGGAGGCATCAAGAAGAATCCGCGCACCCAGGCCGACGTCGACATCATCAAGAAACTCATCTCCGATCTCAAGCCGCACATGATCTTCATGGCCGGAGACCTGGCCGACCCGCACGGCACGCACCGCGTCTGCACCGAAGCTGCGCTCGAAGCCGTGGAGCAGCTGCGCGAAGAAGGTGCCAAATGGATTGCCGACACCCACATCTGGCTCTACCGCGGTGCCTGGATGGAATGGGAGCTCGGCCGCGTGGACATGGCCGTTCCCCTGAGCCCCGACGAGGTAATCATGAAACGCCACGCCATCTACCGCCACCTGTCTCAGAAAGACATCGTTCCGTTCCCGGGCGACGACTCCCGTGAGTTCTGGCAGCGCGCCGAAGAGCGTACCCAGAACACCGCCCGTCTCTACGACGAGCTCGGCATGGCCGAATACCAGGCCATTGAGGTGTTCCTGAAGCTCTGCTAGCCGGTCCCGGCGGCATCCTAAAAACGATTCCGTCCACGAAAACGGCCTGTTTCGTGGACGGAACGTTGTTTTTGAAGCTCCCGTCCACGTTTTGAGGGGTTTTTGTGGACGGGAATTCCGCATTTACTTGCAGTACTGATCCAGCCAGGCGAAGAACTCGCGGTTCCAGTGGATGGAGTTCTGCGGCTTGAGGATCCAGTGGTTCTCGTCGGGGAAGAGGATCATCTTCGACGGGACGCCCATCATCTGGGCAGCGTTGAAGGCCGACATGCCCTGCTCAACGGGCACGCGGTAGTCCAGTTCGCCGTGCGTCACCAGAATCGGGGTATCCCAGTTCTGGACGAGTTTGTGCGGCGAGTTGGCGTAGTGGCGGACCGAAGCGGGTGTCTTGCTCCACGGCGAACCGGCCATGTAGACGCCGGGCGTCTTGCAGCCGCCGTTGTCCCAGTCGGGGAACCACATCTCTTCGGTTGACATGTACATCGATTCCTCGTTGAAGATGCCGGCGTGCGCCACGAAGGCTGAGAAACGGCCCTGGTGGATGCCCGCCAGATAATACACGGAGTAACCGCCGTAGCTGGCGCCCACGGCCGCCATCTTCCCGACGTACGGCTCTGCTTTGAGCGCATCAGCCGCCGAGAAATAGTCGCGCATGTTCTGGCCGATGTAGTCACCGGATATCTGTTCGCACCACTCCTGGCCGAAAGCCGTCGTGCCGCGGCGGTTCGGCAGGATCACGATGTAGCCCTGCGAGGCCATCAGGCGGTAGTTCCAGCGATACGACCAGCCCTGCGTAAGGGCGCCCTGGGGGCCGCCGAGGCAAAGGAGGATGGCCGGATACTTCTTCGCGGGATCAAATTTCGGCGGATAGAC
>JAEETO010000090.1 GCA_016290385.1 Bacteroidales bacterium | reverse complement strand
ACCTGATAGTCAACCTATTAAATTAAGTTCCGCCAGCCGTGCTCTTTACGGCATGACCGTTCGTCCAGTCGTAGAATAAGAGTCGGCACGGAAACCCGCCTGAGTGTGTCGATACCGGCGATATGGTAACGTCGCGGGCACAATATCCTATGGATTTGTGCCCGCGATGTCTATTTCTTTCGCTTGAGCTTAGATGGCTATCGTAGTCTGCGTCGCACGGGGACTTTTCAGTATAGTTGCCAACATATACAACCCTTTCTCAGTAAAAGCTTTCGGTAAATAACTGGATTTAGATTTCGTTTTGCGGTCGAAAATTTCGACCGCAAAACAAGTCATGTCAACATTTGTCTCTACCCCATACAATTCCGCTACAGCAAAATCAGGCAGGACTCTTTGTCCGTCCAACCATATCAGTCGTTTTTCAACATCTTGAAAATTAATCAATTCGTTCTTTTCCATATTACATTCGTTTCTTTTGGATCGTTCATTCGAAGATCCTCCGGCGGTCAAGGAAGCGGAAGCCGGCGGCTTCGAGGAGATGGGCGGGGAGAATGTCGGGCTCGGCGGCCAGGTCTGCGATGGTGCGGGCCACTTTGAGGATACGGGTATAGGCGCGGGCAGAGAGGCCCATACGGTCAAGAATCTTTTCAAGCGTGCGGCGGCATTCTTCGGAGAGCGGGCAGTATTGCTCGATCTGGCGGGCGCCCATTGCCGAATTCGTGTAGATGTCGGTCCCTGCGAAACGCTTTGCCTGCACGGTCCGGGCCCTGGCGACGCGCGCCGCAATCACGACACTCGGCTCCTCCGGCGGCAGCGGCCCCGTTCCGCCCGAAAGGCCCAGCAATTCCACGGCAGATAATCCCTTTTGAAAAATTTGCAAGTCAATCCGATCCATCATGGGCCCTGAGATCCGCGACAAATAGCTCTCGACGGCACCGCGCGTGCAGGTACAACGGCCCACTTCGTCGCCGTAGTACCCGCAGGGACAGGGGTTCATGGAGGCCACCAGCATGAAATGCGCCGGATAGTCGACTTTATACTTGGCCCGGGATATGGTCACCCGACCGTCTTCGAGCGGCTGGCGCAACGCATCGAGGAGACTTCGGCTGAACTGTGCGATTTCATCAAGATAGAGCACGCCGTTATGTGCCAGACTGATTTCTCCCGGAGCGGCGTTCTGGCCGCCGCCGATCAGCGAGACGAGGCTGGCGCTGTGATGCGGGGCCCGGAACGGACGCTCATGCATCAGTCCGCCGTTCATGCGGGCGCCATGGCCGGCCACGGAGTAGATCTTTCCTGTCTCGATGGCTTCTTCCCGGGTCATCGGCGGCAGGATGGAAGGCAGGCACGAAGCCATCAGGCTCTTGCCGCTGCCTGGTGCACCAACCAAAATGATGTTGTGTGCGCCCGCAGCCGCGATTTCCATGCCTCGCTTGGCCAGCGGCTGTCCCCGGACCTGCCGGAAATCATTGCCGGAAGGCCGGAATGCAGACGCGGACACCTGCCTCCGGACCCGCAGGTAATCGCACTGTTCGCGCCGGGTAAGCACTTCGATGGCTTCGGCCAGCGAGGAAACGCCATATACCGCCAGCCCGTCCACTTCAGCCGCCTCCTGGGCGGATTCAGCCGGGAAGATGCATCCGCCGAAACCCTCATCCCTTGCCTTGAGGGCCGCAGGAAGCACGCCGTTTACGGCACGCAGGCGCCCGTCCAGCGCCAACTCCCCCATGATCAGGAATTTGTCACAATCAACCAGCGAGACCTGCTCCGAGGCGGCCAGCATCCCCAGCGCGATGGCCAGGTCGTAGGCGGAACCTTCTTTCCGGATGTCGGCCGGCGCCAGGTTCACCACAATCTTACGGCCAGGGATGCGGAATCCGTATGAGGTCAGCGCCGTGATGACACGCAGCAGGCTTTCCCGCACGGCGCTGTCGGGCAGCCCAACCAGATGAATACCGATTCCGACGGATAGATCGACTTCCACCGTCACAACGACCGCCTCCACACCGATGCAAGTCGCACAATAACTCTTGTTCAACATCGTTCGTCCTTTTTTTGGTCATGCCACAAAGATAAGGCGCGGCGGATGCAATAAAAAAAACGGTTGAAAGATTAACCGTTTTTTTAATTTTCCCGAAAAAGCCGAGAAAGAGAAATCTCCAGAACTGGCTGACTGTCAGATCTTGAAACGAAGTCCGACCTCGAAACTCGCCTGCAGGGGCTGCTGCGTACGGATGCTCAGAGGCTGCTTGTTGTCAAAGAAATAGACCAGGCTCGGATCGAAGTAGATGCCCATGTGCGGGATAAACCAGTATTCGACGCCGATGCCGGCTTTAGCCGACCACTGCAGGCCCTTTACTTTCTCCGATGCGACATTGCTGCCGAACACGTAGCGCTGTCCCACACATTTCTCCGCGGCGCCGGACACCGATGCATACACACCGACATGGGGCGTCTGGACGAAACGATACGACAGCGAAACCGGAACGCCCACATAGTGCAGCTGGTTGTACGCACCTTCGTACAAGACTTTCTTGTAGAGGATGTCGTACTGCGACACCAGGTAGGAGTAGGTCACGCCCGTCGCGACCGAGAAGCGGTCGGTAAGGGGGAAGGCCACTTGCAGGCCGAAGGTCAGGGGAACGTAGAATTTGGCCGCATTGGCTTCGGAGGTCGGCTCAATGTCCGTAGTCGCCTGGCCCTTCCCGCTCTGGGAAGAGGCATGCGAGGCGCTGGGGATGTAGAGCAGGTCACCGTCGGATGAGACCGTGGTCAGATTGGATAATATGGAGATTTGTGATGTGTGTGTGCGGTTGTGGGATTTTTCGGACGATTCTTCACGGGTCCAGTAGTCGGCGGGAAGGTCGTCTTCGGTGAGCAGGTGCTGCGGCTCGTCGGCCTTGGGTTCTTCGGCGGGCGTCGTGACGACAGGGGTCGTGACGGCGGGCTCTTCCACCACCGTTGCAGCCTCGACGGGCTCAATGGCGGCAGGCTCTTCTGCGGCGGGTTCAACAACTGCGGGTTTCTTCGGCGTGACGGGTTTGCTCATACGGGCGTCCGCCATGGCCTGCTGCGGCAGGGCGGCAATCTGCTCTTCGATCGGGGCAATGCCGGGAGATTGGGAGGCTTCGGCAGGTGCCGTGACGGCAGGATCCGTCTGGGCGATCTGGACCGGAGCTTCGACCTGGCCGCCGTTCCGGGGACCCCGGAATACGAGCAGTGCAAGGGCCAGCACAGCCGCCGCGGCGGCTGCAGCCACCGTGAAGCGTCGGAACAGGACCTTGCGACGGCGGCGCTCGAGCCCTTTGCTGATGCCTTCCCAGACATCAGGCGCCGGTTCGGTCACCCCTTCGAGGCGATCGCGCAGCCGCTGGTCAAAATCATTTGTTACCATGATATAACTGTTTTATCTTTTCTTGTAACAAGCTTCTGGCACGGCTCAGCTGGGAACGTGAAGACTGCTCGGTGATGCCGAGCAGGGCGCCCACTTCCGCGTGCGAGTAGCCTTCCATCACGAACAAGTTGAAGACGCTCCGCAATCCGACGGGCAGTCCGGCGACCAGGTCGAGGATCTCCCGCGAACTGATCTGCTCCAACACCCCATGCTCCAGCACACCGCTCGTCTCAGGTGTTTCGTCAATGTCTTCCGTCCGTCGCAGCACGTCCACTTTCCGGATATGCATCAACGAGGCGTTGACGAAAATCTTCCGCATCCATCCTTCAAAGGAGCCTTCACCCTTGTAGGTGCCAATCTTGTCAAATACTGTCAGGAAACCCTCCTGAAGTATGTCTTTTGCATCCTCCCGCCCCAAATAGCGCACGCACACAGGATACATGACCGGCGCGTATCGCTCGTACAACATCCGCTGGGCTTCCCTGTCTCCATGCGCGCAGCCGGAAATCAGATCTGCTTCGGTATATGTGGAGGTCTTACGCATTCCGCTCATTATAGATGCAGGAAGGGGGGCAAATGTTGCGTCTCCCTGTTGAAATTTTTTCTGGTTTGTTTTTTGTTAGGGTTTTTACCACTATTTTTGTAACGAATTTAGAAAAAAAATGGAGAGTTCAAGAATTTTGCGCAAGATTGTCTGTGCGTTCGTGCTCCTTTTCGCCGCCGCCGGCTTGCAGGCGCAATCAGCCAAATATATTGAAGCACTGAAAAACTACCAGCAGGGGGAAACGGCGGAAGCGCTGCGTCTCTTCCAGGAAGAGTTGCAGGAAAATCCTTCCAACGATGCGGCCTGCTATTATATCGCCGCCATTTACTCCGGCAACCCGGGCAAGGCGGCCGAGGCGGAACGCTGGATCAAGCGTGCCATCGAGCTGTCGCCCGACAATTTCTGGTACCGCTATGATCTCGCGCTCCTTTACCTGCGTACCGACCGCCAGGAACTTGCCGTGCCGATGCTGGAACAACTCACGGCCGACTTCCCGAAAAAGACCGACCTGTACTTCGACCTGATCAACGTATACCTGTCGGACAACGATGTCGAGAAGGCGCTCGCCACGCTCGACAAGATCGACGCCATCCGGGGCAAGAGCGAGATCGTGGGCCTTACCCGGGCGGAATTGCTGCTCAAGAAGCCGGATGCCAATCCCGACAGCGTCTACCAGTCGCTGGCAGCCTATTATGCTGACTGCCACACCCCGCGTCTGGCCACCGTCCTGGGCGACTACTATGCCAGCACCTACCGCGATTCCCTCGCCATGAGCTACTACGAAGAAGCGCTGGCGATCGAGCCCGACTTTACGCCAGCCTGGTTCGGCAAAGCCGGTGTCCACCAGATGCTCCGGCAATACGACAGCTTCTTCTCGAGCCTCTCGCACGTGATGCGTGACCCGTACGTCCAGCCCGAGGCCAAGGCGGCCCAGGTAGAACAGATGACAGCCAACCCGCAGTTCGTACGCACCTTCGCGGAAGAATTCGACCAGATGATGCTCGACCTGCGCACCGCACATCCCACCGACAGCACCATCAATGCGCTGATCGGCGGATTCTGGTACAGGACCGGCCGTCCGCACCTGGCCATCGAAATCATGCGGCAGAACATGGAACAGCATCCGGAGAGCATCAACGGCGCACTGCAGTATCTCTTCATGCTCTACTACCAGCAGTCCTGGGTAGCCCTTGCAGATGGAGCCACGGTGGGCATCCAGCGCTTCCCCGACAGCCCCGACATGCTCCAGCTGCGTGCTATCGCCCTGGCCCAGATGAAGAACTATCCGGAGGCCCTGCAGGATTATGAAGCCATCCTGCGTCTCAATCCGAAAGATACGACGGTAATGAAGGTTACCTATTCTTCGATGGGTGACCTCTATCACCAGATGAACGATTCCAAGAATTCCTACAAATGCTACGAGAAGGCGCTCAAGATCGATCCGGATTACAATCCCGTACTCAACAACTACGCATACTATCTCTCCCTGGAAGGAAAGAACCTGAAGAAAGCCAGGGACATGAGCAGCAAGACCATCACCTCCGAGCCGGACAACCCCACCTATCTCGACACCTACGCCTGGATCCTGCACCTGATGGGGCTGGACATCGAGGCCAAGTCCTACTTCAAGCACGCCATGCTCTATGGCGGGAAAGAGAGCAAGACCATCCTCGAACATTATGCCATCGTCCTGGAAGCCCTGGGCGAGAAGGACCTGGCCAACATCTACTATAAGCAGGCGGCCGCCATGACGGACGACGAATAACGCACCGACCATGAAACGCTGGCTCTTCTTCGCACTGCTTCTGCTTGCCGCGACTGCCGCTTTCGGGCAGCAGGACGTTTCAAAACAGAAGGAGCGCAAGCGCCAGATCGAAGAGGAGATCAACTTTATCGACCGCCAGCTCAAGTCGATCACCAGCAAGCAGAAAGCCACGACGGAGCAGCTCTCCCTCATCCGCAAGCGCGTCACGAACCGCAAGTCGCTGATCAATGACCTCGACAAGCGCATCGCCGTGATCGACGACGCCATGACGCAGAAACAACGGGAGATCAACCGCCTGCAGAAAGAGCTCGACACACTCGAAAGCTACTACAGCAAGCTGATCTACAACACCTATAAGAACCGGGATTCACGCGTCTGGTTCCTCTATATCCTCTCAAGTGAGAACATCGGGCAGGGCTACCGCCGCTTCTCTTTCCTCAAAAGCCTGGCCAGCGAAGTCAGCCACCAGGCCGAGAAGATGCGCGACAAGCAGGCTGAACTGGAGGAAGAGCAGGCCAAACTGGCGGAAATGCGGGAGGAAGCCAAGGCTGCCAAATCAGAACGCGAAGAGGAATACCGCAAGCTGGTGGCCGAGGAAAAGAAGTCGAAAGACGACATGAAGAGGCTGGCCAAGAGCGAG
Source organism: Bacteroidales bacterium (assembly GCA_016290385.1). Classification (GTDB taxonomy): domain Bacteria; phylum Bacteroidota; class Bacteroidia; order Bacteroidales; family UBA932; genus Cacconaster. The sequence goes on along the minus strand of JAEETO010000090.1, from coordinate 2,818 downwards.
AAGCAGTACCGTTCCGAGCTGGCGGCCAAGAAAAAGGAAGTAGACCGTCTCAACAAGGAGATCCAGAAGTTGCTTCAAAGCGCCGTGGCCGAGCAGCAGAAAGACAAGACTCAGGTCGACGCCGCCCTTTCCGACGAGTTTGCCAAGAACAGGGGCAAACTGCCCTGGCCGCTGAAACAGGGCGTCATCGTGGAGCGCTTCGGCGTCCACAACCACCCGGTCTACCCCAACCTGAAACTGCCCGACAATCCGGGCATCACCTTCTCTACCACCAAGGGCGCCGACGTCTACAGCGTCTTCGACGGCGAAGTCCGCAAGATCATCGTCATGCCGGGCTACAACCAGTGCATCCTGGTACAGCACGGCGAATATTTCACCCTGTACTGCAAGCTCGGCAAAGTGAGCGTCAAGAGCGGCCAGAAAGTCAAGACCGGCGACAAGCTCGGATCCCTCGAAACCGACGGCACCAACTCCTCCCTGCATTTCCAGCTCTGGAAAGGCACCACCAAGCAGGATCCCGAAAAGTGGCTGACGCGCTAAACGACCGGGAAAAGGCCGCTGGCGACGTGATAGGCCAGGAAAGCGACCAGCCAGGCCAGAACAAGCGAATGGACTACCGTAAATGCCGCCCATTTCCAGCCCGTTTCTTTTCGGAGCGTCGTAATCGTGGCAACACAGGGGAAGTACAGCAGTACGAACAGGAGAAAGGCAAGGGCCACCGCCCGGTTCATATCCTCACCTTCGGTCATCGCACGGGTAAGAGACTCGTCGTCTTCCGTATGGTAGAGAATGCCCATCGTGCTGACAATGGCTTCCTTGGCCGGGAGTCCCGTAAGGAGGCAGACGTTCAGTTTCCAGTCGAAACCCAGTGGCTTCATCACGGGTTCCAAGCCTTTCCCTATGTCGCACAGATAGGATTCTTCCTTGTATTGTCCGTCCATCGTCCGTTCCCTCGGGAAAAATTCCAGCGCCCAGATAATGACCGATGCCGCCAGGATGACAGTCGTAATCTTGTGAAGATAGTCCGAAGTCCTTTCCCAGACGTGGCTCCATGTACTTCTCAGCGTGGGTTTGCGGAATGCCGGAAGCTCCGACACGTAATCGTCTGCTTCCTTCCGGAACCATTTCGTCCGTTTCATCATGATGGCGAAAAGGATCGACAGCAGCACGCCGGTCAGGTAAATCCCCATCATCACCAGGGACTTGCAGCGGGAGAAAAAGGCGCCGACGAACAGCAGGTACACCGGGATTCTGGCAGAACACGACATAAACGGGATCATCAGCATCGTCAGCGTCCTGTCTTTCGGATTGTCTATGGACTTGGCGGCCATAATGGCCGGCACGTTGCATCCGAAACCGAGCAGCATCGGCACGAAAGACCTGCCGTGAAGGCCGATCCTGTGCATGATCTTGTCCATCAGGAAGGCCGCCCTGGCCATATAACCGGTGTCTTCCAGCAAAGAAAGCAAAACGAAGAGGATAAAGATGTTGGGGAGGAAGGAAATGACGGCTCCGCAACCTTGCACGACGCCGTCGACCAGCAGGCTGGTCAGCCAGCCGGAAGGCAGCACGTCCGTCAGCCAGGCGCACAGGAGATCCACGCCGTCTTCAATCCACTGCTGCGGCAATGCGCCGAGGACAAAGGTGGCTTCGAAGACCAGGAAAAGTACCACCAGAAGCAACGGGAGACCGATCCAGCGGTTGGTCAGGACAGCATCTATTTTTTGCAGGAGGGTATGGTCCGAATTGTCTGAACTGTGGTGGAGGGTTTCGACCAGTGCACCGTGGATATAACCGTGACGCGCTTTCCGGATCAGGGATTCCGGGCTTTCATTGAGCTGCTTGGAAAGGGCCTCGGACTCCGCGCGGGCGGTTTCCACAATCCGTGATGACATCGGATATCTTTCCAGGATCGGGGAAATGTACTGCGGATCCTCCAGCAGGCGGACGGCCAGGTAGCGGTCGTGGTAACTGTCGGAAAGCCCGGGTGAATCGGCAATCGCCGCGGTGATCCTTTCGATGGCCTTGTCCACATCCTGGCCATAGGGCACGTGCACGTGTTTCTTGACCGGCTGGCAATAGGTGTTGACGATCAGGGAAAGAAGCCTGCTGAAACTTTCCTCGGTCGTATCCAGAATCGTTGCCGAAAAGCCCATCATTTCGCCGAGGGTCTCGTAATCTAGGGAATGCCCGGTAGCCAGAAGGCGTTCGTAACCGGAAAAGGCGAGCACGGCCCTGCAATCCATATCAATCAGCCTGGAAGTGAGCCTGAGGCTGTGCTCCAGGGACATCGAATCGATGATGTCCAACACCACGGAAGGCTTGTTGGAGAGGATCTTCCTGCCGATGTGGACATTAGCTCCGCAAAAGTTTACGAAGCAGATGACGTATTCCCCGAACTCGACCGTCAATTGTCGCCGACCTGAAAAGGACAACATCCCGCCCTCGGGCTCGTGACCGATGACATCGACCACGATGCGCTTGCTTCCCTTCGCAGCCAGTTCACATTCGCTACAATTGAAATTGCAATTCATGAGGCAAAGATCACCGTTTTTTACGGAAGGGGCAATACCAACAAATAGTGATTATTATTATCTTTGCAAAGATATGACCGAAATCATCATCAACGGCACGGCAGACCTGCCACGGGCGGCGAAAGTGTTCCTGCAGCACATCGGCGATGCGCGCATCCTGGCCTTCTACGGGGCGATGGGGGCAGGCAAGACCACTTTCATCACGGCTGTCTGCGAGGCCCTGGGTGTGCAGGACGTGGTCAACAGCCCGACCTTCACCATCGTGAACGAGTACCGCGACCGAG
>JAEETO010000089.1 GCA_016290385.1 Bacteroidales bacterium | reverse complement strand
TGAGTACCCCTACGTAGAATTCGAGAAGGGCATCACCGAGGTCGGCCCGGGGTTTCTGGAAGGGTTCCGGAACCTGGAATGCGTCGTGATTCCTTACACCCTCCGGTCCATTACCATGACACCGGCGTTAAAGACCCTGCTAAAAAAACAGAATGTACTTGTCAGGGGCTGGTACGACAGCTATGGGGAGCGTTTCGCGCAAGAAAACGGACTGGAATTCCGCCACGCGGACATCCTTGTGGGCTGGGCGCGCGACGAAGAACACCATACCGACACCCGTCTGGAGATCCGCTTCAATAAAGAAGGAAAACCCTATCGTTTCTATGACGACATCTGCCCGGGCTGGGCAGCCAGCAACAGCGGCGGCGGCACCTATGAACGGGAACTCGATGAAGATTTCTTCGTGGGAGAAACCCTTGAAAGTTTTGCCGAGTGGTTCACCCGCTTCCAGAAAGATATCCTGAAGAACGAAGACCTCAAGTACTATCTGGAAACGGCCAACAAGCGTTACGCCAAGGGGAAAAAATAGCATTTGCACGATGGACATCGTACGGTTGGACACCAGCGAGCTGGATGCGTATCTTGCGGCGCATACAGTAAACGGGGAATATCTCCGGTACGGGCCGGAGCTGCGCGAGACGCTCGACCAGGAGCAGACTGAAGAACTGGACCGGATGGAAAACTCGGAGAAAGTTTTCACGGTCCGCCGGGCGCTGGCAGCTTTTGACGCAGAATGCAATTCGGATACGAAGCTGATCGACGTCAAGCGGCTGGACCAGAACCAGCGGGAACGCATCTCGTCGCTTGTGCCGGCGAATGAATGGGCCCGGGGTTTCCGCGAGATGTTTCTCATGAAGATCCTCCACTATTTGATCACTATCACCAACCGGTCGCTCCCCTGGGACGCAGCAGAATCCGAGGTTTTCAAGGAAAAACGATATGACCTCGGCGAGGACGGTGCCTGGGCCCATGATGTCACCACGGCGCTGATCAGCGCCTTCCACTTTCTGGACCAGTGGCACGCCGATCCGGAGCCGGGTTCCACGCTCCAGCGACTCATTGATTCTTATAGTTCCACGATCAAGGCCATGTGCCAGGAAGCGGGCTGCGCTGTCATTACCGAGGCGGAATTGGAGGAATGGGCGCAGCACCGGGAAGAACGGAAGAAGGAGCAGAAGAAGAAATGGATCATCTTCGGCATCCTTTTCGTCATCGGTTTTCACCTGGTCAGATTCCTGGTGGGACTCTTCGCCAAAGGGTAAGCTTTATTTCACCTCGATATAGGTCGTGAGCGTCTTGACAGGGGCGGCTCCGACTTCGGGAGCGACGGCAGCCTCGATTATCCAGAGGCCTTTCTTCGTCAGTTGGAATTCCCATTCGGACTGGTCGATCGTGACAGCCTTCCCGTCCGGGTCCGTGAAGGTCCATCTCGTACCGGCGTAGATCTGGTCGTGGTTCATCAAAGCGAATTCAAACCAGTCCCCCACTTTGTAGGAGTCTTCCGTCCGGATGAAGGCCAGGGGTATCAGCGGAAGTTCATCGATGAAGCTATCGGCAGCTACCGATCCCTCCACCTTCTGCCATAACGTATTCTCGTCGTCGACGGGGTATTGAAGGACAATCCGATCACCCAGGGAAATGTCAAACAGTATATGGATATCATCCTCTTCACTGAAACACCAACCAAAGTTAGTTCTGGGGGGCAACGGACTATCCTTCCGGTCCGATTCATCAAAGACCTGCAGGACATCCCCGTTCTGGTTCAACGCCACCACACGCAACTTTCCGTCAAAAGTTTCATTGCCCTTGTTGGAGACACGGAACCAATCTATCAGAAGCAGGTCCCCTTTGGTGACCGGAGCGCCGCCGACATAGCTGAGTCCGAAAGGAGTATCCTTGTCTACGGGAACCAATTTGATGTTACTGCGATAGGTCGACGACGGGTCCGGATAAAGATCGAAGACAGCGAAGTTGTACCAAGAATAATTATAATAAGGATTACCGTCAGTATCATAGTTGCCCTCATAGTAATAGCCGTTGCAGTCGCCGTTCCATCCGAAATTGATGTGAAACACATCCTCACCTTCGAATTGCCCGTAAGCATCGAAAAGGAACCCATGACCGCCAGTCCCATCCTCGGTAAACCCTATATAAAAGAGCGGACGGACAGCCAGCTCGCCTTTCAGCTTTTCCCGCCATTGATGACGGGTATAATCGGAAGCGGATGCGAGATAGGCGTTTTTGTTGAACCCGTAGTACCTGATCAGCGCATCAGCGATAATAAATATATTAACGCTTGTCCCGTCAACGGCATAGTGGGATTGCAGCGTGGCGCCGAGGTCTGCCAGCAACTGGTCCATGTTGTCAACCAGGTCACCCCGTCCCTCGGCAATGGCCTTTTCAATGGCTTCCCGGCCCGACAGGGAACGAAGCCCCGCCCAATCATATGCTGTTCCCAGCACATAGGGATGCTCCGGCGTGGAAGCCGATACACAACCTTCCCAAGGCTCGTATGGTGGCACTGTCCCTTCTCCCCGTACTGGCATCTGGTTGGGATAGATGCCGCTCAGGGTCGTCATGAGTTCGCCAGCAGCCGTAGCTGCACAGCCCGTCAACGTATACTTCCCATCGACGATCGGGCATTTGGAATTGTACACCGGTCTGCCCTTCAGGGTGCCTAACTGGTCCCATTCCGGGGTCAGGTGTTCACTGATGACAGTCACAGTTCCAGTGATGGCAGCACCCGCCTTGGTACCGGCGAATTTCGCCCACTGCGCACGCGCTTCGGGCGACGGAACCTTCGCAGACCGGACGGACGCCTTCATGCGGTCCATCCACCACTTGACGTTTTCCGGCATTCCTTCGACCTTGAATTCGTTGCGGTCGGAGATAGCCAGGATGGGCGGCACATTGTCGTCACCAGCGACAATGACGAAGCCGCCGCCATCCCGGGCAATCACAAAGAAGGCCGGCTGCGTCGCCTTGGTCGCAATGTCCTCACCATCCCAGATCATCTTCAGCGCACTGTTGGCGGCTTTCCTCGTAGACTGGGCGGCAAAAACCTTGCTGGCTATATCCATCGCTTTACTAATCGATACTGGTGCGGCTTGGAGAGGCAGGCTGCCGAAAAGGATTATCAGACTGGTAATCGCTAGAATTCTCTTCATTGCTATAGAGTTTTTGCGGTCCAAATGGAAATTCAAAAGTACAAAAAAAGTGATAAAATCAACGATTTCCGCAAAGATAGCCTTGCTTCTTACGCCAGAAATAATGCCACGTCACAAACATCGGCATACAAAGGGATTCTGACGGAGAGAAAGCCCAAAAGCGTAAATTGCGTTTGAATTTATGCCATCCATGGACAATGAGGCTCTCTTTCCTGATATTTTTGTTTCGCGGGTCAGAATGTCCAAAGTTACCAGATACCAGGATACTTTCCATGAGCACAGAGCCGAGGTGGCAATCAGGCTCAAAAACCAAATATTTATCATCCATCCGAAAACCCTTGACCATCACATACATGACAGCTTGTGCAAAACGCTGCAACTTTAGATGCCGCAAGTCATTCATAGCCTGCTTCCTATCCTCGTCTGTCAAATGAATAAGCAGATAATAATAATCCAGCAACTGCCGCAGTCCGATTCCCTCCTCTAAACAATTACTCCACACTCGTTTTTGACAAGTGCCCCGGAAGGGGGCAAGGATGCCAAATCAGAGTGATGGGTGAATTGCTTTTCCTTGTGCAAAATGAAAACTGCCAGATTCCCATTCAAGGATACAGCGAAAACACTTTCATCTATGTCTTGTCCCTAAGGACTTTACAAAGATAGAAAAAGATTTTTATTCTTCATAAGGGCAACGCCTTCCGATTGTAATCGTCAAGCGCGATAACCCGCCTCAAGCGTACTGGAACGACGGTAGCCGCGCTCGCTCTGCTTCAATTGAGCAGACCGAGCGCGGCATGCCCCGCCACAAGCTATTCTGCGCAGGCACGCCACGGCAGACTATTGCATTTATCGTGAGGCAGGCCTGACGCAAGAGAAATTGGCCCAAAAGGCCGCACAGACATACAGTTATCTACGCTTGTCAAACCATTTCAAGGGCTGGGACGCAAAGTCTGTATCCGTATCCTGTAGGAGCAGTTTTCGGGTTTTTTTGTTATTTTTGTGGTATTTATAGCTTACTTTCATACCATGAAAGAATTCAAACCCACGAAATATGTCCTCGAGACGGTGGCGACGGGCCGGCGGTTCGAGGATGCGGGATGGACGCTGGCGGACCCGGAGTGCAAGGAGCCGTCGCTGGTGCGTGCCATCTATGAGAAGAAACAAATTGAGTTCGGCCCCGAAGAATGGGGCATTTACCAGTTCGCTGACTGGATGCCGGTGCGGCGGATGCTCCGGGGCTCGGCGCCGACCGTGACCTTCCGGAGCGAGCGCCTCGGCGCGAAGCTGGGCCTTCCGAATCTTTATATCGCCTTCTCCGGCTGGTGGCCGGAAAAAGGCGCCGGCATGAGCACCTGCTCCTTCAAGGAGACCGAGGCCTACAGCGTCTGCGCCCGCATCCCCGACGGGGAGAAGCGCGTGCTGGTGGTCGCCTCGGCCGGCAACACGGCCCGTGCGTTCGCCAAGGTATGCTCCGAAAACAACATTCCGCTGCTGCTCAGCGTGCCCGAAGAAAACATCGATGCACTCTGGTTTGAGAAACCCCTGAACGACTGCGTAAAACTCATCTGCTCGCCGCGCGGCACCGACTATTTCGATGCCATCGCCCTCGGCGACGCAGCCTGCACCTCCCCCCTGTTCTTCGCCGAAGGCGGCGCCAAGAACGTCGCCCGCCGCGACGGCATGGCCACCACCGTGCTCTCCGCCGCCAAGGTCCTGGGACGCATCCCTGACGCCTATTTCCAGGCCATCGGGTCAGGCACAGGCACCATCGCCGCATGGGAGGCCAACCTCCGCCTGCTCGAAGACGGCCGTTTCGGCAGCCACAAGATGAAACTCTATCCTTCGCAGAACGTGCCCTTCCTGCCCATGTACGACGCCTGGAAGGCCGCCAGCCGCCCGCTGCTGCCGATGGACGACGAGAAAGCCCGCGTACAGGCACTGGAGATTGACGCCAAGGTGCTGTCGAACCGCAGACCACCTTACAGCTTGAAGGGAGGCGTGTACGATGCGCTATGTGATGCGGGTGGTGATGTAGAGTGTGCTACAAATCAAGACATTGCCGCCATGAAGCAGCTCTTCCTCGAGACCGAGGGCATCGACATCCATGAAGCGGCGGCCGTGGCGCTCAGGGGCATGATCAACGCCTTCGAGGCCGGCAAGCTGCCGCGCGATGCCGTGGCCATGCTGAACGTCACCGGCGGCGGCCAGGCCCGCTTCCAGCAAGAGCACAAATGCCATTACCTGAAACCCAGCCTGGTCGGCAACGCCTCCGATCCGGGCATCGTTGAAAAAATTGAAAACCTGTTCCGATAAACTGCCTGAACCATGAAAAAACTCTTCGTTTTTGCTCTTGCCCTGTCGGCCCTGCTGACTGTCGGCTGCAGCAAGCCCGCCGATGACGGGACCCCCGACGCCCAGGCCGCCGCGGCATTGGCCAACCGCATTATCCCGCTTCAAGCCGACCAGTTCACTTTCAAGACATTGCCGGCAGACACCTGCGACTTCTTCACCCTCGGGATGGATGGCCGCAAGATCGCCATCGGTGGCAACAACGCCAACTCCATGGCCGTGGGCCTCAACTACTATCTGAAATATTACTGCCATGTGAACATCGGCTGGTTCTCCTGGGACAGGGGGACGATGCCCAAGACACTGCCGCGCGTCGATGCGCCGGTACGGATGGATGCACGCGTCCCGGAACGATTCTTCCTGAATTACTGCACCTATGGCTACACGATGCCCTGGTGGGGATGGCGGGAATGGGAATATTTCATCGACTGGATGGCTCTCAATGGCATCAACCTTCCGCTTGCCATCACCGGCCAGGAATCCGTATGGTACCTGGTATGGACGGAGCTGGGCCTGACGGACGAAGAGGTCCGCAGCTATTTCACGGGGCCTGCCCACCTGCCCTGGCACCGCATGCTGAACATCGACCGCTGGGGCGGCCCGCTGCCGAAATCCTGGCTCGAAGGGCAGGAAGCCCTGCAGAAGAAGATCGTGGCCCGCGAGCGTGAACTCAACATGAAGCCGGTGCTGCCGGCCTTCGCCGGCCATGTTCCGCCGGAACTCAGCCGCATCTATCCCGAGGCAAAGATCGAGCGCATGAGCGACTGGGCAGGCTTCGCGCTGGAAGACTATCCCTGGTTCCTCGATCCGGAAGACAAGCTCTTCCCGGAGATCCAGAAACGTTTCCTCGAAAAGGAAGTAGCGATTTACGGCACCGACCATATCTATGGCATCGACATCTTCAACGAGATGATTCCCAAGAGCTGGGATCCGGCCTATCTGGGCCGCGTGAGCCATGGCGTCTACGAGTCGCTGGCCGCCGCCGATCCCAACGCCACCTGGCTGCAGATGACCTGGCTTTTCTACAACGAGCGGAAATACTGGTTTGAAGGCGATTCCGACGAGCGCGTGAAGGCCTTCCTGACCTCCTATCCGGCCGAGCACTCGATCCTGCTCGACTATTACTGCGAACGGATGGAAGTCTGGCGCAAGACGCAGAGTTACTACGGGATTCCGTTCATCTGGTGCTACCTCGGCAACTTCGGTGGCAACACTTTCCTGGCGGGCAACATCAAGGAGGTTTCCGACCTGATCGAGGGGACCTTCGCCGAGGCGGGGCCCTCCTTCAAGGGTCTGGGCTCGACGCTGGAAGGCTTTGACTGCAACCCGTTCATGTATCAGTTCATCTTCGAGAAAGCCTGGAATTTCCCGCAGCACCAGAACCTCGACGACTATGCCGCACAGCTGGCATGGAGCCGTTCCGGCGTGGACAGCGACGAGGCGCGGGCGGCCTGGAAGGAGCTGTTCGACGAGATCTACATCCAGCGTTCGGTTCCGGGCCACAGCCCGATCATGAACCTGCGGCCTTCGTTCCAGCGCTCGACTTCCTATCACTCCAGCGTCCGTTTCAACTATGAAAACGAGAAGCTGCGCGAAGTGATCGATCACTTGCTGGCAGCCGGGGGCAATGGTCCTTCCTACGAATTCGACCTGGTGAACCTGACGCGCCAGTACCTGAGCAACCAGTTCGAGCAGCGCTTCGCCGAATACAAGACGGCGTATGAGCAAGGCGATACAGAGGGCATGGCTTCCCTGGAAAAAGAAATGCTGGGCATCTTCGACACGCTCGACGGACTGCTCGCTTCGCAGGATTATTTCCTGGTGGGCAAATGGATCGCGGATGCGCGCGCCTGGGGCGCTACGCCGGAGGAGTCCGACTATTTCGAAAGCAACGCCCGCAACCTGCTGACGACCTGGGGTGATCGGGGCAATCTGCTGACGGACTATGCGGACCGTTCCTGGGCCGGCCTGGTGAAGACCTATTACAAGCCACGCTGGGAGATGTTCTTCGCAGCTGTCAAGGCGGCCACGACGGCTGGCCAGAAGCTGGAGGGCGAACGCTACGACCTGTTGCTCGAAGCGATGAAGGACTTCGAATACAAATGGTGGTCTGAGCGCACCTGCACCTTTTCCGCCACTCCGCAAGGCAATCCCATCGAGCTGGTCAAGAAAGTTTTCGAATAATCACAGTACTTCGCAGACGACGAAATTGCTGCCGCCGATAAAGATCAGATCTTTGTCGGTGGCTTTTTTGTCGGCTTCGTCGAGGGCGGCGGCGACGGTGAAGGCGACGCGGCCGGAGAGGCCGTGGTCGGACATGGCGTTGGCCAGGTCGACAGCGGGCAGGGCGCGGGGGCTGGATGCCTGCGTCCATATGTAGCTTACGTTGCGTGGCAGGAGCGGCGCGATGGCGTCGACGTCTTTCTCGCGGGCCAGGCCCAGAATGAAGAACACGTTGTCGTAATCGCAGGATATCCGGTCAACCTGCTCGGCCACCCATCGGAGGCCGTGTGCGTTGTGGCCGGTATCGCAGACGATCTTTGCTTTGTGCGCCACAGGATCGGCCTTGCGAAGCGTCTCCCAGCGGCCGTGCAGGCCCGTGTTGCGGGCAGCGTGGCATACGCCCTCCCGGAAGGCCGCCAGATCGAGGCCGAGCATCGGCCGCAGGATGCCGACGGCCGCAGACAACGTACACAGATTACGCTCCTGATAGTCACCCGGCAGATCCAGGTCGGCTACCTTCAGCTCCAGGCAGGGGTCGGTTTCAGTCGCGAAGGTCAGTGGACTGCCGTATGCGGCAGCCTTGGCCTCGAAGACCGGCCGCGTCTCGGGCAGGAATTCGCCTACTACGGCCGGCACGCCCGGCTTGATGATGCCGGCTTTCTCACCGGCGATGGCTTCGAGCGTAAATCCCAGGTGTTCGCAATGTTCGAGACCGATGTTCGTGATGATGCTCAGGATGGGCGTGATGATGTTGGTCGAGTCAAGGCGGCCGCCGAGGCCGGTCTCGACGACGGCGATGTCGACCTGTTCGGCAGCGAAGAAATCGAAGGCCATCGCCGTCGTAATCTCGAAGAACGATGGCTGATGCGCCACAAAGAAATCATTCCAGTGGTCGATGAAGGCTTCGACAAACTCCTTCGGTACCATCCGGAAATGGTCGCCTTCGACGATCTTCATCCTTTCACGGAAGTCCACCAGATGCGGCGAAGTATAGAGGCCAACCTTCAGACCGCAAGCCGCCAAACCCGCCGCCAGCATGTGACAAGTCGAACCTTTGCCGTTCGTTCCAGCCACATGGATGCTGCGGAATTTCCGGTGCGTATGTCCGAGCGCCGCATCAAACGCCTCCATCGTTTCGATTCCCGGCTTATAAGCCACCTTTCCCACCTTTTGGTAGGACGGAAACCGGTTGAACAGCCAGGCGATCTTTTCTTCGTATGTCTTCATTAGAATGATAGTCTTGATGGGATAGGTCTCCCCATATTTTGGGGTAGGTCGACTTTAACCATCCAGACCTACCCCATAAATCGGCCAATTGTTGATTATTCCGAGGTAGATCCCGGCCAATCTTATCGACCTACCCCAAAACCAGAGGGGACCTACCCCATCCGGTTATCATTACTCAGAGAATTGCTCGCGGAGCTTGGCGTTCAGGGCGTCGGCATCAGGGCCACAGGCGCTGAAGTAGAATTTGATCTTCGGCTCTGTGCCCGACGGACGGACCGTCACCTTGCAGCCGTTCTCGCTGAAGAACTGCAGGACGTTCGACTTCGGGAGGCCCGTCTTCTCAGGCGCGTTGTAGTCGATGACCTTCACGACAGGCGA
>JAEETO010000088.1 GCA_016290385.1 Bacteroidales bacterium | reverse complement strand
ATAGCGCAGCAGCGCGTCGATATAGTTCTCGTCCTTTCCCAATTCGAAGAAATACTGCGGACGGGTGATCTCCCGGAAACCGTCGAAGGCGCCCGAATAGATGAGGCACTCCATCACCTTCCGGTTGACCACGCCCTGCGGCATCCGCTCCAGGAAATCGAATACGTTGGCGAAAGGCCCGCCCTTCCGGCGCTCGGCGATGACCGCGTCGATGACGTTGGCACCCACGCCCTTGATGCCGCCCATGCCGAAGCGGATGTTGCCTTTCTTGTTGCCGGTGAACTCCGTGGCACTCTCGTTGATATCGGGACCCAGCACCTGGATCTGCCAGCGCCGGCAGTCGTCCATGATCTTGGTGATCTCGTCCATATCGTTGAGGTTGCAGCTCATGTTGGCGGCGAAAAACTCGGCCGGATAGTGGGCTTTCAGCCAGGCGGTCTGGTAGCTCACCCAGGCGTAGCAGGTAGCGTGGCTCTTGTTGAAGGCATATTCCGCAAAGGCGCGCCAGTCCTGCCAGATCTTGTTGAGCAGCATGGTTTCGTGCCCGTGCGCGCGGCCTCCCTCCATGAACTTGAAGTACAGCTCCTCCATGTCCTTGATCTTCTTCTTGCCCATGGCTTTGCGGAGCTTGTCGGCCTGGCCCTTGGTGAAGCCGGCCAGCTTCTGCGACAGCAGCATCACCTGCTCCTGGTAGACCGTGACCCCATAGGTTTCCTTCAGAAATTCCTCCATCTCCGGCGTGTCGTAGACGATGGGCTTGAGGCCCTGCTTGCGGTCGACGAAGTCGGGGATGTAGTCCATCGGACCCGGCCGGTAGAGCGCGTTCATGGCGATGAGGTCTTCGAAACGCTCGGGCTGGAGTTTCTGGAGCCACTCCTTCATGCCGGGCGACTCGAACTGGAAGATCGAGGTGGTGTCGCCGCGTCCGTAGAGTTCATAAGTAGCCTTGTCGTCGATGGGAATGGCTTCGATGTCGATGTCCAGGCCGTGGCCTTCCTTGATCAGGTCGAGCGTCTTGTGGATGATCGACAGGGTGTTGAGGCCCAGGAAGTCCATCTTCAACAGGCCGCATTCCTCGATATAATGACCGTCGTACTGGGATGTCCAGACATCCAGGCCCGTATCCTTGTCTTTCGACAGGCAGATGGGAATGTAATCGCTCAGGTTGCCCGGTCCGATGATGGTGGCGCAGGCATGCATGCCTACCTGCCGGATGCTGCCTTCCAGCTGTTCGGCGTATTCCAGGACTTCCTTGTTGAGCGTATTGTCTTCCTTTTCAAGCTCTTCCTTGAATTCGGGCACCAGACGGAAGCAGTTCTCCAGCGTAATCTTGACGCTCTTCTCTTCCCATTCGCCCTTGTCATTCTTTTTGCGCTCGAACAGGCGGGCCGGCACCATCTTCGAGAGGCGGTTGCTTTCGTCGATGGTCACGTGACTGATGCGCGCCACGTCCTTGATGGCGCCCTTGGCCAGCATGGTGCCGAAAGTGATGACGCGTGAGACATGGTCGGCGCCGTAGGTATCTTCGACATAGCGGTGCGCCGCTTCGAGGTTCTCGAAGTCCACGTCGATATCGGGCATCGAGATGCGTTCCGGATTGAGGAAACGCTCGAACAGGAGCTGGTACTTGATCGGGTCGAGGTTGGTGATCCACAGGCAGTAGGCCACGACGCTGCCGGCTGCGGAACCGCGGCCCGGGCCCACGAGCCAGCCTTCCTTGCGCATGGCCCGGATGTAATCCTGCACGATGAGGAAATAGTCGGGGAAGCCCATCGAGGCGATGGTCTTCAGCTCGAAGTCGATGCGTTCTTCCTGCTCGGGGGTGAGCGTCTCACCGTAACGGATGTGCGCGCCCTGGTAGGTGAGATGGCACAGATAGGCCACGGACTTGCAGAAATCGTCGCCCCGGTAGTTGCCTTTCGGATCGTCCTTGCCGGCATCGATATAAGGCTTGTACAGGTCCAGATATTTGTCGATGTCGCGCAGGAAGGCCTCGTCGATCTTGAATTTGGGCAGGATGTAATCGTGGTCGATCTTGTAGAGTTCCACCTTGTCGGCGACTTCCAGCGTCCGGGCGATGACTTCGGGATGGTCGGGGAACAGCGCGGCCATCTCTTCCTCGCTCTTGAGGAATTCCTGCTGGGTGTAGCGGAGGCGTTTCGGATCGTCGATGTCGGAGTTGGTGGTCAGGCAGATGAGGCGGTCGTGCGCCGGCCCGTCTTCCTTGCGGATGAAGTGGACGTCGTTGGTCGCCACCACTTTCACGCCCAGTTCTTCGGCCAGCGAGAAGAGGACGGGATTGACTTCCATCTGGGCCCGGTACACATCGTCGTCGACGCCCGGCACTTCCGTCTTGTGCTTCATCACCTCCAGATAATAGTCGTCGCCGAACACCTGTTTGTGCCAGCGGATGGCTTCGCGGGCGGCGTCGATGTCCCCGTCCATGATGTCGCGGGGAATCTCGCCGGCCAGGCAGGCGGAGCAGCAGATCAGGTTCTCGTGGTACTGCTCGATCACCTCGTGCGACACGCGTGGCGCATAGTAGAACCCGTGGATGTGCCCTTCCGTGCAGATCTTCATCAGGTTCTTGTAGCCTTCGTAATTCTTGGCCAGCAGGGTGAGGTGATAGTAGCGGCGGTGGTCGTTGTCCTTGAGATGATGGTCGTAATGCCGCGTCACGTAGACCTCGCAGCCGATGATCGGCTTGACGATGGGCTGCTTGTCCGCGTCGAGGTTGCTCTTGTCGTAGGCAAACTTGAAGAACTCCTTCACGCCGTACATGTTGCCGTGGTCGGTGATGGCCAGGGCCGGCATGTTCAGCTCGCGGGCGCGAGCGAACAGTTTCTCAATATCGGAAAAACCGTCGAGAATCGAGTACTGCGTGTGGACGTGAAGGTGTACGAAGGACATGGATCAAACAGGGGTTGAAAAACAAAGCAAGATACCAAAATTTACCCGAAGACACAAAAAAACCTCCGTTGAAGCGGAGGTTTTAAGATGCCGGATCAAGTCCGGCATGACGTCATTCCGGGCTTGACCCGGAATCCTACATCATACCGCCCATTCCAGGGTTCATCGGAGGCATGGCGGGGGTTTCCTCCTTGATGTCGGCGAGGGCGCACTCGGTGGTCAGGAACATGCCGGCTACAGATGCAGCATTCTGGAGCGCGACGCGGACCACCTTGGTCGGGTCGATGACACCGGACGAGAGCAGGTTCTCGAAGGTATCGGTGCGGGCATTGTAACCGAAGTCCGCCTTGCCTTCCTTCACCTTCTGGACGATCACGCTGCCTTCCTTGCCGGCGTTGGCGGCAATGATGCGGATCGGCTCCTCGATGGCGCGGGCCACGATGCGGATACCGGTAAGCTCGTCTTCGTTCTCACCCTTGACCTTCTCCAGGACGGTCTCGGCACGGACGAGGGCGACACCGCCACCCGGGATGATACCTTCTTCGACAGCGGCGCGGGTTGCATTCAATGCATCCTCGACACGGTCTTTCTTCTCCTTCATCTCGACTTCCGAAGCGGCGCCCACATAGAGGACGGCCACGCCACCGGCGAGCTTGCCCAGGCGCTCCTGGAGCTTCTCGCGATCGTAGTCGCTCGTGGTGGTCGCAATCTGCTTGCGGATCTGGTTGGCACGGTCGGCGATGGCATCCTTGTCACCGGCACCGTTGACGATGGTGGTGTTCTCCTTGTCGATGACCACCTTCTCGGCACGGCCCAGCATGTCGGGCGTGCAGTTCTCGAGGGTGAAGCCACGCTCTTCGCTTACCACGACGGCACCCGTCAGGGTAGCGATGTCCTGCAGCATCTCCTTGCGGCGGTCGCCGAAACCAGGAGCCTTGACGGCAGCCACCTTCAGCGTGCCACGCAGCTTGTTGACCACGAGGGTGGTGAGGGCTTCGCCATCGACGTCCTCGGCGATGATCAGCAGCGAGCGGCCTTCGCGGGCGATGGGCTCGAGGATCGGCATGAGGTCTTTCATCGTGGAGATCTTCTTGTCGGTGACCAGGATCTGAGGCTGGTCGAGCACGGCCTCCATCTTGTCGGGGTTGGTCATGAAGTAGGCGGAGATATAGCCGCGGTCGAACTGCATGCCTTCCACCACTTTCACCTCGGTCTCGGTGCCTTTGGCCTCTTCGACGGTGATGACGCCGTCTTTCTTGACCTTGGCCATGGCGTCGGCGATCAGCTTGCCGATGGTGTTGTCGTTGTTGGCGGAGATGGTACCGACCTGCTCGATCTTCGAGTAGTCGTCACCCACTGCCTGGCTCTGTTTCTTGAGGTCTTCGACGACGGCGGCGACAGCCTTGTCGATACCGCGCTTGAGGTCCATCGGGTTGGCACCGGCGGCCACATTCTTCAATCCCACGTTGATGATGCTCTGGGCGAGCACGGTCGCGGTGGTCGTACCGTCACCGGCCTGGTCGTTGGTCTTGGAAGCAACTTCCTTGACCATCTGGGCGCCCATATTCTGGAAGCGATCCTCGAGTTCGATCTCCTTGGCCACGGTGACACCGTCCTTGGTCACCTGCGGAGCTCCGAATTTCTTGTCGATGACGACGTTGCGGCCTTTCGGGCCCAGCGTCACCTTCACGGCGTCAGCCAAAGCGTCAGCACCCTCCTTCATGAGGTTGCGGGCGTCGATATTGAATTTGATTTCTTTTGCCATAGTTGTTTCCTCCTTTATTTAAGCACTGCGACCACGTCACTTTGACGCATGATCAGATAATCCTTTCCATCCACGGTGATCTCCGTACCGGCATATTTGCCATAAAGAACGGTATCGCCGACGCTGAGCTCCATCGGTTCGTCTTTCTTGCCGTTTCCGACAGCGACAACTTTGCCCTGCTGCGGTTTTTCTTTCGCGGAATCAGGAATATACAGTCCGCTTGCGGTCTTGGTCTCGGCTTCCTTGGCCTCGATCAGGACTCTGTCTGCTAAAGGTTTAATGGTCATGATGATTATATTTTTTAACGTTTATTGTTTAATTTTGCACTGCTGGACTAGGCAAATTGAGTGCCAACAGCCATTTTATGACAAAATGTCACCTGTTTCTCCTGTGTGCCGCCCTCGTGCTGCTCTGCGGCTGCAAGCATGCCAGCCAGGGCCCCTCGCTGTCGGAGTATGGCAGCCGTTCGCTGGCCGGACAGGCTGCGCGTTTTGAGCAATATGTCATGGAATTGTCCGGATTGTCGCTGGATGAAGCCATGGCACGCCAGGAAGAGATGCTGACAGCGGCAGAGAGCGACAGCGCCCAGTGGCAGCAGACCATGACACTGCAGGAAAAATTCTTTCTCGATCCCAACAGCCCCTGGCGCAACGAAGAACTGTACATCCCTGTCGTCGACCATCTGCTCGCTTCGCCCCATTCCACCGAAGCACAGCGGGACCGCGCCCGCTGGCTGGCTCCGCGCGTGCGGCTCAACCGCCTCGGCACCGTGGCCGCCGACTTTCCTTTCAGGCTGCCCAACGGCCGCATCCTCACGCTCCATCAGGCCATCGACAGCCGCCACCCGCAGCAGACCCTGCTCTTTTTCAGCAATCCGGGCTGTCCCAACTGCAAGGAGATCACCGAAGCTCTCGCAGCAGAGCCTGCTGTCGCCGAAAGGATTGCCGCCGGTACCCTGCTCGTGGTCAATGTCTATCCCGACGAAGACGTGCAGGCCTGGCTGGACTACCTGCCCAATTACCCGGATACCTGGATCTGCGGCCACGACGACGAGCAGATCCTCCACAGCGACACCCGCTACTGGGTACGGGCCATCCCGTCCCTCTATCTGCTGGACGAAGAAAAACGGGTCGTCCTGAAAGACGCCCCGCTCGAACAGATCTTAATACAGTGCAAATAGCGCCGAGCCGCTACCCGACATGGCCGCATAGACGGCACCATTGTAATAGAGCGATTTCTTGGCCGTAGCCAATTCCGGATGCCGGGCAAAGACCGTCTCTTCGAAATCGTTGACCAGCAGGTCTTTCCACTCTTCCACAGGCCGCTTCAGCACCTTTTCCAGCGACATCGCCGGTTCGTGCGGGGTGATGCCGGCATAGGCTTCGCGCGTGGATACGAACACCGGCTGCGGATAAATGCGCACCGTACGGTCAAGAGAAAGGTCGAAAGGCGTGAGGATCTCGCCCCGGCCCCGGGCCAGCATCGGACGGTCATAGACGAAAAAGGCGCAGTCGCTGCCCAGCTGGGCCGCCAGGCCTGCCAGCTCATCCTGAGGCAGGTTCAGCCCGAACATCGTATTCAGCCCCGTCAACGTGAAGGCCGCATCCGAAGATCCCCCTCCCAGTCCCGCGCCCATCGGTATCTTCTTGTAGAGGTGGATGGCCACCGGCGGAATGTCGTAACGCGCCGCCAGCAGCCGCCAGGCTTTCTCGCAGAGGTTTTCTCCTGCGATCTCCGCATTGTAGCAGTGCATCTCGAAGCGGTCGGCATGCACCAGCTCCAGCACGTCGCACAATCCCGGCACGGGATAGAACAGCGTCTCGATGTCGTGGTAGCCGTCAGAACGCTTCCGGACCACGTGCAGGCCCAGGTTGATCTTGGCATTGGGGAAGAGAATCATAGGACAAAAATACGTTTTTTCAGCACATTTTCCTAACTTTGTAGAATATGAAAAAAGTCCTTTTCCTTGCGCTGACCGCTTTCTTCGCCCTGGGCGCTCAGGCCCAGCCCCTCCCCTCAGTTCCCGTTACCGACAAGATCCACGGCATCTCCTCCGGGCCGGGCACGGACGCCTCCGTGTCCATGTGCATCAGCTGGGCCTGTGACACCAGCCTTACGCAGACCTGGGTCCGCATTACGCCCGTCTCCGATGCTGACTGGACGCAAGCCCGTGATGTCAAGGCTTCTGAGAGCGAACGCGTCGAAGCCTTCAAGGGCATCTACTCCAAGGCTGCCGACGGCACCAACATACAAGAAGACGCCGTCTTCACCAAATGCGGCGTCATGGTCAACGGCCTGCAGCCCGACACGGATTACAAATATGTCATCGTCGAGAAAGACGGTCGCGAGACGGTCGCCCGCAGTGCCGAACATCGTTTCCGGACTGCCGGCGCCCCCGAATGGTCGGCCTGCATCATCTCCGACTTCCACAGCTATACGCCCCTTCCCTTCCGGCTCGAGGCCGCCATGGGCATGATCGACACCATGCAGCGTTTCGACCCTTCACTCGACTGGGTGCTGAGCCCCGGCGACGTCGTGGCCTGGGGCGGCAGCTATTCTTTCTGGCGGAGGATGTTCGAAGAAGACAATTTCAATGAATTCTTCTGGGCCCGCGTCAACGGAAACCACGACAACTGGACGCGCCAGTCCCAGGACTCGAAGGATTTCGGCGTGCCCAACCCCTTCTTCACCGGCACGTCGTTCTACCCGCAGAACGGCTTCGGAGACGAGCAGGGCGTATGCTACCACTTCCGCTACGGCAACACCCTTTTCGTCATGCTCAATACCGAAAACATGGGTACCCATGAAACTTTCACGGCCGCGGCGGACTGGCTCCGCGACTGTGTCAATTTCGCGCGGGGCAGCGAAAACCCGCCGACTTTCGTGGTGGTCTGCCAGCACTACGAATGGTTCAACGGGACCAATGGCCGCAGCGTACAATACACCCGCTGGCACCGGCTCTTCGACGAACTGGGTGTCGACCTGGCACTGGCCGGCAACAACCATATCTATGTCCGCAGCCTGCCGCTGTACGATGACCAGGTCACCGACGGCAGCACCGGCACAGTCTATCTCCAGACCTCTGCCTGCGACGACGACCGCGGCCGCTCTTTCGACGACGTGCCGATGCAGAACGCCGACAAGATCGCTTTCCGCTGGACCGAAGGTTCCCATACGGTCAGCGCCATCCACATGGCCGTCGACCCGGAAAAGATGACTCTCACGCTGATGGACCGCCATGGCAACGCTGTCGACAGCACCATCATCCCCGCCAAGCCCCGCAGCGAAGCGCAGGATTCCCCGATGGCCTGCGGCCCGTGGGTGACCGACATGAGCGAAGACGCCTTCACGGTGCTCTGGTCGACCGACATGCCCTGCCAGGGCTGGGTGGAACTCGACAACGGGCGCCGCATCTATGAATACTATGCGGGCCGGAGGCTCTTCGGCACGCTCCACACCGTCCGCGTCACCGGACTCTCGCGCGGCGCGGAATACGGCTACCGGGTCGGCAACCGGGTGGTCGACGCCAGCAACCCGCGGCGGCCTGCCTACGGACGTGACATGTACTCCGGACACCACCAGGTCACGACCTTCGATCCGAACCGCAAGACCTGTCACTTCTCCGTGATGAACGATGTACACATGCGGCTGGACCACTATGCCGCCCTGCTCGACGACGTCGACATCCGGAACAACGACTTCCTGGTCCTCAACGGCGACATCATCTCGGCCGGCAACTGGAACCTCGACAGCCTGCTCAAATACGAAGTGAACCCGCTGGGCGACCGCGGTGCCGACCTGCCCGTGGTCTTCTCGCGCGGCAATCACGAGGGACGCGGCAGCGGGGTCATGCTGGTCGAAAAAGTGTTCCCGAAAGCCAGCGGCGCACCCTATTATTATACCTTCCGCGAAGGACCCGTGGCCTTCCTCGTGCTGGATTGCGGGGAGACGGGCGTGAAGAACTCCCTGGCCCTGACGGGCAACCGCATCTATGAAGACTACCTGCTCGAGCAGCTGGCCTGGGCGGAAGAAGCCATGAAGGAACCGTCGTTCCGCAAGGCGCCCGTCAAGATCTGCATCATCCATGCACCGATGGTCGATTTCGGCGACCCCGACGACTTCGTGCCCCACAGCTGGATGAACCGCCATTTCATGCCCCTCCTCAAACAGGCCGGCATCAACCTGATGATTGGGGCGGACCTACACGAACATCTGTTCATTCCGGCCGGAACCATGAACAACGCTTTTCCCATCCTGGTCAACGACGACGAGTCGCGTCTCGACGTGCAGGTCTGGAAAGACCGCATCGAAGCCACCGTCTATGACGAAGCAGGCAAGGCCACGGTCCCGACCTATACGATAAAAGTAAAATGACCTCCCATGACAAGAACCGAGATTGCAGAAATCGGCAAGCAGGCCGTCCTTGAAAGGCTCTTTGAAAAGAGCGGATATACGAACGAACAACCCATCCTGCTCCGGCAGAAAGGAGAATGTTGCAATGCCCAGAAGCTCATGCTGGAGGGTTGCGACTTCGATCTGGTCTACACGCCGCTGAAACACCTGGGCTACAAGGCCGTGCTCAACGTGCTCGGCGAACTGTACGCCAGCCTGCGCCAGCCCGTGTCCCTGTCGGTGGTGATCGGGCTCTCGAAGCGCTTCTGCTACGAAGATGTGGCCCAGCTTTGGGAAGGCATGCTGGCCGCCTGCCGCGAGCACGGTATCAGCCAGCTTTCGCTCGAACTCAATCCGTCCGTCAACGGTCTGGCTATCGGCCTGACAGCCTGCGGCGTACAGAAGAAGGGCATCATCGAAAAGGTGCCGGCCTCGAAAAACATGGACCTGATCTGCCTCAGCGGCCATGTGGGCGCAGCCTACATGGGCCTGCATGTGCTGGAGCGCGAGAAGGTGTCGTTCACCGGCACCGGCGAGCAACCCGACCTGTCGAAATACAAGGCCGTGCTGGCCAGCTACCTGAGTCCGGAGATCAAGCCGGGCATCGAGAAGCGTTTCATCGAAG
>JAEETO010000087.1 GCA_016290385.1 Bacteroidales bacterium | reverse complement strand
GCGCTCAAGCGTGATCGAAGGGTTTCGTCCGCAGTAGAGTTAATATACAAATGTGCATCGAAACCTTCCGGCGACATCAACCGTGTCGCAGATGATGGCTGTCAAAGAACTACTCCTACAATTCTCATAAATATATACCGGCGGAGAAATGCAGTCTTTCACTAATTATCAAAAACCATGCCTTGATATTACTAGACAGAAATCACTTTTGTAATCCGCTTACCCTTTCGGTTTCTTCAAATTTGTTGTTAATTTTGTATACCTAAAAAACTACATCATGAAACGAATTGCACTTACCACCATCGTATTGCTGCTGTCTGCGATTTCTGCTTTCGCGGCCAAACCCCTCAAGGTGACCAAGGGGGATCTCTCTGTCCTTAAGGAAGATGCCACTGCCACCTGGACGATCGACATTTCTGATGCGGTCTTTGAAAAAGAAGGCAATTTCAAGGACTGGAGCGGTGAAGAATATGATAACCGCGTCAAGCTCATGGACGAGGCATTCTTTACCTCTTTCAACAACAATTCCAAAGGGCTCAAGCTCGTGAACGAGGGGGACGCTCCCTACAGACTTGTCTTCAAAGTAAGGGAATTCGAGCGCAAACAGGGTCCCGGCATGTGGGGCAGCTGCTTCATCCGGGTTTTTGGCACGCTGAGCATCATTGACTCGGAAACCGGTGAAACTGCCCTCGAGCTGGAAGTGGACGGCGTGAAGGGTGATACGGACTTCGTGGAGACCGACCGTTTCCCCAAAACCATGGACTGGCTCGCCCGCGATATCTTCAAGCTGAAGAAATAGAAGGATTATAAGTGGGACACGTCAATGCGCGTGTAATCGTGTGCGGCGACGTGGAAGTGGATGAGATTCCGGGTCGAGCCCGGAATGACGGAGGAGGTCGAGCCCGGAATGACGGAGGAGGTCGGGGCCGGGCATGACGAAGCGGAGCTTGCCGGAGAGGTCATGCCAAAATATGCGAAGGCTTCGTCGGGGACGACCACGTCGACATCGACGGGGTGGTCGTCGAAGTTGGCGACGATGGCCATGGCGCTGCCGGCGTAGCCGCGCATCCAGGCAAACTGGCGGTCCGGATTGAAACGGTCGGAAGCCGGATTGGCGTACATCAAGTCGTAGGTCTTGCCTTTTGAGAAGATGGCATCGCCCGTAGCGATGCGGAGAAGGCGGCAATACTCTTTGTAAACCACGGACTCCTCGACGGTCAAGTGACCGGCCAGAGCCCGGCGGACCGAAGGGACGGTGCAATAGTCGAAGATCGAGGTGCGGCCGTCCACGCCGCTGAAGCCCTCGGATTCCATGCCCCGCTCTCCGTATTCCTGTCCGAAATAGAGCATGAACGATGAGGTATTGAAAAGCAGCGACACCGCGAAGGCGGCCAAGCCCGCCTTGGCACTTCCGGCAAAGAAATCAGAGGCGAGCCGCTGCTCGTCGTGATTCTCAAGGAAGTTGAGCATGCGCGGCTGCAGGTCGCCCAGAAACTGCCACTCCTGCGTGAGGGCGGAAGCCGGACACTCGCCGCGGACAATGCCGCGCAGCGTATCGTAGAAGCCCGATTTGTCGTAGAGCAGGTCGAAGCCGGCGTTGGCATATTTCCAGTAGTTATCCTTCCCGTAAACTTCGGCGATGAAGATCAGGCCCGGACGGACGGCACGCAACAGTCCGAAAGCCCAGGCGAAGAATTCGGCCGGCACGAGTTCCACCATGTCGCAGCGGAATCCGTCCACGCCCTTCCCTACCCAGAACTGCAGCACGGCCAGCATCTTGGCCCAGGTGCTGCGATGCCCGTAGTTGAGCTTGATGGTATCGTACCAGTCGTTTTCGGAAGGCCAGGCATGGAATACGTCGTTGCCGGTGGCCAGTGCAGGGTCTTCCTGGTAGTTGCTGTGCAATGATGCAGGCAGGTGAAGCGGTTCGCCGAGGGGGTAGAAATTCTCATCGGTGAAATAGCTGCGGTACTCCCGGTACACGTGGTTGGGCACGAAGTCGATGATGACTTTCATGCCGGCTTCATGGGTACGCCGGACCAGGGCTTCGAATTCCGCCATGCGGTTGTCGATGTTGACGGCCAGGGCCGGATCGACGTCGAACCAGTTGCGGATGGCGTAGGGCGAGCCTGCTTCGCCCTTGACGAGGGAAGGGTCGTTGTCGGGGATGGAGCGGAAATGGGTCCGGGTGGCATGCGAGATCACGCCGGTGTACCACACGGCACCGACCGACAGTTTCTTGAGCCGGAGCAGTTCTTCCTCGTCGATATCGTTGAACTTGCCGGCCCCGTTTCTGGCATAAGAGCCTCCGGGAACGCAGTTACGGTTCCCGAAGGCTCTCAGTAGCAGTTGGTAGATGATCACTACCAGTTCAGGATCTTGTAGAAGTCGTAATCCTCGGGGTTGTCCAGGTACTGCTTCGCATTGCCGTAGTCACGCGGCGTGATGTAGTTGAGCAGGTGCTTGAACACCATCTGGGCCTGGTCGCCGTCGATATCCACGAGGCGCGGCGGAATCTTGCCCGTCTCGGGATCCTGGAGATCTTCGAGATACAGCGGACGGATGGTGCCTTCCTGGTCGACGAACACCATGCAGCCGGTCTCGCCCTTGGCGAAGAGCTCATAGACACCGGCACCGAGCTGCGAGCAGTAGAACAGGTCGAAGGCAATCGGCTGCTGGCAACGGATGTCGTAGCCGATCTCCACCGGACGGGTCTTGATCTTCATGCCGAGCTCCTTGAGCTTGATTTCGAGCATATCGTTGAACAGCTGGGCTTTGGAAATCTTGCCCAGTTCCGGATGGCCGTGGTCGTCGTAGGTAAACTTGATGCCCGTGGCCTCCAGCTGCTCGTCGCTGAGCATGTGGAACACGCCCTCGGAGACGATGATACCGCCGTACTCGATGCCGCGCAGCTTGCGCTTGACGATGGCGCTCACCGAAAGACGGAGGATCTTGTCGACCGTGATCTCGGTCTTGTTGAACATTTCCGGGATGATGATCATCGGATAGTGGCAGGAAGCGCCGATACCCAGGGCCAGGTGGCCTGCGCTGCGGCCCATCGCGGAGACGATGAACCAGTTGCCGGACGTGCGGGCGTCCTCATACACGGTCGTGGCGATACGGGTACCCTCGGCTTTGGCGGAGTTGAAACCGAAGGTCGGGGTGTTCATCGGCAGCGGAAGGTCGTTGTCGATGGTCTTGGGCACGTGGATGTTCTGGATGGGATACTTCTTCTCGCGCAGGAACTTGCCGATGCGGTTGGCCGTCGAGGCAGTGTCGTCGCCACCGATGGTCACCAGCAGACGGACATTGTTCTGCTGGAAGAACTTCAGGTTGAAGTAGCGGTCGAAGTCCTCCTGGGTCGGTTTGTAACGGCTCATCTGCAGGAAAGATCCACCACGGTTGAAGATGGAGTCAGCCAGCGCGAAATTGAATTCGATGTAGCTGGGAGATGCGGAAAAGATACCGGAATAACCTCCGTGAAGACCAAGAACGCGATATCCCTCGGCCATGAAAGCCTTGGCGATCGTTCCTTCGACGGTATTGATGCCCGGAGCCGGGCCACCGCCTGCCAAAATAACAATGGATTCTCTCATAATATGATTGGTTTTTCTCATCCGAAATGACAGGGCAAAGTTATCATTTTTTGACAAATAATCGCTAATTTTGTAGTTTCTTGAGAATAAGATGGCAAAAATCAGCAAGACGGCGGCCAAGGATCGGATCGAGTTCCTGAAAAAGGAACTCGAGCAGCACAATTACAACTATTATGTGCTGAACAATCCCACGATTACGGACTTTGAGTTCGACCTGCTGATGGGCGAACTGCAGGGCCTGGAGAAACGCTTTCCGGAGTTCGCCACGGAAGACAGTCCAACCCGCCACGTGGGCAGCGACCTTTCTTCTGCCGCCGGTTCGGATTTCGTGCAGGTGGCCCATCGCTGGCCGATGCTCTCGCTGGGCAACACCTACGACAAGGAGGAACTGCTGGAATTCGACCGTCGCATCGCAAGGACGGTCAGCGGCCCCTACGCCTTCTCCTGCGAACTGAAATTCGACGGAACGGCCATCTGCCTGACCTATCGTGACGGGCAGCTTCTCCGCGCCCTGACACGCGGTGACGGCACCAAGGGCGACGATGTGACCCGCAACGTGGTCAACATCCCCGCCATCCCGAAACAGCTGCACGGCGAGAGCATCCCCCTCGAATTCGAAATCCGCGGCGAGATCTACATGCCCTACGCGGCTTTCGAGCGCCTCAACGCCGAACGCATCGACGACGGACAGGATCCTTTCGCCAATCCGCGCAATGCCGCCTCCGGCAGCCTGAAGCTGCAGGATCCCGCCGAGATGCGCACCCGAGGACTGGACTGCGTACTCTACCATCTGCTGGGAGAAGACCTGCCCTTCAAGACCCATACCGAAGCCCTTCAGGCCGCCCGTGGCTGGGGCCTTCCGATTTCTGAATACAGCCGTCGCGTCGAAAGCATCGAAGCGGCCCTCGACTACATTGAAGAATGGGACACCCGCCGCAAGCGGCTTCCCTTCGCCACCGACGGCATCGTCATCAAAGTCGACGAACTCGAACTGCAGCGGCAGCTGGGTTTCACGGCCAAATCCCCCCGCTGGGCCACTGCCTGGAAATTCAAGCCGGAACAGGCACTGACGCCCCTTTTGAGCATCGACTATCAGGTAGGCCGCACCGGCGCCGTCACTCCCGTGGCCAACCTGGAACCCGTGCAGCTCTCGGGTACCGTGGTCAAGCGTGCCTCCCTCCACAACAAGGACCAGATGGACCTGCTTGACATCCATATCGGCGACTACGTATATGTGGAGAAAGGCGGAGAGATCATCCCCAAGATAACGGGCGTGGAACTGTCGAAACGCCCGGCCGATGCCCGGCGGCCTGTTTTTCCTGCGTGTTGTCCTGACTGCGGAACTCCGCTGGTGCGCGATCCTGACGAAGCACGGCATTACTGCCCGAACCAGGAATCCTGCCCCGTACAGATCAAGGGCCGCTTCATCCATTTCGCAGGCCGCAAGGCCATGGACATCCTGGCCGGAGAAGCCACCGTCGAGATGCTCTGGAACCGGAGTTATATCCATACCCTGCCCGACCTCTATTCGCTTACGCGTGAACAGCTGGTCTCGCTCGACGGCTGGCAGGAGAAATCGGCCGACAATTTCCTGGCGAGCCTGGAAGCCAGCAAGCAGGTACCCTTCGAGCGGGTGCTGTATGCCCTGGGCATCCGTCACGTGGGCGAACAGACCGCCAAGACCCTGGCCCGGCACTTCGGCTCCATCGACGCGCTGATGGCGGCCGGCCGCGACGACCTGGTCCAGATCGAGGACATCGGCGGAACAGTAGCTGACGCCATCCTGGCCTGGTCGGCCTCGGATGCCGCCAGAGACTGTGTGGAGCGGCTCCGTGCGGCCGGTCTCCAGATGGCTGTCACCGATACGGCCGGAAGCCGTTTGTCCGACAGGCTTGAAGGCAAGACCGTGGTCATTTCCGGCAATTTCTCCATTTCGCGCGAAGCCATGAAAGCCCTCATCGAAGCCCACGGCGGCAAGAATGCCGGCTCCTTGAGTGGCAAGACCGCCTGGCTGCTCGCCGGAGAGAAGGCCGGACCCGAAAAACTGAAGAAAGCCGAAAAGCTCGGCATCCCCGTCATTTCCGAATCTGATTTCCGACAACTGATCGAATCCGAATAAAACCATGCGCCTGTTCTTCGCCCGCATACGAGACATCATCCATATCCTCGTCAAGTTCCTGACGAAGGATATCTGGTCGCTCGATTTCAGCGAGCTGAGTACGGCGCGCAAGAATATGGTCAAGAACCTGCAGGCCATCCTGCTGACCGCCAAGGACTTCGCCCGCGACCGTGTCGGACGGGAAGCGATTGCCCTGAGCTGGTTCACCACCCTGGCCTTCGTGCCCATGATCGCGGTGATCCTGTTCATCTCGAACGGTTTCGGCTTCGACCAGTACCTTTACGATACCCTGACTAAATCGTTCCCCACCAGCACGCAGCTGGTGCAGGTCATCATCGAATATGCCCGGAACATGATCAAGGCGACCGAGAGCGGCACCTTCGGCTGGATCTCGTTCCTGAGCTTTGTCTGGACCATCGTCTGGCTGATGATCAACATCGAGATCGCCTTCAACCGCATCTGGTGTGTCCGGGAACCGCGCAAACTCTGGCGGCGCGTGACGGTCTATTTCGCCATCATGTTCGTCACCCCTTTCGTGCTGATCCTGCTCTTTTCGGGCTGGGCCTGGTACGCGCGTTTCATCGGCCTGCTGGAAGGGCATCTGGGGATGTTCAATTTCATTACCACCAACATGTTCTGGCTGGCATTCTACGGCGTCGTGGTGCTGGCCCTGTCGGTGATGTACAAATTCATTCCGCACGCCAAGGTACGCTACGGATCGGCCCTGAAAGCCGCCCTGATCGTAGGTGTGGTGTTCGTGGCCATCCAATGGTTCTATATGGGAACGCAGGTGATGGTGATCCGTCTGGGCGCCGTTTACGGAGCGCTGGCCTTCATTCCCTTGTTCATGGTCTGGCTCAACCTGTGCTGGCAGACCGTGTTGTTCGGCGCGGAGCTCTCGCGGGGCTACACCCTGGTCGACTACCGGGAAGCGAAGGAACGCGGCCTGTCCGAACTGTCGGCGGAAGAGGCCATCAAAAAAGAAGAAGATTAGAGGCACGCTATGTTTACTGAAGAGGACAACAAACTGATTGAACGGGAATTCGAAGGACTTAAGACTTCCGCTCGCAAGCGCTGTGCCGACGAGGAACAGTACAATCTGGTGCTCAAGGCTTTCGAATTTGCCAACGAGGCGCACAAGGGTGTGCGCCGGCGCTCCGGCGAACCGTACATCCTGCATCCGATCGCCGTGGCCAAGATCGTGGTCGACGAGATCGGGCTGGGCTGCAAGTCCATCTGCGCCGCCCTGCTGCACGACGTGGTGGAAGACACGGAGTTTACGGTCGAGGACATCGAGCGGCTTTTCGGCGACAAAATCGCTTCGCTCGTGGACGGACTGACCAAGATCAAGACGGCGCTCGACAACGACAACAAGAACAAATGGCAGCCCAACCGGGTGAGCCTGCAGGCCGAGAACTTCCGCCGCATCCTGGTCACGCTCAACGACGACGTACGCATTGTCCTCATCAAACTCGCCGACCGGCTCCACAACGTGCGCACCATCCAGTTCATGCCGGAATACAAGCGCGACAAGATTCTCAGCGAAACCATGTACCTCTTCATCCCGCTCGCACATAGGCTGGGCCTCTACAGCATCAAGTCGGAGATGGAGAACATCTGGCTCAAATACCGTGAACCGGCCGCCTATGCGTCCATCGTGCAGCAACTCGACAAGATCATGTCGGAGCGGGGCGCCGCCATTGACGATTTCATCGCGCCCATCCGGCAGGAACTCGACAAGGCGGGCTACCAGTACACGATCCTCAAGCGGCTCAAGACCCCCTACTCCATCTGGAAGAAGATGACGACCAAGAACATACCGTTCGAGCAGATCTTCGACATCTATGCCGTCCGCATCATCTTCGAGCCCCACGGCAACCTGACGGAGCGCGAACAGTGCTGGTACATCTTCTCGATGATCACCGGCCTGTATTCCTACAAGCCCGACCGCACCCGCGACTGGGTGGACAATCCGAAAGCCAACGGCTACGAAGCCCTCCATCTGACCGTGATGAGCAACGCCGGCAACTGGGTGGAAGTGCAGATCCGCACCCAGCGGATGAACTCCATCGCCGAACGCGGCATCGCCGCCCACTGGCTCTACAAGGATGCCGGCCTCGGCGGCAAGGGAGATACCGAGATCGACCGCTGGATCGAGCAGGTGAGCGAAATTCTGGAGAATCCCAACATCGACGCCATGCAGTTCCTCGACGAGTTTCATCAGGAACTGGTTACCACGACGATCTATGTCTTTACCCCGAAAGGTGAATCGAAGAGCCTGGCCAAAGGAGCCACGGCCCTCGACTTTGCCTACAGCATCCACTCCGAAGTGGGCAACCACGCCATCGCCGCCAAAGTCAACCAGCGTCTGGTGCCGCTTTCCCAGGTCCTGACCAACGGAGACCAGGTGGAGATCATCAGTTCCGAGAGCGCCCGGCCCCGCCGCGAATGGCTCGATTTCCTGACCACCAGCCGCGCCAAGAGCCAGGTGATGGACTACCTCAAGTCCGACAAGAAGAACAACATCAAGGAAGGCATGGCCATCCTCGACCGCAAGCTCGATGAGCGCAACATCACCGAGCGCAGCCGTGTCATCAAGAAGCTGGTGGACTACTACAAGACCACCGGCGGGAAGGACGAGCTCTACAACAAGATCGGCATCGGCGTGATCGACCTGAGCGATCTGGACAAAGCCCTCAAGACCAATGCCGAACGGCGCAGTGTGCAGATGTGGGGCGTGAAACTGCTCAGCCCGGTACGCAACAGCTCCATCAACAAGAAGAGCGAATTCCTGCTGCAGGAAGACTTCGACCAGGGCACCATCTCCTTCAATATCGCGCAATGCTGCTCGCCGATCCCGGGCGACAGCGTAGTGGCCTTCATCGAAGACGACGGCACGGTCACCATCCATAAGAAAAGCTGTCCGGTAGCCACCAACCTGGCTTCGAAGGAAGGACACCGCATCGTGTCGGCCAAATGGAGCAAACACTTCATGATGTCGTATCTGGCAAGGATTTCGCTGGAGGGTATCGACCGGATCGGTGTCCTGAGCGACCTTGCCCGTGTGATCTCGCTGGTGCTGGGCGTCAACATGCGCAAGCTCCACATCGAAGCACACGACGAAATCTTCGAAGGCTTCATCGACCTGTATGTCCACAACACCGACGACCTGGACAAACTGATCCGCGAACTGTCGAAAGTCAAAGGTATCGAGCGGGTCAAACGCGTTGAAATCAAATGATCATGAGAAGAACCATCCTGACGGTCATCCTGCTGGCGCTCTTCATCGGCGCCTGCCTGTCCAGCCACTCCTGCGCCAACACCACCACGGCGCCCGGCGGCGGGCCGAAGGATACCCTGCCCCCCGTCCTGATCAAGCTCACGCCTCCTTCCGGAGCCACGGAGTTTCCCACGGTCGGCGGGAAGATCGCGCTGCAATACAACGAATACACCATCGTCAAGACCGCCACTGACATCCAGCTCTCTCCTCCGACAAAGAGAAGGCCGCAGGCCAAGGTCAAGGGAAAGAGTATTGTCGTCACGCTGCAGGACACGCTGCGCGCCGACCAGACCTATACCATCGACTTCGGCAACGCACTGGTCGACAACAACGAAGGGAACCCCGCTCCCAGGCTGGTGTACGCTTTTTCCACCGGCGACGTCCTCGACTCCCTCTATTTTACCGGCACCATCATCAACAGCAGTACCTTGCAACCCGTCAAGGGCGCACTTGTCGCCGCCTACACCGATCAGTCCGACTCGGCCTGTTTCAATACCCTGCCCGACGCCGTGGTCAAGACCGACGACTGGGGCTATTTCGTCCTGCGCAACCTGAAAGACACGGTCTACCAGCTCTTCGTCTACTCCGACAAGGACAATGACTACAAATACAATCCCGACGAGGATGAAGTCGGCTTCCTCGACTCCCTGTATCATCCTGCACGCGTCGTAAACGATTCGGTGCCCGAGCTCCATTCCTTCGACATGAAGGACACCCTCCATTGCAACGCGCGGGA
>JAEETO010000086.1 GCA_016290385.1 Bacteroidales bacterium | reverse complement strand
TCAGTGGTAAAAAAGAATCATTAACCGTCCCGAAAGTGCGTTGGCCACCATCCGAGCCATCGATACCACGACACTGACCACGAAAAAACTTCGTGCGCACTATGCGCTGCTGCATGCGATGGCGCTCGACGAGAGCTGTATCGACATGCAGCAGATTTTACGCAGAGGGTGCGGAAAATGTTACTTTTTCTTGCATAATAGTAACGAAATCCGTACCTTTGTGCATCGTTCATTGCAAAGCGGTTTTATGGCTTATGAAGACCAACGAGCTTGTGAAGCTATTAAAACAGAACGGTTGCCACCTTGTCGGCTCTCGAAAGAAGCACGATATGTGGTACTCCCCCATCAGCGATTCGGTGGTGTTCGTTCCCAGACATGGCGCGAGGGAAATCCCCACAGGGACGCTGAACGGTATCTTGAAGCAGGCCGGGTTGCAATAACCCGTGCCTGTCTTCTGGAGGGGAGAAAGGCCAGCAAATGGACGGAAACGGGGCAAATTTCGCATCAAACCAAGATACCTATGCAGGAAATCAAAGCAATCATCGAAAAGGGCGCTGACGGCCTCTATGCCGTGCGCACTGACTTCAAAATCGGCCGGAGCTTCCCGGGCGGCTTCGGCGATAGTGTCGAGGAAGCCAAGGAGGACTTCGCGGCGGCCATTGAGGACGCAATCGAGGATGCCAGGGCCAATGGCATCAAGAGCCCGGAGAAAGAGGCCCTGAAAGTGGTCTACAAGTACGATATGCCTTCCTTCTTCAACTACTTCGACTTCATCAATGTGGCCAAGTTCGCTGCGCTGGTGGGCATCAACGAGAGCAAGCTCCGGCAGTACAAGAGCGGCATCGCCTATCCCGGGGAGAAAACCACGAAGAAGATCTTGTCTGCAGTTGGGCGAATCGGGTCGGAACTTTCGAGCGCCAGACTGTAACCCGGCCTTCCGGCCAGAGCTTTGCAATGATCAGGGAGCGGTGGGGAAACCTGCCGCTTCTTCTATTTCCTCTTGACTTCGAGCACCCGGCCCAGCCGGTATTCAATGATCGCCGCCACATACTCGCGGCCCTGGTACTCGTAGAGAATCTCATTGTCCTGCTCATCCACGAGGGTGACAATCTCCGCGCCCTCAACCTCAACGAGGCAGGTGTCCCGGCTCTTGGTGTATCCGGCATACAGACGGAGGGCATCGTACTTGATCGGCCGGGCAAAGGCCGTGTCGTTGTCTTCCGGTATGTCCGTATCCTTCCTGAACACCTGGCCTGTGGCCTCATCGTAATACTCGATGTATCGGTGCGCGGTGGCGGCGCGAATGTCCCGGGTTTCGACTTTCTTGGCGCCTGCGACAATCTCATCAAACCACCTCTGCTTGATGATCAGGGAAAGTTCTTTCATGGCTTCGGTTCTGTAAAGGGCTTCCGGCGCAGGGATGGGGAGGAAGAGAAACAAGCCCCGATGCCCTACGCCAGATAGCCCACAAATTTCTTGCCCGGCAGCCGGCGGCTATATCACGCGCCCGGCGTTTATGTTCTGTGCCATCTGCCACTCTATGCTCGATACCAGAAGGTCGTTGAAGGCTGCGTCCATCTGGGCGGATATTTTGTAGAACGCCTCCATCTCGGCCTCTACTTTCGCCTCCTCATAGAACCCGGCCAGGGCTTCGCGGTACCGATCAGCAAGGCCTGTAAGGTCGTTTTTCAGGTCGAGCACGGCAGCGGTCTGCTCGCACACGGTGTAGCGGCTCTCTTTCTTCTCGTTTCCAAGGGACGCAGTATTGTTCTGCGCCCCTTCGTTCATCTTCTGGGTCTTTTTCATGGTTAGGCAACATTTACGAGGTTGGCAATCTTAAAGCAGCGCCATTCGGCCTTCTCGGTATCGTAGTAGGTCTGGACGGTGGGGTTGGGTTTGCGGTCGCAGCCAAGGGTGGGCGGCACGATGGCAGAGGACAGAGTGCCCCAAGCCTCACGCAGAGAGCCATCTACCTTACGAAAGTAAAAGCGGACGATGCCGCGAGCCATCCGGGCCTTGAGTTTGAAAAGCATCCAAGCCTGCTTTAAGGCTTCTGACAGGGTGAAACCATTGCGGCGCACGAAACCCCACGCGGCGCGCATGATCGAGGAAAAGTCTGAGCGGTTCATGATGTAGCAGTTTTTGAAAAGTTTGATTTTTCATTCACGACACAAAGATAAGCAATACTTTTCATATAAACAAGAAAAAAGATAAGTTTTGTTTTTCAATGAATCAATTTTGAAAACTGAAACTTATTTTCTACCTTTGCTCCCGGTAACTCAAACTTTTCAAAGATGGACACAGGAATCGACCTTCGCATCAAAGAGCTCTGCAAGGAGCGCGGCATCGGCGTGGCAGAATTGGCCGACAAGATCGGACTGAGCCGGGTGTCGGTGGGAAACTTCATTGCCCGGCGCCAGTGGCCTTCCTCCGATTCGTTGAAGAAGATGGCCGAAGTCCTGGGCGTTGAGGTCGCAGAGCTGTTCGCCGCTCCCTCGTCCAACACCTTCCGCTGCCCTCATTGCGGCAAGCCTATCGAGTTCCTTCCCGGCGGTGTTGAATGACGCCTGAAAACGGCCTTTTTGGTAGATAGTACACTTTTAGTACACCCGAAGAAAAATAGAACCCCTGCTAATCAGTGAGTTAGCAGGGGTTTTGAGTACCCGGAGCCGGGGTCGAACCGGCACAGCCTCGCGGCCACTGGTGTTTGAGACCAGCGCGTCTACCGATTCCGCCATCCGGGCTGATCGTAGAGGGTGCAAATGTATGGATTATTGCGCAATTTTACAAATTTGCCTTTGCCCAGGCGTAGATCAGGAAGTTCTTGTCGGAATTCCATGCCTCACGATACAGACGGCCGACTTCCGCCAGCCAGGCTTGTGAACGCTGGCCGTCGTCGCTGTGCCCCACATCGGCCGTTCCGCCCGCCGCATAGTACATCTCCCGGGTCGTGGAACTGATGCGAGCGTAACGGCCCGTGTTGGGCCGGAGCTGGTCGTTGGTCAGGTGCAGGTAATATTCCAGCATCTCATCGGTGGGATGCTTCTCGCGCGTCAGCCAGGTCGAGTCGGCCACATAGACCGTCACCCCGTCCTTGAACACGTAAGGCTCATAGAAGCCTTTCGTGTACATGTCCTCGTAAACGACGCCGGACACCGGGAACTGGGCGCCGCTCTGCCACTTGATGAACGAGCAAAGTTTTTCGATATTTGCCGGATCGAGTTCGCCCGTGGCGTCGAACACCGCGTTGACGATCCAGCGCGCCAGCTTCTCGGGAGAAGGATTCAGCATGTATACCAGACCCCGCTTGGGTGCGTGAAGATAGATATCCTCACCCGTGAAATACTCCCATAACTCGACGGGATAGCCCTCCCAGTCCGGAATGTCGGTCTTTTCGCCAAGCAGGTTTTCCGCCATGTAAGCGGCAGCCAGCACGGTTGAGCAGCGCTCGGTCAGAGACGCGAGCGAATCGCGGTAATACGCTTCGACAACGGGATCGAGTTTCGGCCCGCGGTTGCAGCCGGCCAGCAAAGCTACGGCCAGCAACAGGAGAAAGAATCTTTTCATAGCAGCAAGTCGGCAAATACACAAGCCGTGACAGCCTCCACGACAGGAGGAACGCGCAGCGCAAAACAGACGTCGTGACGTCCGGGCACAGCATAGTCAACCATGACGCCCCGGTTGAAATCGAAAGTACGCTGCATCTTGCGGATGCTTGGCGTAGGCTTGGCGGCGATGCGGAAGACCACGGGATTGCCATTGGTGATGCCGCCGTTGATGCCGCCGGCGCCGTTGCGCGCCGTGTGTCCGGCAGCGTCGATGATCGGATCGTTGTGCTGGGATCCCGTCATCCGGGCCGCGGCAAAGCCGTCGCCGAACTCCACGCCGCGAATGCCGGGAATGGAGAACAGCGCATGCGACAACAGCGACTCCATGGAATCGAAGAAAGGCTCGCCCAATCCCACAGGAACTCCCGTGCAGCGACATTCGATGATGCCGCCGAGCGAATCGCCTTCCCGGATGGCTTCGTTCAGACGCCGTTCCACCGCTTCCGCATCCGTGAAATCCACGCCGCCAACTTCCAGCAGCCGGGCTTCCACCCTGAGGGGAGCAAGGAGTTTCTTGGCTACGACACCGGCCGCGACCAGCGGCAGGGTCATGCGGCCGGAAAACCAGCCATTGCGCAGCGAACCATATTTGGCCAGGGCCACGAAATCCGCGTGCCCGGGCCGGGGGATGTCGGTAAAGTCCTGGTAGTCACCGTCGCGGTAGTTTCGGTTGGCGAAGGTGATGGTCAGGGTACCGTCGCTATCGCGCCGGTCGTCGATTTCCGGCAGATCGGCCTCGATGCGGGGCGTGGTGCCTTTGGCGCCGCTCTTGCGGCGGAGAATGTCGGCGGTGAAATCGTCGGGTGCCAGCGGCAGGGAGGCGGGGACGCCACGGAGCGTGACACCCACGTTCGGTGCATGGGAAGCGCCGAAGATATCCAGGATGAAATGATGGCCAAAACTGTCCATGCGTCAGCGTTTGAGTCGATGGAAAATCTCGAGGAATTCGGGGAAGGACTTGGCGACGCAATCGGTATCGTCGATCTCGACAGGCCCGTCCGCATAGAGGGATGCCACCAGCAGGGCCATGGCCAGACGGTGGTCGCCGTGCGAAGATACGGCGGCACCGTGGAGCTGGTAGTCCGTATGGCCGTAGATGATCATCTGGTCGGCCGAGGTAGCAGTCTGGACGCCCATTTTGCGGAATTCATCGGCAAAAGAGGCGGCCCGGTTGCTCTCCTTGTTCTTGAGCCGGTCGGTGCCAACGATCACGCTCTCTCCTTCAGAAAAGACGGCCAGCAGGAACAGTGGGGCGAAAAGGTCGGGCGCATCGGTGATGTCGAAGAAGAAAGGCCGCAGGATGGATTTGCGAACGGTCAGGGTGCTTTTGCCTTCGGTCGCTTCGATATCGACATGATTGCCCTTGAACAAGTCGTAGATGGCCGCGTCAGACTGGCAGGAATACGGATCCAGGCCGCGAACGGTGATTTCCCCGGCGATGGCGCCGGCTGTCAGGACCATGGCTGCGGCGCTCCAGTCGCGCTCCACTTCCAGCCCCTGTACCGGAGTAATCTTCTGCTTCGGTTCGATGTACCAGGTGCGCATCAGGGAATCCTCTTCCGTGTTCGCTTCGTCGTCCAGATGGTTTTCCTGCGAGAGTTCCGGGCAGACATAGCCTGCCAGGCCGAAGAAGGAGGCAATGTAGGTGGTCAGGCTGATATAGGGTTCGCTGGTCACGTTTTCAATCAGGATGGAGCTCTCTTCTTCGCACTGCGAAAGCGCGAGCAGCATGCCCGAGATCATCTGCGAGCCTTTTTCGCCGGAGACCGTCACGTCGCCACCATGCAGCCGGCCCTTGACTACGACGGGCAGGTGGCAGCGGTCCGTGAAGCTGAGGCGAAGGCCCAGTTTCCGAAGGGCGCTGCGATGATCGTCGAGCCGGCGTCGCAGCAGCGTCTTCTCGCCGGTAATGAGAATATCTTCTTTTGCCAGGCCCGCCAGCGGGATGCAGAGACGTGCCAGCAGGCCCGATTCTCCCACGAAGATCGTATTGTCGCGGACGCGGAGTCCGTCGCGGAGGATATCCTGATGTCCTTCGATCGTCAGCGTTGTCCCGTCGAGCCGGACATCAGCATAAAGGGACCCGGCCACGCGGATGGCTGACGATACGTCTTCGCAAAGCGTCACATCGTAAAGCTTGGTCGTTCCCGTTGTCAGCGCAGCCAGCAGGATGGCCCGCTGGGCGAAACTCTTGGAGGCGGGCAGGAATGCTTCGCCCTGGAGCTTGATGGCCTCTTCGGGAAGCAGGTCGAACCAGCTGGGCTGGCCCGGAGCGGTGGCGCCGGCCCGGGTGGGAGCGACGAAAAAGAAAGGTGCGCCCATCCGGAAGGAGGCAAATCGCGAAGCTTGTCCGGCTTCGCCCATGGCAAAGGCCAGGAGGCGATCGGGCTCAAAATGCTTGTACAGCGACAGTACGGTATCTGCGTCTTCAGGCTTGCGGGCGGTGGTGACAATCTTGATGATGTCGGCGCCCATCTGCCGCGCCTGCTCGGCGATGGCCAGCAAGCGTTCGGGCGTGTCGGTGTCAGAGTAATTGTGCCACGACACGATGACGCGGGTGCCGTGGTTGAGCGCCAGGTTCATCAGCCACTGCCGGGAATTCTCCGGGAAATCTATAGGAACGTCGATGAAGTCCGTCCCTGCCAGGACGGCGGTGGTCAGCATCTGCGCGGCGTGCTCGACCTGGGAGGGGAGCGACACATGGCAGGTGGCTATCATCTGGGACTTCCGGGGACAGGAGAAGATGTCACGGATTTCGGCTTCTTCAAAGTCGTTCTCGTCGAGCCGTACTTCGATGGCATCGTCAGGGCGGACTTCCGCCAGGAACCGGCAGTATGACGCGCTGGTCTTTTTCAGGCTGAAACAGATTCTTCCCATAGCGTGGCTTTACCGATGGACTCGGGGAGCACGAATTTCAAGGTGCCTCCGGTGCGTTTCTTGTCTTGGAGAATGGCGGTGCGGAGCTGGTCTTCCGGTACAGGCGGTTCGACCGGCAATCCGCAAGCCGCAATGTCGCTGCAGATGCGTTCAGCTTCTTCGGGCTGCAACAGTCCTTTTTCGCACGCCATCCGGGCAGCCATCACGATGCCGATGGCCACGGCTTCACCATGCTCGTACTGTGTGGAGCATTTCTCGATGGCATGGCCGAACGTGTGTCCCAGGTTGAGCAACTGGCGGACACCATGGTCTTCCGGATCCTGCTCCACCAGCGAGAACTTGATCTCGCCGGCACGGCGGACCAGATGCTCCGGCACACGTTCCGGCGTCGGGCCGCTGAAAACCCGTACGGCTTCTGCATACGCTTTGGCATCGGCCAGCAGGAAGGTCTTGAGCATCTCCGCGGCACCGCAGCGCAGTTCGCGCAGTGGCAGCGTCAGCAGGAAGTCCGTGTCGATATATACGAATTCAGCCTGGCGGAAAGTGCCGACCATGTTCTTGTAACGGTCGAAGTTCACGCCGTTCTTGCCGCCGATGGCCGCGTCCACCTGTGCCAGCAGCGTCGTGGGCACCAGGCCGAAACGCAGGCCGCGCTTGTAGATGGCGGCTACGAAGCCGGTGATGTCGGTGGTGATGCCGCCGCCCACACCGATCAGGAAAGTGTCGCGGTCTGCCTGGAGTTCCAGCAACTGGGAGATGAGGCGCTCAACTGTAGTGAGCGTCTTTTCCTGTTCGGTGGCGTTGGTCCAGAGAATGGGACAACCCCATGCCTCGACGATGCCGCGGCCCCGGAACCAGCTGTCTGCGATGAGGATGGTTCCGGTACGCGGGAAAAGGTCGGCTACGCGGCCGTAGGTGATATTATTTCTCAAGGTCTTCAATGCTGCCTGCTACGATATTGGCGATGCGGGCGCGGAGCTTGCCGGTGCCGCCCGTATCAGTGGGGTGAACGCGGTGAGCCAGTATGATGACGGCCGTCTTGTTGTCAAGGTCCATGATGATCGACGTGCCGGTATAGCCGGTATGGCAGATGGTGCGCGTACGGCTGAACAAATCGCCGCGCAGGCCGGCCGCTTCGCTGCGGTTGTCCCAGCCCAGCGCACGGCCGATCCAGGGATCGTTGTCGCTCGGGACGGTAGCCATCGTCTCGACGGTCAGCGGGCTGAGGATGCGCTTGCCGTTCACGGCGCCGCCGTTCATGATAGCCGCGCAAATAACCGAAAGGTCTTCACAGTTCGAGAACACGCCGGCATTGCCGGAGTTGCCGCCGTTGGCCAGACGGGCCAGCGGATCGTGGACTTCACCCCAGAGCGGCATGCCGTCTTCCTGCACCTCGGTCGGTGCCACAAGCGGCATCCATTCCGGATGGCGTTCCTTGGGCATGTAACCCGTGTGCTTGAGGCCCAGTGCGCCGAACACATTCTTCTCGGCATAGTCGCAGAGCTTCTCACCGGTGATGTTCTGCAGGATGTTCTGCACTGTCACGAAGTTGAGGCAGCTGTACATGTAGCCGGTCTTCGGACGGAAATTGCGCTTGATTTCGTTGGCGATGTGCCAGATCAGCGAGTCGGGGCTGTTGACGCCGAAGCGTTCCAGATAGGAGGCTGTGGCGATGTAGGGCGACAGGCCGGAAGTGTGGGTCATCACGTCCTGCACGGTGATGTCGACCTTCTCGCCGGTGACGGGATCGACCCAGGGCTTGAAGTCCGGGATGTACATGTCCACGTCGTCCGTCAGGCGTACGTAACCGTTCTCCACCAGCTGCATGAACGAGAGCGTAGTACCCACGCATTTGCTCACGGAAGCCAGGTCGAAGATGGTCTCGGTGGTCATCGGGATGGTGTCGGGCACCACCTGCTTGTTGCCGTAGGCTTTCAGGAAGACGATCTTGTCGCCGCGGACTACGCTCACCACGCAGCCGGGAATGTTGCCTTCGTCGATGGCGCGGGCCACTTCACGGTCGATCTGGTTGAGTTTGGCGGAGTTCATCCCCATCGATTCCGGGGAAACGTGTTTCAGCGTTCCTTCAGGAACAGGGGCGCTGCAGGCTGCCGCGAGGGCGACCATTGCAATAAAGGAAAATAGCTGTTTCATGGCTTGCAAGATGTTACACGACTATCCTGCAAAGATAGAAAAAAAACAGCAAAAAAGGCCGACCCCCGAAGGGCCGGCCTTTCATGCATAACCGTCATGCCCGGCAGACGAATCCGTCATTCCGGGCTTGACCCGGAATCTCTTACTCTTCGCGACGGCCACGGCGCTCACCGCCGCGACGCTCGCCGCGTTCGCCACGGTCACCGCGACGTTCGCCACGACCACCGCGCGGACGGCGTTCGCCACCACGGCGCTCACCCGTTGCACCCTGTGCAGCTGCGGAGACACCGGCGTTCGGCGACAGGTCGCGCTTGCCGTACACCTCACCGTTGCAGATCCAGACCTTGATGCCGAGCACGCCGACTTTGGTGTGGGCCTCTGCCAGTGCGTAGTCGATATCGGCACGGATGGTATGGAGCGGGGTACGTCCTTCCTTGAACATCTCGCTGCGGGCCATCTCGGCGCCACCGACGCGGCCGCTGATCTGGACCTTGATGCCCTCGGCGCCCATGCGCATCGTCGATGCGACGGCCATCTTGACGGCGCGGCGATACGACACGCGGCCTTCGAGTTGGCGGGCGATGTTGTTGGCAACGATGTTGGCGTCCACCTCGGGGCGCTTGACCTCGAAGATGTTGATCTGGACGTCCTTGTTGCAGATGTTCTTGAGCTCTTCTTTCAGCTTGTCGACCTCCTGGCCGCCCTTGCCGATGATGATACCCGGACGAGCGGTGTGGATGGTGACGGTGATGAGCTTGAGCGTACGCTCGATGACGATCTTCGACAGGGAAGCTTTCGCCAGGCGGGCGGTCAGATACTCACGGATCTTGGCATCCTCGAGGATGCGGGTCGGATAGTCACCGTACCAGTTGGAGTCCCAACCGCGGATAATACCCAGACGATTGCTGATCGGATTGGTCTTCTGTCCCATAATTATGCCTCAACGGCCTCCTTTGCCGGTTCTGCAGGTTTTTCAGTGTTTTTCGTTCCGACGATAACCGTGACGTGGTTCGAGCGCTTGCGGATGCGGGCTGCACGACCCTGCGGCGCGGTGCGGATGCGTTTGAGCTGACGGCCGCCGTCGACCATGATGGTCTGGACGTACACGTTGCCGTTCTCAAGTTCCTTGCGCGAGTCTTCGTTCTTTGCCTCCCAGTTGGCGATGGCGCTGCGCACCAGCTTCTCCAGGCGGACGGAAGCCTCTTTCTTTGAATAATGGAGAATATCCAAAGCGCGGTTGACTTCGACACCCCGGACCAGGTCTGCGACCAGGCGCATCTTGCGGGGCGACGTGGGGACATCATTCAGCTTTGCAATGGCTGTGTGTCTCTTTATCTCTTTCAGCCTTTCG
>JAEETO010000085.1 GCA_016290385.1 Bacteroidales bacterium | reverse complement strand
TCGGGGTGTGGTCGCCGATGATCTTGATGGTGTTCTTGTTGGCACCCACCGTACCGTCGGAGCCCAGGCCGAAGAACTTGCACTCATAGGTGCCTTTCTTCACGATGGAGACTTCTTCCTTGAGCGGAAGGGACTTGAAGGTCACGTCGTCGACGATGCCGATGGTGAAGCCGTTCTTGGGTTCGCGGAGCTTGAAGTTGTCGAACACGGCGATGATCTGGGCCGGGCTGGTGTCCTTGGAG
The DNA here is from genome assembly GCA_016290385.1 of Bacteroidales bacterium. Lineage (GTDB taxonomy): Bacteria > Bacteroidota > Bacteroidia > Bacteroidales > UBA932 > Cacconaster. The sequence goes on along the minus strand of JAEETO010000085.1, from coordinate 10,137 downwards.
GACAGGCCGTAACGGCCGCCGACGAGCATCGGGGCATTCTCGCCCATGTCGGCGATGACGCTCTTGATGTCGAGATAGAGGGGTTCTCCCAGCGCGCCGGGTTCCTTGGTGCGGTCGAGCACGGCGATGCGCTTGACGCTCTTCGGGAGGACGCGGAGGAAATACTTCGCGGAGAACGGACGATACAGGCGGACGGTGACCAGACCAAGCTTCTCGCCACGGGTCTCGGCCAGGTAGTCGATGGTCTCCTTGATGGTCTCGGTGACGGAGCCCATGGCCACAATCACGTTTTCAGCATCCGGTGCGCCATAGTAGTCGAATGGCAGATAGTGACGACCGGTCAGTTCGCTGATCTCACCCATGTAGCGGGCCACGATGTCGGGAACCGCGTCGTAGTACGGGTTCGAAGCCTCGCGGGCCTGGAAGAACACGTCGGGGTTCTGGTTCGTACCGCGGGTGACGGGCTTGTTGGGGTTGAGCGCCTTGGCGCGGAACTGGGCGAGGGCCTTGTCGCTCACGAGCGGACGGAGGTCTTCGGCTTCCAGCATCTCGATCTTCTGGATCTCATGGGAGGTGCGGAATCCGTCGAAGAAGTGGACGAACGGCACGCTCGACTTGATGGTGGCCAGATGGGCCACGGCGGCCAGGTCCATGGCTTCCTGCACGCTGGCGGAGGCCAGCATGGCGAAACCGGTCTGGCGGACGCTCATCACATCCTGGTGGTCGCCGAAGATGGAGAGGGACTGGGCGGCGAGGGTACGGGCCGACACGTGGAACACGGTCGGAAGCAGCTCGCCGGCGATCTTGTACATGTTGGGAATCATCAGGAGGAGGCCCTGCGACGCGGTGAAGGTCGTGGTCAGGCTGCCTGCCTGCAGGGAACCGTGAACGGCACCGGCGGCGCCGCCTTCGCTCTGCATCTCAGTGACTTTGACGATTTCCCCGAACATGTTCTTCTTGCCGAAAGCGGCCCACTCGTCGACGAGTTCGGCCATGGTGGAAGACGGGGTGATAGGATAGATGGCCGCGTGCTCACTGAACAGATATGCAACGTGAGCCGCGGCAAAATTGCCATCACAAGTGATGAACTTCTTTTCTTTTGCCATACGACTATAGTGTGTTAAAAAATATACTAATCTACAAATATATAAGTTTTTATGCAATTCCCGAAATCTCAGTCCCCTCGGGTGCGATTTTTTTGACCAGGCCCTGCAGGATCGTGCCGGGTCCCACCTCGATGAAGGTGTCGGCGCCGTCGGCGAGCATGTTCTCGACGGTCTGGGTCCAGCGCACCGGCGAGGTGAGCTGCATCAGCAGGTTGCGGCGGATCTCGGCGGGATCGGTGTGCGGCAGCGCGTCCACGTTCTGGTAGATGGGGCAGCGCGGCGTCTGGAAATCGGCCTGTTCGATGGCGGCGGCCAGTTCCTGGCGGGCGGGCTCCATGAGCGGCGAATGGAAGGCACCACCCACCTGCAGCGGCAGGGCGCGCTTCGCACCGCGCTCCTTGAGCGCGGCACAGGCAGCGAGCACGGCTTCGGTTTCACCTGAGATAACGATCTGGGCCTGGCTGTTGTAGTTGGCGGCGATCACGGTGCCGGGGGTCTCGCGGCACACTTCCTCGACCAGCGCGGCCTCGGTCGTGCCGCCGACGATGGCGGCCATGGTGCCGGGGACGGCTTCGCAGCAGCGCTGCATGGCGTGGGCACGGACGGAGACCAGGCGGAGGCCTTCTTCGAACGAGAGAGCGCCGGCCGCCACGAGGGCGGAGAATTCGCCGAGCGAGTGGCCGGCGACCATGTCAGGCTCGATGCCCGACGTCAGGGCGAGGGCCACGGAGTGGAGGAAAATGGCGGGCTGGGTCACTTTCGTGGCCTTGAGGTCCTCGGCGCTGCCGCTGAACATGATCTCACGCAGGCCGAAGCCCAGGATGCTGTCGGCAGCGTCGAACAGGTCGCGTGCCTGCGGATCGCGCACGTACAACTCCTGTCCCATTCCCTCGAACTGGGAACCTTGTCCCGGAAATACATATGCTTTTTTCATACAATTGCCTTTTATACCTAATTTAATTGCGGCCGCAAAGATAGACAATTAAAGCAAAGGCACAAAAAAAGTGGACATCCTTGGGGCCTTATCCGGCATTCCCCATTGTCACGATGGCCGTCATGCCCGGCATCAGGTGAGGATGGGGCTGGAGTGTCGCCTCCAGGTGGACCATGCCGTTCTTTTCGACGACCGGGCTGATGGCCGAGACGGACGCCGTGTGGACTTCCGCCGGGTAAGCGACAGAGATCACCTGGATCTGCGTGCCGGGCTGGAACTTGTGGAGTTCGTTCTCCAGGACGTCGAAACAGACCTTCAGGTGTTCGGTATCCACGATGTAGAACAACGGTACGCCGGGCAGGGCTGCGCTGTAGAGCGTGGCTTCGATCCGGCTGACGGCTCCCGTGACGGGGGCCGTGATCGTGCAGTACGTGAGTTCGTGTTCCAATTGCCGCAAGGCGGCCTCGGCAGTGTTGCAGCCGCTTCTGATGCGGGCCTGCCGCTTGATTTCTTCGGGCACCTGGTCAAATTCACCCCGTTTGTACCCCTGTCCCATCAGAATGGCCTGGTATTGATATTCGGCCTGCTCGAGTTCGGCCTTGCCGCGGGCGATCCGGTCGTTCAAGACCGTCTGGCTGAGCCGCGTGACCACCTCTCCTTTCCGCACACGTTGTCCCAGTTCGATATTGAAAGCGACGATCTGCTCATTGATGCGGCTGTAGACAGGCACCTCGGTGACCGCCTGAATGGTTCCCTTGCTCGAAAAGCCTTCGGCAGCGATGGTCCGTTGCAGGTTCTGGTTCTGCACGGGAGAGACCTCTGCGGCGGCCTGCTGTTCCGTCGGGGAAAAGGCCTTCGGTTCTTCCTGCACGGAGCCCGAGGGGCGGCAGGCTGTCATGGCGATAAGCAGGACGATGAGGGTAAGCGGCCTATTCATGCTGTGTCAGTGTTAAGAGATGATAATAGGTGGTCCAGTAGGCGGCCAGCGCCGTCAGGTGCTGGTTGTAGGCGTTGTCACGCCGGCTCTGCGCCAGCGAGTAGGTGTTGATGTCGCACAGGCCGTTCGCATAGTTGTCGGCCGTGAGCTGGAACACCTCGTCAGCCATCGTGACGGCCTCCGCGGTGTGTTGAAGCATCTGCTGGTGGGACCGCAGGTTCTCCAGAGTAGCGCGCACTTCCTCGCTGAGCGCGCGTTCCTCCTCCTTGAGTGCCTGCTCCTCGCGGGCCTTCCAGGCCTGGGCGGCTGCATAGCCTTTCTTGCCCGCCCCATGGTCGAGGATCGGCACGCTGACGGTGACGGCGCCCAGCATATAGAAACGAGGCGTCATGTAGGCTTCGGCGAAAGTGCCACCCATACTCTGCATGCCGACGTTGAGGTCGACGCCGACCTTCACGCCCGCTTCGCGACGGGCTTTCTCCTGCTGGTGGCGGGCCTCGGTGAGGGCCGCCTGCCGGTGCTGCAAGGCAGGATAGTTGGACCTGGCCAGTTGCAGTGCCTCTTCGTCGCTCATGTCGAGCGGCCGGGTTTCGCGGGGGACTGACAACCGTGCGCCGAGCAGCGGACTGTGCGCATCGACGCGGAGATAGGCCATCAGCGATTCCCGGGCCAGTTCTTCTTCGTTGCGGGCTTTCAACAGGGCATTGGCGGCGTTGAGCCGCTGCAGTTCGAGCGAGCGCAACTCAGCCAGCGTAACCATGGCAATGCTGGCTTTTTCCCGCGCGATGGCATACAGGGTATCAGCCGTCTCCTTGCTGCGCTCGAGCATGTCGCACATCCCCTCAGCGCAGACCAGGCGGAAGAAGCGGCGGGTAGCTTCTTCAGCTATGAGATGCAGCTGGTAGTCGTGTTCCTTGCGGGCAGCCTCCAGCTGCTGGTCTTCCACGACCTTCTCCCAGCGGTACGCATTGTAGCCCAGCAAGGGTTGCTGGTAGCCGAAGATCAGGGGCGCAGCCACGAAGTCGCGGGGACGCTCGAACAGGTCTTTGCCGAGATATTCCGTCCAGATGGCCTGGCTTCCCACATACGCCTCACCGCCCAGCCCCAGAATCTTCTGGGTGAGTTTGAGCTGCGCGGCGGTGGAGATGCGGTCAAAGTTGCGGATGTACACGTAGTAGCGGGACAGGTCGTTGACGAAACGCAGGTAGTTTGGCGTGACATCCAGCGTCAGCTGGGGTTTGCGCAGCGCCTCGAAACGGGCGTGCCGTTGCTGGTAGTATTCGTATTCATACTGGCTCTGGAAGGCAGTGACCGCACTGTCCTGTGCCAGACGGATCACCTCTTCCAGACTCTGTGCCGGGCAGAGAAGCGGCCATCCGCAGAGAAGAATCAAGACAAGCCACTTTTTCATACGATCTGCCGTTTGATGATTTCACTGAAAATGCCGCCCTTGGCCAGCAGTTCATCGTAGCTGCCGTCCTCGACGACGCGGCCTCCGTTGAGAACGATGATGCGGTTGCATTCCCGGATGGTGCTCATCCGGTGTGCAATGGTGATACGCGTGCAGTGCATTCGGACCAGGCTCTCGGCAATGTTGTGCTGGCTGATGTTGTCGAGTGCCGACGTAGCCTCGTCCAGGAACATGATCCGCGGCTTGCGGATGAGCGCACGTGCAATCAGGATGCGTTGCCGCTGGCCGCCGGAGACGCCCTGCCCGTCGGCGGAAATGGGCGTATCCAGCCCCAGAGGCATGTCCCGGATGTCTTTTTCGAGCGATGCCATCCGAACCGCTTCCCAGACGGCATCGTCATTTTGCCAGACATTGCCGAAAAGGATGTTGTCGCGGATGGTGCCTTCCACAAGCTGGCCGTCCTGCAGGCAGATGCTGACACAATACTGGCGCAGGCTCGGCTTGGAGATATCTTCCAGATTGTACTCATCGTAGAAGATGGAACCGCTCTCGGCCTGCTCAAAACCCAGCATCAGGCGTATGAGCGTCGACTTTCCGCAGCCGGAAGGGCCTACGAGGGCGACATAATCACCGGGGTTGATGTGCAGATCGAGACCGTCAAAAATATAGGGCATGTCTTCAGCATAACGGAACTTGAGACCGCTGATGTCGATCTTGCCGCTCACGTTCCTGAGGAGGATGTTGCCGGATTGTGCCTCGGACTCAGCCTGCAGGATGGGTTCGCAAAGCTTGAGCTCAGGGCCCAGCAAGGCCACATCCTTGGTAATCAGCTCAAACTTGGCAATGGCCTCCGTCGCGAGGGCCAGGACGCTGCAGTAGGCGATATAGTCGGAGAGCCCCAGGCCATAGTGCCAGGCGGCCAGCATCGTCACGAGCAGCGGCAGCAGGCGGGCATTGTAACTCAGGGAACTGCCGACATTGAACATGGCCGGATACCGGCTGCCGAAAGGCTCGGATGGTTCGTAAGCCACCGCCCAGTGCCGGAAGGCGCGGATTTCCGCCCCGTTGGTCCGTATCTTCTGTGCGCCGGACACCAGGTTGTAGATGACGCCGGTCAGTTTGGCGGCACTGGCATTGGCACTGTCCTGTACCTGCTTCCTGAAATAGTAGACGCAGTAGATGGCCAGCAGGTAAACGATCATCACGAGAATGCCCGTCCACAGCAAGGGACCGCCGTAGGTAAAGAACTGGATGAACATCACGGCTGTAAACAGCAGCGAAAGGATGGTGGAGAGCATGTCCTCGGTCAGTTTCGTAAACAGGCGCACCACCGACAGGACACGGCTCGAAAGGTCGCCGGGAGCATATTGCTTGAAAAACGAGGAAGGCAGCATCAGCAGCCGGGTCATCAACGGCGTCTGCATGGCATATTCGATCTTGTCTTTCATCCGTACCACCAGGAAATTGCGCGACAGCTGCACCATGACCAGCCCGACGGCCGCACTGAAGAGCAGCACTGCGATCGGGGTGAGCTGGGCGGCGTCACCCGAAGGGATGACTTCGCCAAAGAGCATCTTGCAGATATACGGCGTCACCATCGTCAGCAGCACGACGCCCAGGCAGGCCAGGAAAGCATAGAGGTAATCGAGGAAAGACAGTTGCCGCAATGCAGATTTCAGGAAAGCCATGACGGACAGTTCGCCGCCGGGCAGCGGATAACAGAGCGTGAAAGCGTCCTTCTTGAGGCAACCGCTGTCTTTCCGGACAGAACAGTGCCGGCCCGTGACGGGATGGACAAAGGTATAGTCCGCGAAACGCGGCGTAAGGATGACCGGGGAGTCTTCCTCTTCCGTAAAAGCCAGCATCTTTCCCGAACAGCGCGACCACCAGTCCCCCTCGAGCCGGACCTGCCGGAAGAAGATCTGGTTCCGGTAGAACACCTCTTCCAGCTGGTGGAGGTCTTTCGGAATCTCTTTCTGCCGGGTCAGCTGCTTCCATATCTTCCGGTCGATCATTCCCCGGAAGAGGTCGGAGGCCTCGTTCAGGGCCTTCTGGTCGCCTTCAATACGCTGGACCAATTGCTCGAAAAACAGATTGTCCATAGCTCAGGCGTATTTCATCAGTTCGTGGTAGAGTCCTTCCTGGTGCAACAGTTCCTCGTGCGTGCCCTGTTGCAGGACATGTCCGTGTTCCATCACATAGATGCAGTCGCAGTCACGGATGGTACTCAGGCGGTGGGCGATCAGGATGGTGGTGATGCCCAGGCTTCCGATATGCTGCATGACCAGCTGTTCGGTCTTGGAGTCGAGGGCGGAGGTTCCTTCATCCATGATCAGGATGGTGGGATCCTTGGCCAGGGCGGTGGCGATTTCGATGCGCTGCCGCTGTCCGCCGCTGAAGTTCTTGCCGTTTTCGGTCAGCAGGGTCTGATAGGCACCGGGACGGTTGGCGATGTCCTGATGGATCTGGGCATCGTTGGCGGCCAGCACCATCGAAAAATCTTCGATGGAATCGTCCCACATCTTGATATTATCGGCGATGGTGCCTTCAAAAAGGGTGATGTCCTGGTTGACGACCGAAAGGGAATTGTTTTTGACAGCCCGGTTGAGCTGCTGTACGGGGATTCCGTCGAGGAGAACCTCTCCTTCCCAAGGTTCATAGAGACCGGAGATGAGTTTGGCGATGGTACTCTTGCCGCAACCGGAAAAACCGACGAAAGCGACTTTTTCGCTCGGACGAATTTTCATCGAAAAGTTCTTGAGAATCGGAGGCAGGCTGCGGTCATAACCGAAGGTGACATTGCGCAGTTCCACTTCTCCCCGGAGTTTGGGGCGTTCCGGCAGATCGTCGATGGCGGGGATTTTCAGGCGATGGTCCCCGCAGGCCGCCTCCACCTCTTCCAGTCGCTCCATGGCGGCCTGGGAGCGGTAGACTTCCTGGGTTGCATTCACCGCCGAATTGATGGGGAAGGTGATGCTGGTTGCCAGGGCCTGTGAAGCCAGCAGCATACCGGGCGTCAGCTCACCCTGCAGGATATACCAGGCGCCGAGGCAGAGGATCAAGGCGTTGCACAGGTTCAGGACCAGCAGGGGAAGGGAGCCGATGCCCATCGTCGTAATCGCCGTGCGCACGCGCGCGTTGAGCGCGGTCACATAGGTCTTCTCCCATCCGGCATAGAAGATATGTTCTCCTCCCATCGACTTGATGGTCTCGATATTCTTGAGGCCCGTCATCGTCATGCCCTGCAGACGGGCATCTGTCACCTCCGAACTCCGGGCTTTCTTCTTGATGCTGCGCGACGTCGTCCGCATCACGATCACCAGCAGCACCATCGAGAAGATCACCACGAGTCCCAGTTTCCAGCTGTAGAGCATCAGCAGCCAGGCACAGATGACCGGACGAATAACCAGGACGAGCGCGTAGGAGAACCGGTCCATCGTCGTCACCACGTTCTTGATGCTGGAGTAGCGCGCGACCAGTTCTCCGGAAGAAAAACGGTCAATGGCGCTCATGGGCAACTGCAGCAGGCTCAGGATATAGCGGGAAGAAGCGCTGACGCCCAGTTTGGCGAGCTCCCTCCTGCGAAGAGGATTCAGCAGCAGCCAGATCATCACCTCCAGGACGAAAAGCAGGATATAGACGGCCATCAACGGCCCGAACCACTCCGGATTCTTGTGCGTGATGATATTGTCGGTAAATATCTGCTGGAAGAAAGGCGGAAGAAGATAGGAAGCCATATCCCCGACCAGGAGCAGGACGGTCACGACGAACAAGCCCTGGCAGCCGCGGTTGAAGCGGCGGATGAGCGTCAGCGTCGACATCGAGTCCGGACGGGAATCATTTCGCCCCGTTTTCATTCAGTGCGGAGTTTTGCGGACCGGAACACTGTCCTGGCCGATTCAAACAGATATTGGAACATGCTGCGGCGCCTCGTCTCGGTCAGCACCGAGCAGTAGGTGCCGACGTCCATGCTGATGTCTTCGGGCTCGCCGAACGACCAGTCGTATTTCGAATCGTCTTCTGGATTGGGAAGCATCTCCACATTGACACGGTACATCATCTCTCCCGATTCGAGCAGGCGGCGGGTCAGTTCATCGCTTTTGAGCGTCTGGCGCACCTCTTCCGCCGCTACGGGATAGCGGTCGATGCGCGTGACGCGGCCCCTGACATAGCCGATCTCATCGCGCTTCTCATTTTCCGGCCAGATCTGAGCACTCATTCCGACACGCAAGTCGCGCTGGCCGGCATTGTCGATATAAGCGATGAGCATCGCGCGCTGCGTCTGCGGCCCGTTGCCGTCGATGACGCTGATGATGGGCTCGAATGCCTCGAATGGCTCATTGTCCACCTTTGTATAGATGACGGTGCCGTCGACGGTGCTCGTCAGGATGCTGTAGCTTTCATCCATTGAGATGAGCGCCACCGACTGTCCAGGAATCACGTGGTCTCCATTGTGTACGAAGACGGTACGCACCATTCCCTTGTTGGGCAGCGAGACATCGGCGGTTCCCTGCGACGGAAAGACCACGCCGCTGTAGTACACCTTGTCAGAAACGGTGCCCAGGAAGCCCCATACGAAAACGGCACCGATCAGCAGCAGCGCCGTCAGGGCCAGCAGATAGGTTGGCAGCGCCGTCACCTTCAGCACGCTCCCGATCTCCTCGGGCGACTGAAGTTGTTTTTCCCGGCTATCTTTAGAGAATGGATTAGAGTCTGTCATGATTTGTAAAGGTACGAAAAAAGCTTGGCGTTGCCAAGCTTTTTTCGTACCCCCGTGCGGAATCGAACCGCAACCGTCAGAACCGGAATCTGAAATTCTATCCATTAAACTACGGAGGCCGGGAATGCGACTGCAAAGATATTGTTTTTCTTTTAGATTTTCGTTATATTTGCCAATTGATTTGACGAAAAACTCAAACTAAACTTACATATCCCAACAAATGGCTCGTGAAATAAAATTTTCGCTCGTATATCGAGACATGTGGCAGTCGTCCGGCAAATTCACCGCCCGCGTCGACCAGCTCCAGGAAATAGCTCCGGTAATCATCGACATGGGTTGCTTCGACCGTGTGGAAACGAACGGCGGTGCGTTCGAACAGGTCCAGCTCCTCTATGGCCAGAATCCGAACAAGGCCGTCCGCGCCTTCACGGAACCGCTCCACAAGGCCGGCATCCAGACCCACATGCTCGACCGCGGCCTCAACGCCCTCCGCATGTACCCCTGCCCGGTGGACGTGCGCAAGCTCATGTACAAGGTCAAGCACGCCCAGGGCGTCGACATCACCCGCATCTTCGACGGCCTGAACGATGCCAACAACATCATCCCCTCCATCAAGTATGCGATTGAAGGCGGCATGATCCCGCAGGCATCCCTCTGCATCACGTACTCGCCCATCCATACCATCGAGTATTACACTAACCTGGCTGAGAAGCTCATCGAGGCCGGCGCACAGGAAATCGCTCTCAAGGACATGGCCGGCATCGGCCGTCCCTGGTCGCTCGGACAGATCGTCGCCAATATCAAGAAACGTCACCCTGAAATCACGATCCAGTATCACGGACACACCGGCCCCGGTTTCTCCGTAGCCTCCATGCTGGAAGTGGCCCAGGCCGGCTGCGACATCCTCGACGTGGCCATGGAACCGCTCTCCTGGGGCAAGATCCATCCCGACGTGATTACCATCCGCGCCATGCTCAAGGATGCCGGATTCCAGGTGAAGGACATCAACATGAAAGCCTACATGGAAGC
>JAEETO010000154.1 GCA_016290385.1 Bacteroidales bacterium | reverse complement strand
CAGCTCCCTCGCACTTCCGCGCATCCTGGCCGCCATCATCGAAGATTACCAGACGCCGGACGGCCACATCGTAGTGCCGGAGGTGCTCCGCAAATACACCGGTTTCGACCTCATCTGATGGCAGACCAGCAACGGATTATCCTGGGAATCGACCCCGGAACCAACATTCTTGGTTACGGGGTCATTCTCGTAGATAAAAAGAGCGTCCATTATGTGGACATGGGTGTGCTGGACCTGCGCAAGGAGAAGGATCATTTCCTGAAACTCAGCCAGATTTTCGAGCGGGTAGGGGCGCTGATCGAGCGCTATACGCCCGATGACCTGGCCATCGAGGCGCCCTTCTACGGCAAGAACGTGCAGTCGATGCTGAAGCTGGGGCGGGCGCAGGGCGCGGCGATCGCCGCGGCGCTGCACCGCCAGCTTCCAGTCTTTGAATATGCGCCGCGAAAAGTGAAGATGGCCATTACAGGCCGGGGCGACGCCTCGAAGGAGCAGGTGAAGCTGCTGATGGAGAAAACCCTCAAGACGACCTTCGATGCGAAGTTCCTGGATGCTTCTGACGCTCTGGCGATTGCGATGTGCCATTACTACCAGCTCACCAGTCCGTTGACCGACACCAGCACTTCGAAAAACTGGAAGTCATTCATCGAAGCGCATCCCGGTAGGGTAAAAGAGGGCGAAAAGGTTGAAAAAAAGTAAAAAATAACCGTTTAGTCCTTTTAACTTTCCCTGTTGCAAGCAGTCTAAGTAGAAGATTTTTTATTGAGACAACTAATTTTTATATGAAATATCGTTTCTTCCGGGCAGTTCTTCTGATGCTGCTCTTCGTGACAGGGGCCGTCGCCGCACAGGCCCAGAACTACAATCTGAAAATCAAACTGGTCGACAAGACGACGAAAGAGCCCGTGGGCTACGCGACCGTGGCGCTGACGCCCGACGGCAAGACCCAGGTGCTCAAGTACACGCAGAGCGACGACCGGGGCGCGGCCGAGATCAAGGGCATTCCCGCCGGCAAGTACAAGGTGTCCGCCATCCTCATGGGCTATGAAACCTACGAGGAAGTGATTACCATCAACAAGGATACGGATCTGGGAACCAAGCAGATGGCCGTCGAGGCCAATTTCCTGAAGGGCGCCACCGTCTCGGACGTCGGTAACCCGATCACCGTCAAGAAAGACACCATCACCCATAACGTGACCATGATCAAGTCGGGCGACAACGACATGCTCGAGGACCTGCTCAAGAAGCTCCCCGGCATCGAAGTCGGCTCCGACGGCACGATCACGGCTAACGGCAAGACCATCAACAAGATCCAGATCGGTGGCAAGGAGTTCTTCCTGGATGACCCGACGATCGCCAGCAAGAACCTGCCCGCCAATATCATCGAGCGCGTAAGCGTGGTCGACAAGAAGTCTGAGCAGGCCCAGTTCACCGGCATCGACGACGGTGAGGAGGAGACGGTGCTTGACCTGGGTATCCGCAAGGGCATGATGAACGGCTGGTTCGGCAACCTGATGGGTGGCGGTGGCTATGACGTACAGCCTTCCGACAATAAGATCCGTTACCAGGGCGCCGCGATGGTGGCCAACTTTACCGAAACCAACCAGCTGGCCTTCATCGGCAACGCCAACAACACCAACAACCGAGGTTTCAACGACATGGCGGCCTCATCAATGGGAAATATGCGTGGAGGTGGCATGCGTGGCGGAATGGGTGGCGGTTTCGGCTGGGGCGGCAACGGCGAGTCCACGTCCTACATGGCCGGTTTCAACGGCAGCCATACCTGGAAGAACCAGTCCGAGATTACAGGCAACGCCATGTTCAACGGCAACGAACGTTATGTGAAAGAAACGACGGCCCGTGAAACTTTGCAGAAAGATGGTTCTTCTGTGTTTTCTGATGAGGACGGCTATACCACCACCAGTACCTGGGGCGTCCGTGCCGGTGCGCGTGCAGACTGGAAGATATCGAAAAATACATCGCTGCTTTTCGAACCCAACTTCAATGTAGGCTGGGGTTCGT
>JAEETO010000084.1 GCA_016290385.1 Bacteroidales bacterium | reverse complement strand
CATCAATGCCGGCATTGACATGATTATGGATCCGTACGGTCCTGAATGCTTGAACGTGATCGTAGACCTGGCCGAGAAGGGCGAGATCCCGATGTCCCGCATCGACGATGCCGTCCGCCGCGTGCTGCGCCTGAAGGTCCGTCTGGGTCTGTTCGAGCACCCGACCTGGGAGTATGACTACCCGGATTTCGCGAGCGAGCGTTTCGCCCGGGAATCCTATGCCGCTGCCGTCGAGTCGGAGGTGCTGCTCAAGAATGAAGGCGACATCCTTCCGCTCAAGGGTACCGAGCGCATCCTGGTCTGCGGCCCTAACGCCAACACGCTCCGCGCGCTGAACGGAGGCTGGTCCTACCGCTGGCAGGGTTCCGCGGATGAATTCGTGCCGCAGTACAACACCATCGTTGAAGCCCTGCAGAAACGCTTCAGCCGCGTGAACTATGTCCCGGGTGTGGAGTATGTCGAGATCCCGATGGCCTGGCAGTACGAAAAGGCGACGGGCATCGCCCTGGCCGCCGCTGCCGCCCGTACTTGCGACGTGATCGTCTGCTGCGTCGGCGAGAACTCCTATTGCGAGACGCCCGGCAACATGGACGACCTGAATCTCTCGCCGAACCAGAAGGAGCTGGTGCGTGCCCTGGCCGCGACCGGCAAGCCCATCGTGCTGGTGCTCAATGAGGGCCGTCCGCGCATCATCGGCGACATCGAGCCGCTGGCCAAGGCTGTGGTCGACGTGATGCTGCCGTCGAACTATGGCGGCGACGCGCTGGCCGCCCTGCTGGCCGGCGACGAGAACTTCTCCGGCAAGCTGCCATTTACCTATTCGAAGCACATCAACGCCCTGCATACCTACGACTACAAGGTTTCCGAGCACCGCGAGGTGATGGAAGGATCCTACAACTACGACGCCGTGATGGACGTCCAGTGGCCCTTCGGCTACGGCCTGAGCTACACCACCTTTGCCTACAGCGATTTGGCCGTTTCCCAGCATGATTTCAAGGCCGGTGACGTGCTGGAAGTCTCCGTCAAGGTGACCAACACCGGCGACCGTGCCGGCAAGGAGGCCGTCCTGCTCTACAGTTCCGACCTGGTGGCTTCGCTGATTCCCGACGTGAAGCGCCTCCGCGGCTTCGAGAAAATCGAGCTCCAGCCGGGCGAATCGAAAGTCGTGACCTTCGAACTGCCGGCCAACGAACTCGCCTTCGTCGGCGCCGACGGCCGCTGGCGCCTTGAGAAGGGCGACTTCCGTATCTCCTGCGGCGGCATGGGCGTCATGGTCAACTGCACGGAAACGAAAATCTGGAATACCCCTAATATCTAATTTAATCGTCATTCCGGGCTTGACCCGGAATCTGGAGATGACTACTAAAACCGAACAATTCCTGCAAGAAACAGCCGAAGTCCTGAAAGACAACATTCTGGACTTCTGGCTGGGTCTTGCGGACCCCCGCGGCGGCTTCTACGGCGAGGTGAAGTCCTCCGGAGAAGTGTTGCCCGACGCCCCGCGCGGCATCATCCTCTATTCCCGCATCATCTGGACCTTCGCGGCGGCTTACCGCAAGCTCCGCCATCCCGATTACCTGGCGGCCGCCGAAGAGGCCCGCGACTGGCTGCTGGCCCATTTCTTCGATCCCGAAAACAGCGGCGTCTACTGGAGCGTTACGGCCGACGGAAAGCCCCTCGAAACCAAGAAACAGCTGTATGCCCAGGGCTTCGCCATCTATGGACTGAGCGAACTTTACAAGGCGACACACGACGCTCTGACGCTCGAAGCTGCCATCGACTTGTTCCGGACCACGGAAGAGCACTTTGCAGACCATGAGCACGGAGGCTATATGGAAGCCCTTTCCTGCGATTTCAAGCCGCTGGAAGACATGTCGCTCTCAGCCCATGACATCAATGCCGACAAGACGATGAACTCCCATCTTCACCTGATGGAGGCCTACGCCAATCTCTACCAGGTCTGGGCGGACCCGTCGCTCAAATCGGCGCTGGAACAGTTGATCGAACTGACCTGTTCGCGCATCATGGGTCCCGACGGGCACCTGCAGCTGTATTTCCGGCGTGACTGGGGCGTGTTGCCCGGCGCCGTCTCCTACGGGCACGACATCGAGACTTCCTGGCTGTTGCTGGAATGCGCCATGGCCACCCACGACTTCACTGTCGTGAACCGTGTCAGACCATGTGCGGCTGCCCTTGGCAAGGCCGGCAACGAAGGCCTGCTGCCCGACGGCTCCATGAGCTATGAAAAGTTGCTGGGTGACCTTCTCGATGAATCCCGGCAGTGGTGGGTACAGGCCGAGACTGTCGTGGGCAATCTCTGGCTGTGGAAATACCACGGCGACGCTGCCGCGGCCGACCGGGCCGTGGCCTGCTGGAACTACATCCGCGACCATCTGGTGGACCGCGAAAAAGGGGAGTGGTACTGGGCCGTCCTGCCCGATGGCTCGCCCGACCTGGCCAGCCCCAAGGCCGGCTTTTGGAAATGTCCGTACCACAACTCCCGTATGTGTCTGGAAATTTTAAAGATATTTGAATAAAACGAGATGCCGGATCAAGTCCGGCATGACGGACGATTAACGTCATTCCGGGCTTGACCCGGAATCTAATCGATAAAGACTATGGCAAAATTATCCGAGAAAATAGGCTACGCACTGGGCGACGCCGCGGCGGGCGGCATTACCTGGAAGGTGATGTCCATCGCATTTCCCTTGTTTTTTACCAATATCTTCGGCCTCACGGTGGCGGATACGGCAACACTGATGCTGGTCGCCCGCCTCTTCGACGTGATTACCGACCCGATGATGGGCGCCATCGCCGACCGGACCCGGTCGCGCTGGGGTACGTACCGGCCGTGGCTCCTTTTCGGTGCCATTCCCCTGGGCGTGGTTTTCGCCCTGCTGCTCTACACGCCCGACCTGGGACCTGTCGGCAAACGCATCTACGCCTACACGCTCTATTTGCTGATGATGGTCGTCTATACGGCCGTCAACGTGCCCTACGGTTCGCTGCTTGGCGTGATGACCGACGATGACAACGAGAAGAACCAGTTCTCATCGTACCGCATGGTCGGTGCCTACGCCATGGGCTTCATCACCCTGCTCTCCTTCCCGTACCTGCAAAAAATGGTGGGCGGCACCGAGCAGCACCAGTATGCCGTGCTCGGCGTATTGCTGGGCGCGCTGGCTGCCATCGGCACGCTGGCCTGCGGCTTGCTCACGAAAGAGCGCCTGAAACCCGTCCGTGCCGACAAATTCTCCTTCAAGCCTTTTGCCGACCTGTTCCGCAACAAGCCCTGGATCTATCTGACGCTCATCGGCATCTGCACCAACTTCTTCAACGGCTTCCGCTATGCTGTGGCAGGCTACCTGCTGGAATACTGCCTGCATGGCGATGTCACAGTCTCGGGCCTGATCATCAACTATACGGTGTTCATGACCTTCGGTGAAGTGACCTGCATGATTTTCGGCGGCCTCTCGCCGCGCTTTACAAAGTGGGTGGGCTCGAAGCGCAAGGCTTTCGCCTGGTCGGCGGTCATCTGTGCCGTGACCTCGATCGCCTTCTTCTTCATCCCGATGGACCCGAAATACATCTGGGTGATGATCGTGACGGTGATTCTTACGTCCATCGGCATTGGTTTCTATTCGCCGCTGCTGTGGTCGATGTATGCAGACGTTGCTGACTATGCCACGGAAAAGAACGGGACCTCTTCGACAGGTTTGATCTTCTCTTCCGGCACCATGGCCCAGAAATTCGGTTCGGCCATCTCCGGTGCGCTGGTCGCCCTGCTCCTCGGCCTGGCCGGCTTTATTTCCGGTACCGATCCGGCCACGGGCCAGACCGTGGTCACCATCACGAACGAACCGGCGGTCCAGAAGATGATCTGGGCTATTTTCTCGCTGTTTCCTGCCGGTATCGCCCTGCTGATTCTCCTGCTGCTGCGGCTGTATCCTATCAAGAAATAGGGACGCTTTCTCCGTCATGCCGGGCTTGTCCCGGCATTTTACTTTTTTTTCGATTCGTCTTCCTCGTGCAGTCCGACAGCATGGGTGACGGGAAGGGAGAAGGCGATGC
This sequence comes from Bacteroidales bacterium, assembly GCA_016290385.1. Taxonomy (GTDB): domain Bacteria; phylum Bacteroidota; class Bacteroidia; order Bacteroidales; family UBA932; genus Cacconaster. Next base: position 6,399 of record JAEETO010000084.1, on the reverse strand, counting down.
CTTTGCTTTTACTGGAAAGGCCGGCGTCCTGATAGAGTTTATGCATGACGTCGTCCTTGATTTCTTTCGGGACGATGAGCCAGAGAATCTCCTTGTCGGGCTGGATGGATATGTTGTAGAATTCCTCCGCTTCGGGATTGGCGGTGCCGCGCGCACGGAGAATGGTACCGCCCCTGGCGCCGGCTTTCTTGGCAGCTTCCATGGCCTCGACGGCGAATCCTGCATTGACGATGCAGACGATCAGTTCGTATTTGTTGCTGTTCATGATTGGATGGTGCGCTTGTCGTTGCTTAAAAAACCGAAAACCAGAGTGCCGATGATACTGGAAAGCGGCAGCGTAATGGCGATTCCGCCACCTCCCTTGAGATGTGTGAAGCTGTCGTCAAGGGTTTCCAGCAGGTCTTTTTCCTTGTCCTGGCGAACCACGCTGAAAATGGCCGCACGGTTGGACTGGTTGAGTCCCAGATAGTTCATGATGGCCCTCTCCGATGTGCCGCTGGCCGGCATGGAAAGATAGAGATTGGCCTCCGATGCCTGAATCAGATTGGTGTAATACCGGACTTTGTCGGAATAGACGATGGCGATGAGCAATTCCAGTTTTTCCGGCGCGATGTTTCTGGCGAGGGGTCTGTTCTTCTCTTCCATGGTTACTTGAAATAGATGATTTGTTCGTCGTCGTCGGCAAGGATGCGGCGCATGGCAGCCTTGCTGCGCGCACGCCGTGCAACGACGGCACGGAAACCGAGGGTCTGGATGGTGATCAGCGGGGTGAGGGCCACCATCGACACGATACCGAAGGCCAGTGACAACACTTCTGCCTGCGAATGCATAGCAACGCAGGCGCCGATGGCCATTGGCAGGATGAAGCTGGAAGTCAGCGGTCCGCTGGCTACGCCGCCGGAGTCGAAGGCGATGGCGGTGTAGAGTTTCGGCACGAAGAACGAGAGTCCCAGCGACAGCAGGTATCCGGGTATGAGATAATAGAGCAGAGAGAAATTCAAGAGGATACGGAGGATTGACAGGCCGATCGAGATGCCTACGCCGAGGGACAGGGCGAACATCATCTGGCGGCGGCTCACTTCACCGTTTGTGATTTCTTCCACCTGCTGGTTAAGCACGTGGACCGCAGGCTCGGCAAGCACCACGACAAGGCCGATGACGAAGCTGATGGCAATCAGCAGCGGCTCGCTGAACGTAGCCAGGTCCGTGCCGATCTTGTAGCCGACGGGCATGAAACCGACCGCAACGGCAGTCAGGAAGATCACCAGGCCCAGGAACGTGAATACGATGCCTACGCCGATGGTAATCAGCTGTGTTTTTGGCAGTTTCAAGACAATCAGCTGCAGTAGGACGAAAAATACGACGATCAGCAGCAGGGATTTGCCGACCTCCAGCATCGTTTCCACGAGCGTTGCCCAGAACCCTGCTTCCAAAATGGCATCCATGCTGTAGTCGGGAACGTTGTAAGAAAGTGATCCCTTGGAAAACAAAGACAATCCCATCATGGCGATGACCGGTCCGATCGAACACAGGGCAATCAGGCCGAAACTGTTCTCGTTGGCCCGCCTTCCACCGACAGTCATGGCGATGCCCACTCCCAGTGCCATGATGAAAGGAACGGTAATGGGACCCGTGGTCACGCCGCCAGAGTCGAAGCAGAGCGGCAACAGAGGCTCTTTTCCGGCATCAATCACTACAGATGCAATGGTAAAGAGCAGCATGTAGAAGAAGAGCAGCATGCTGGTCAGGTCGGTACGCGAGAGGATCTTGAGCACGGCCAGCAGCAGGAACAGGCCCACGCCGATTCCCACAGTCCAGATCAGAAGTGTACCGTTCATAAGCGTAGCAACCTGTTCGGCCAGGACGGCGAGATCGGGTTCGGCGATGGTGATCATCAGGCCCATCAAAAAGCTGACGAGCAGCAGGATACTGGCTTTCTTGCTTTTCGTCAGTCCTTCGCCGATGAAGTGTCCCATCGGGGTCATGGCCATATCAGCGCCCAGGTTGAACAGGCCGATGCCGACGATCAGCAGCAGGGCCGAAATGCCGAAGACCAGCATCTCCTTGCCTGTGAGCGTCACCAGCGGCGTCATCGCCAGAATAAAGACGATGATGCCCACCGGCAGTACGGAGGTCAGCGATTCTTTGAGCTTCAGAAAGAGTGCTTTTCCCATATCCTGCAAAGATAACGAATTATATGAAATTAAAAAAATCCGAAATGCCAGGGATAATAAGAAATGAAATTTTCAGCATCTTGCTGAAACATTGACAAATATGACGCATATTTTCATGCGAAGATACAAAAATCCCAAAATTTCAATCAATCATTCCCAGGATTTTTAATCCAGGAGAAAGCTACAGCGGATAAATTCCTGCCCCGACAAAATCGATTAAATCCTGCGGGGCGATCTTGAGCTGCAGGCCGCGGACGCCGGCGCTGACATAGATGTAATCGTAGAGCAGGGCGCTTTCATGGATGAAGGTGGGGAAGGGCTTCTTCATGCCGATGGGGGAACAGCCGCCCCGGATGTAGCCCGTGGTGGGCAGGAGTTCCTTGACGTGCAGCATCTCGCAGTTCTTGTTGCCCGAGATGCGGGCCGCCACTTTCAGGTCTACTTCAAAATTGCCCGGGATCACACAGACAAAAAAGCCGGTTTTGTCGCCGCGCAGCACGAGCGTCTTGAACACCTGTTCGATGTCTTCGCCGAGCTGGTCGGCGACGTGCTGGGCTGCCAGGTCGTTCTCGTCCACTTCGTAGGGGACGAGTTCATAGGCGATTCCGGCTGCGTCGAGCAGCCGGGCGGCGTTGGTCTTGTCAATCTTCTTCGCCATGTTCGTGGTCGTGCAGGTCCGAGAGGGAGAGCACCAGGCGGAGCACCTGGCCGTAATTGGCGGTGCCGTCGGCGATGCGGTTGGTCTTCAGGAACAGGTTGTAGTAGCGGTGCTGGAGTTGTGCGAGCCAGTTCCAGCGCAGGTCAGCCCAGTGCAGGCTGTCCACTTCCATGTCGACGAAGACTTCCGGGATCAGCGTTTCGCACCAGGCGTTCCATGAAGCCTCGTCCATCAGGGAACGGAGGTTGCCGGCCGTGTGGCGAAGGAGCATGTACCAGGCGCTGTAGCGGACGGCCTGGTCTTCCGATGCGCGGCAGGCCTCGAAGGCCCAGAAATTGGCTTCTGCCTCGTTGCTTACGCCCAGCACGTGGGAGTATTCGTGGGCATAGATGAAAGGGTATTCCAGTGGCAACAAGTCGCGATTGACGTGCAGTTCGTCGAAGGCGGGCCCGATATAGCCCAGCACGCCCACGGCGGAGTGGAGCCGGTTGAAGATCATTCGTTTCGGATGCTGCCAGCGGCGGGGCTTGCACAGGCCGCATTCCTCCGGCAGGGCCGTGTACCAGGCCTTGATCTCGGTTTCGATCTGACGGGGATCGACCGTCTCCACATCGCACCAGTTCTCGTTGAGTTCTTCGGCGAACACTTTCAGAAATTCCTGCAGTTCAGCTTCCTCATAGGGCATCGGCGTGGTGCCGGTGCGGGTGTAGATGTCGCTGCGGAAGTAGTTGAAGCCCCAGCCGATGTAAAGCCAGGCCACGACGCCCAGCAGCAGGGCGATCTCGCCCAGCACGCATTTCCACCAGGGCTTGTGCTTCCGGATGGCGCGGACGATGATCCAGACGAACGCCAGGATCGCCAGCACGATGGCCACTTCGGTCAGCGAAAAGCTGAAGGGAGAGGCCACCCAGGAGAGGGCGGCCGACAGGCCGGGATAGATCCGTGTCGCGTAGAAATCGCCCCAGGGCATTATTTGAGGATGCTCTTGAGGATTTCGGTCGTCACCTTGCGGGTGGCGGTGTTCACGGCGGTCTTCGTGGCTTTCTTGATCACGGAGTCACTGCTTTTGGAAGAACTGCTCTTCTTGGTCGAACTGCTCTTCTTCGTGCTGCCGCCGCCGATGCTCTTGGCAATCTGGGTGCCGGCGCTGCGGGCGAAGCTCGTGGCAGCGGCGGCGATCATGGTGCCGAGGATGGTGCGGCCGATGCCTTTCTTCGTTGCCTTGCTTTTGGCCTCTTTTTCCTTGGCTTTGGCCTCTTTCTCTTTTTCGAGGGCCTGGCGCTCTTTTTCCTTCTCTTCTTCCAGCTTCTGGTTTACCTCGGTCAGCACTTCATAGGCGCTTTCGCGGTCGAAGGCGCTTTCGTATTCTTTGAGTTTGCGCGGGGCTGCGGCCTGGATGTCCATGCGCTGGCCGGGGGTAATGGCGCCGATCTGGCTGAGCGGGAAGAGGATCTTGGCGCGTTCCACGACGCTCGGGGCGCCTTTCTCGTCGAGGAAGGAGACGAGGGCTTCGCCGGTTCCCAGGTCGAGGATGGCGTCTTCGGTCTTGAAGTCCGGGTTGGTGCGGAAGGTCTGGGCGGCGGCGCGCACGGCTTTCTGGTCCTGAGGGGTGTAGGCTCTGAGGGCGTGCTGCACGCGGTTGCTGAGCTGGGCCAGGACGCTGACGGGGACGTCGCTGGGGACCTGGGTGATGAAATAGATGCCGACACCTTTGGAGCGGATGAGGCGGATGACCTGTTCGATCTTGTCGACGAGGGCCTTGGAGGTGCCGTCGAAGAGCATGTGGGCTTCGTCGAAGAAGAACACGAACTTGGGCAGTTCGAGGTCGCCGACTTCGGGGAGTTTGGCGTAGAGTTCGGTCATCAGCCACAGCAGGTAGGTGGAGTAGAGTTTGGGGTTGAGCATCAGGCGGTCGGCGGCCAGGACGTTCATCACGCCGCGGCCGTTTTCCACGGCAAAGAGGTCTGCCACGTCGAAGGCGGGTTCGCCGAAGAATTGGTCACCGCCTTCGCTTTCGATCTGCAGGACGGCGCGCTGGATGGCCCCGATGCTGGCGGAGGCAATGTTGCCGTACTGGGTAGTGAATTTGGCGGCGTTCTTCCCGACAAAGTCGAGCATGAGTTTGAGGTCTTTCAAGTCGATGAGCAGCAGGTCGTTGTCGTCGGCGATGCGGAACACGGCGTTGAGCACGCCGGCCTGGACTTCGCTCAGTTCCATGAGGCGGGCGAGCAGTTGCGGGCCCATGTCGGAGATGGTGGCGCGCATGGGGAAGCCCTGTTCGCCGAACACGTCGAAGAAGCGGGTGGGACAGCCGGCGAACTGCGGGTTCTCGATGCCGAATTCGGGCATGCGTTTCTCGATGAAACCGCTGAGTTTACCGGGCTGGCTGATGCCGCTCAGGTCGCCTTTCATGTCGGCCATGAAGCAGGGGACGCCGGCCTGGGAGAAGGTTTCGGCAAGCACTTGCAGGGTGACGGTCTTGCCGGTGCCGGTGGCGCCGGCGATCAGGCCGTGGCGGTTGGCCATCTTGCCGACCAGATTGATGTTTCCGTTGTCGCTGTGCGCGATGTAAAGTTGTCCGTCTTTGAGCATAATATGTGTTTTTTTTTACTTGTCTTAATTTGCCATCCTCATTTTGGGTCTCATTTGAGGATGGATGTCCGTTTTTCATTGTCCCATCCTCATTTTCGGCCTCATTTGAGGACGGCTATTCTTCCTCATGCCGGGATTTCTCCGGAATCTCACTTGTCATGCCCGGCTTGACCGGGCATCTGGGTTATTCGTTTACTTCTTCTGCGGCTTGTGCCAGGCGCTCTGGAAGTTGCTTCTCGGACCGACTCGCAAGCGAGTCTCCCTCCCAAAGCCAGGGCTTTGGGCCCCTCCCGCTATCAACCGCGGGTGGTTAGGGTCCTCGAAGCAACATTCCACCCGCGCCATGATGGCACAATCCTTATCGTCTATTAAATGAACTTCAAACAGCCGCCGTCGGGGGTGACGTCGAGGGTGGCTTCACGGCCGAGGTAGAGGCTGTAGTTGGGGTGCTCGTGGCCGCAGTCGAAGCCGAAGAGCACCGGTTTGTCGTCAGGCATGTATTCGTGGACGAGGTCGATGGCCTTGCGCTGCCACTCGTCTTCGCCGCTGGTGTCGGTGAACTGGCCGATGACGATGCCTTTCGTCCGCGCGAAGAAGCCTCCCTGCTGGAGCGTCAGCAGCATGCGGTCGAGGTTGTACATCCGTTCGTCGACGTCTTCGATGAACAGGATGCTGTCTTCGTCGAGATGGTTTTCCCACGGCGTGCGCAGGCAGGAGACGAAGAGGCTCAGGTTGCCGCCGACCAGGCGGCCACGGGCTGAGCCCGGGACACTGTAGTCGTGCGGCGCTGTCCGGTAGCTTTTGATCTCGCCGAAAAGGGCTTTGCGCAGCGATTCTTCGCTGATCTTCGAATCCGGGCCGGCGTCCGGGCCGATCGTGCTGGGCATCGCCCCTAGGATCGACTCGATGCCGTGACTTTGCAGCACGGCATGAAACACTGTGATATCGCTGAAGCCCACGAGCCATTTCGGATGT
>JAEETO010000153.1 GCA_016290385.1 Bacteroidales bacterium | reverse complement strand
CGGCACAACCAGAACGGCTTCAGCATCTCGTTCGCCGCCCTCGACTACAGCGAGCACGAACGGTCGCACTATTACTACCAGATGGAAGGTTTCGACAAATACTGGATCGATGCCGGCAACAACCACGAAGCCTACTACGCCAACCTGCCCGCCGGTCGCTATAAGTTCAAGGTACGGATTACCAACAACAACCGGAGCATCGTCGAAACCGAAGACTTCCTGAACATCCGCGTCCTGCCGCGCTGGAACCGTACCTGGTGGGCCAGGTCGCTGATGTCGATGCTCGGCGCCGGAATCCTGGCGCTGCTGGCCTTCCTGTACCGCCGCATCCGCCGGGAACGTGCCGCACACGCCCGGAACATCCGGCAGGAGCAGCGCGAGCGGGAAAAGGCCGAGCAGCAGAAAGAGCAGGAGCAACAGCTCAACAAGATCCAGATGAATTACTTCTCCAATGTGGCCCACGAATTCCGCACGCCGCTGACGATGATCGCCGGACCCGCCGCCGAACTGGCAGCTTCGGAAACCGTGAAAGGACGCGACCGCAAGCTGGTGGGCATCATCCAGCGCAACGCCACTTGGATGCTCTCGCTGGTGGGCCAGCTGCTCGACTTCAATCGCATCGGCAACAGCAAACTGCAGCTGAAGGTGTCGAAAACCGACATCGTCGCCCCCCTCAAAAGCACGGTCGAGCTTTTCCGCTTCAATGCCGATTCGAAGAGAATCGAGTTGTCGGCGCACGGACTCGAGGAGCCGCTCGTAATGTGGGCCGACGTGGACAAAGTCCAGAAGATCACGATGAATCTGCTTTCCAACGCATTGAAATACACGCCCCCCGGCGGCAAGGTAACCCTTTCTTTCGATGTGTTGCCGCGCGAAGAGGTTGCCCAGTGGTTCCCGCTTTCGGAAAACGATACGGACCATCAATATGCCTGCGTGGCCGTCGCCGACTCCGGGAAAGGCATTGCGGAGGGAGAACTCGAGAAGATTTTTGAACGTTTCTACCGTGCCACCGGGTCCGACAAGACGCAGGGTACGGGTATCGGCCTGTACTATGCACGCGCGCTTACGTCGCTCCACCACGGTTACATCAAGGCCTGGAACCGGCCGGATGGCGGTTCCATCTTCCGTTTCATCCTGCCGGTAAGCGCCTCCTCCTACACGGAGGACGAGCGGACGGAACGTCAGCCGGAGATTGTCACGCTCCCCACAACGGCCGTGGAAGCGGCTTCGCCCGAAGCGGAAGCGGGTCAGCGGCTGATCGCGGTGGTGGACGACGACATCGATGTCGCCAATTACGTAAAAGTCTTGCTGCAGCCCGCCTATCGGGTAAACGTTTACTTCGATGCGACGTCAGCGCTCGCGGGAATGGAGGAAGAGACGCCCGATCTGGTGATCAGCGACGTAGTGATGCCCGGCAAGAGCGGTTACGAGCTTTGTGAAGTGGTAAAGGGCGATCTCCAGCTGAGTCACATTCCGGTCATTCTGGTAACGGCAAAAGTGGCGGTTGAGAATCAGGTGGAAGGGCTCGGCAAGGGCGCCGATGCGTACGTAACGAAGCCGTTCCAGCCGGCCTATCTGTTGGCGCTGGTCAAATCACTGCTGGAGAACCGGGATAAGGTACGGCGGCAACTGGGCGAGGTCACGACGACGGAAGCGATCGAACCGGAAGTCCTTTCGCCGCGCGATGCCGCGTTCATGAAGCAATTGTACGAGTTGATGGAGAAAGAACTCGACAACACGGATCTCGACATCACGCGCATAACCGAGATGATGAAGATCTCCCGCACGAAATTTTATTACAAGGTAAAAGGTCTGACGGGCGAGAATCCGTCGGTCTTCTTCAAACGGTACAAACTCAACCGGGCGGCCGACCTGCTCAAGGAAGGTAAGCACAATATGTCGGAGATCGCCTGGATGACCGGCTTCAATACCCTCTCCCACTTCTCCACCTCCTTCAAGAAACAATTCGGCGTCCCTCCTTCGGAGTACGTCGGCTAAAAAAACACCCCCGGACAAGCCGGGGGTGGCGATCAATGGAATGCCC
>JAEETO010000083.1 GCA_016290385.1 Bacteroidales bacterium | reverse complement strand
GCTCGTCGAGCACGTCGATGTTGTTCTCCACGAGGTCGGCCAGTTCTTCAGCGGTGTAGTTGGTGTACTCCACGTTGGTGATGAAGCGGGCGCGGCGCAGCTGCGGGAGGATGTTGGTCTTCAGCGACTCGTAGACGGCAGACATGTTCTTGATCTCACGCTCGCGGACGTTCGGATCGCTGTACATCGACAGGACGCGGAGGATGAGTTCCTTGTCTTCGATGTTGGAGTTCTGCACGAGTTCCTGGAAGCCTTCCCAGTCTTCGCCGATGGACTTGGTGGTCACTTCGCCGGCGTTGAGCTTCTTGGTGACCTTGTCGAAAGCCTTGGAAGCGCTCTTCTCACGGTTGGCGGAGAGGCGGTTGTTGAGGGCGTCAGGGCCGTCCGGGGAAGCGTAAGCCACGATCTCGGTGCCCTTGACTTCACGGCGCTCGTCGTTGTCGAGGGCCTTGAGGGCTTCCTGGAAGTTCTTCACATCCTGGCTCTTGAGTTCGGAACCACGGACGTCGGCACTGTTGATCAGGTACATGATCTGGGCCTCTGCGGTCTCGGGGATCACTTCCTGGTAGCCGTCAGCCATGTAGTGGTAGCTGCCATCGGTATCGGCGAGCATGTAGGTGCAGTTGGCGCCGTCGGCGATCTTGATGTCGGCGGGATACACATACTCGTTACCTTTATAGAATACTTTCGCACGGCCGACGAGTTCGGATTTCTCCATGCCCGGGACATAGTCGAAGTGGACCTTCTCGGAGATGGTGGCACCGTCTTTCGTGACGGTCTTGAAGTTGTCGGTGACTTTTTCGCCCTGATAGACGAACGGTTTGCCGACGGCCTCGCCTCCGACATAGAGGAGGACGGGCGTGACTTCGAGGGTGGCCTTCGGGAGGAAGTACTCCGGCGGGAAGGTCACGGAAACGGTAGCGTCGATGTTGCCGGCCACCACCTCAAGCACTTCCGGATTGCACTTGATGTCGATCTGGTCGGCTGCATCAATCATTTTCTGGGCGTTGTTGCAGGATGCGAGCCCGAATGAAATTGCTGCGATGAGCAAGATGCTGGAAAAGATTTTTTTCATAAAAACGCGTTTATTTGAATTACAATTTGGTTTTTCCTCTTCGGTTAGTATCATACAAAGATAATACTTTTTTTCTTAACTTTGCAAATATGGATTTGAATCAGATCAAGCAACGTTTCGGCATCATCGGCAACGATCCGGAGCTCAACCGCGCCATCGAAATCGCCCGTCAGGTCGCCCCCACGAACTTGTCCGTGCTGGTTACCGGCGAGAGCGGCGTGGGCAAGGAGGTCATTCCGCAGATCATCCACCAGTTCGGTGCCCGCAAACATAACGTATACCTCGCCCTCAACTGCGGCGGTATCCCCGAAGGGACCATCGATTCCGAACTGTTCGGCCATGAGAAGGGCTCTTTCACCGGTGCCATCGAGACCCGGAAGGGCTATTTTGAAGAAGCCGACGGCGGAACCCTCTTCCTCGACGAGGTGGGAGAGCTGCCCATGTCGACCCAGGTACGCCTGCTGCGTGTCCTGCAGACCGGCGAGTTCATCAAGGTCGGGTCCGCCAAGGTGCAGAAGACCGACGTCCGCGTGGTGGCAGCCACCAACGTCAATCTGCTGAACGCCATCCGCGACGGCAAGTTCCGCGAAGATCTTTATTACCGCCTCTGCACCGTGCCCATCCAAATCCCGCCCCTGCGGGAACGGAAAGATGACATCGTGCTGCTTTTCCGCAAGTTCGCCCTCGATTTCGCCGACCAGAACATGGTGCCGGCCATCCGTCTGACACCCGAAGCGCAGGAACTCGTCCGGAACTACCGCTGGCCCGGAAACATCCGCCAGCTGCAGGGGGTGGTGAACCGCATCTCGGTGCTGGAGACCAACCGCCTGGTCAGCGCGGAAGTGATGGCCCGCTATCTTCCCTCCGAAGGAGCAGGCAATCTCCCTGTCCGCACGGGCGACGCAGGGTCCGACTACATGAGCGACCGCGACATCATCTTCAAGATCCTTTACCAGCTTCGGCAGGACATCGAAACCATCAACGCCCGCCTCGACAATCTTCCAGCGGAAGAACGCGAAGGGGATGTCCACTCTTCCGGCAAACTGCTCATCAGCGCGAAAGACGTCCATTCGAGCGCCGTGCCGCAGGAAGTCCCGGTGTCGGTCCAGGAGCCCGTCTCCATCCAGGATGTCAGCGCGGAACTCATCCGCAAGGCGCTGGAACGAAACGGCGGCCGCCGCAAGCCTGCCGCCGAGGAACTCGGCATCTCCGAACGTACCCTCTATCGTAAAATCAAAGAACTCGGCATCCAATGAAACTCCGCTTCCGTCCATTGACCTGCCTGGTCGCACTGCTTCTCCTTCTGCCGGGATGCAAAGTCACCTATTCGTTCTCCGGTACCTCCATCCAGTCCGACGTCAAGACCATCTGCATCGAACCCGTGGTCAACAGGGCGACCAAGGTCAATCCCTCCCTGGCCAACCTGCTTACCGAAGAGCTCAACGACAAGTACCGCAAGCTGACCCGGCTGGAGCAGGTATCTGAGGACGGAGACCTGAACCTGCTGGTCACCATCGAATCGTACGACGTGCGCGCCACGGCGGTCACGGCCGAGGAAGTCGCCGCCATGAACCGCCTGACAGTCACCTGCAAAGTCGTTTTCACCAACGTCCTGCACGAAGAAGACAATCTGGAGCAGTCGTTTGCCGGCTATGAGGATTACGACTCCAACAATTCACTCGACATGGTGGAGAACCAGCTCTGCGAGACCATCGTCAAGAAAATCGTGGATGACATCTTCAACGCAACGGTAGCACAATGGTAGACCTTGCCCAACTATCTTCTGCCGGGCTGCAGCAGCTGCTCGAAGACAATCCCTGGTTCACCGTGGCCCGCAAGGAAGCCCTTTCCCGTCAGGGTGACGATGAAGAGGCTCTGCGCCGTGCCGTAGGCCGGAATGCCATCTTCTTCCTTTCGCGTGACGAAATCCTGCGCATCCTTACCGGCAAGGTCCGTGTCGAAGAAGCGGCGCCGGCACAGGAAGGCCCCGCCAGGCCCCAGTACTATGTCGTGGGCGGCGACTATTTCGGGCAGGAAGATTTCGAACGTCTCCAGCAGGAAGGATTCTCCGTCACGACGCCCGTCTTCGGGGCCCGTGCCGGCAGCGAGGACTATGCCCCGGCCGAGGCCGGGGAAGTGGATACCGACGGCCGTCTTGTCAGCGAGACGCTCGCCGCCATCTATGCCGAACAGGAGCTTTATGACCGAGCCATTGCGATTTACGAAAAACTTATTTTGCTAAATCCAGAAAAAAGTGCTTACTTTGCGGCTCTTATAGAAAAAGTAAAAGAAAAAACACAATAGACTATGCAAGCAGCGTATATCACACTCTCCATCCTGATCGTGATTGCGAGTATTCTCCTGACCATCGTGGTTCTTCTCCAGAACTCGAAGGGCGGCGGACTGGCAGCCAACTTTGCAGCCGGCAACCAGACCTTCGGCGTGCGTCAGACAGCCGACTTCCTTGAGAAAGCAACCTGGACCCTGGCGATCTCGATCATTGTCCTCTGCATCGCGGCTACTTTCGCCATCCCGCAGCGGAGCTCGCGCCACTCCAACATCAAGACCCAGATCGAGCAGTCGGTTCCCGTGGAAGGAACCCCGGAAATTCCGGTTACGCCGATCGAGGCTGAATAAGACTCGCGCGTTGCTGAAAGCGAAGCCGTCCCCGAGACCGGGGGCGGCTTTTTTGTGCAGCTTGTGTAAAATAGTCAAAATGAGGCAAAAAAATGACAAAACAAAACAATGATTTTATAAATTTGCGGTTAACTAAAGATACTTGCGCCATGAGAAAGCTTATCTGCTTCGTTTTTACCTGTACCATGCTGGCCTTTCTGACAGGTTGCGAGAAACCGGAACCGACGCCCACACCCACGCCTACTCCTACTCCGACCCCGACTCCCACGCCGACCCCGACGCCAACGGCGAGCATTACCTTCTCGATTCCGACAGGAGGTCCGGTAACGCAGATAAGCGACGGAAATGCTACCGGTGAGTTAGCCGCAACCGGCGGGACGGCGACGATTCCTTTCACGACTACGGTGGCATGGACTGCTTCGAGCAGCACTTCCTGGTGTACGGTGTCTCCCGCATCCGGTGCGGCAGGCAGCGGACAGATAACGCTGACCATCACCAGGAACGAGTCGCTCTCCGACCGCGAGGCGACAGTGGTGGTCGAGGCCGGCAACGTCAAGCGGACAATCTCGATCTTGCAACGTTTCGATCCCAACATCATGGACAATGTGCCGTCCGACCAGATATGGTATGTTACTCTGAACAAGAATCCACTCTTTCTCAAGCCTTCGTATTTCGACCGCGGCATCAAGTCGCATACCTATACGGACGGGAAAGGCGTCATCCAGTTCGACGGTCCGGTAACCCGGATCGGCGGCGATTATGAGACGGTATTCGGCAGTGGTGTCTCGGGTCTCTATCTGCCCAATTCCGTGGAGCGGATCGAAAGCAACGCCATCAGACAGAACGATATCACTTCTTTCCGGGCTCCCGATAACCTGAAATATGTGGGTGAAGGATTCCTGATGCTTTGCAACAAATTGAAACGACTCTATGGAAAGTGCGCCACGGAAGACGAAACGGCGCTGATACTGGACGGTACGATGGTTGCCTATACGCTGGGCAACTTAAAAGAGACGCTGGTCGTTCCTGCCGGGGTAAAAGCCATTGCTCCGGAGCTTTTCAGGGGCCAGAATGCCATCCGGGACGTGATCCTTCCGGATGGACTGGAATCCACGGGATACTATACTTTCGCCTATTGCGATAATCTGGAAACAGTCAGCTTACCCGCACAGTTCAAGTCCATGGACATGTATACTTTTACATTCAGCCAGAAATTGCGGGAATTCAAGGGAGACTGCCCGTATGTCAAGGACGGGCGGATGTTTATCAATAGCGAGGGCGAAATGTCCGTCTATGCCGGTTACGGAGCGACGGAATGTACCGTTCCGGAAGGTGTCAAGCGGATCGGCCCGTACTGTTTCAGGAATAACAAGACTTTGCACAGCCTTACGCTGCCTGCTTCGCTCGAGACCGTCTATACGGACTGGCTGCTGGATTGCGAGCAATTGGAATTCGTCTATGGCCCTTTGACGACGGACGATCACCACTGTGTGGTGATGGGTACCCAGCTGGTGGGTGTTACGCCGCTTCTTCCCGTGGAATATACCGTTCCGGAAGGAATCACCAATACTTTCTACAGAAGTTTCAACGGAAACACGACGACGGAGCGGCTTATCCTGCCCGAAAGCATGATGCACCTTGGTGACGGAGTTTTCCAGAACATGTCCAGTCTGCGGACAGTCCTGATAAACGCCAATATGGCCAATATGGGTTCTGATGCTTTCCGTGGATCCGAAAAACTGGATTCCATCATCTTCCGTTCCTTTACGCCGCCGACCTATCAGGAAGCAAGCTATTACGAGGAACCCGGCATTCCGAAGGAGACGGTCATCATGGTGCCGGAAGGGACGGAGAGATTGTATAAATCGTCTGTCTCCTGGTCCAGGTATGCCGACCGAATACAGGGATATTGGGATGAAAGTGTCGTCCCGCCTGATTACTACATGTCCAAAGACTATAGCCAGGACGGCGTGGTAACTGTGTTGCAGAAGGCCTCCAGGGGCAAGGGCATCGATATCGTCCTTCTGGGCGATGCGTTCTCCGACCGCCAGGTTGCCGATGGTACGTATGCCGCCGTGATGCAGAAGATGGCGGACGTGTACTTCTCGGAAGAGCCGTATAAATCCTATCGCGACAGGTTCAATGTCTATGCGGTAAACGTGGTTTCCGCAACCGAAGGCTATGAGCATCCGGGACAGGCGTTGGGCACCTGGTTCGGCCCCATCACGCAGGTAGGCGGTTCCGATGCCGCCTGCATCGAATATGCGCGGAAAGCCGTGTCGGACGACAGGATGGAGAATACGCTGGTCATCATCGCGATGAACGACTACACAACGCGCGTGGGCGGTACCTGCTACATGATGGATCCTGTGGATAAAGACACGGATTATGGTTGCGGTACGTCATTGGCATATTTCTCCATCGGGGCCGGGGATAAGGTTTTGGCCGAGCTGGTACACCATGAGGCCGGCGGCCATGGCTTCGCCAAGCTGGCCGATGAATATTCGTATGAAAGCTATGGTACCATCGACCAGAACACAATAGACACGTATCGCAAGCATGAAAAGTCCGGCTGGTGGAAAAACATCGACTTTACCGGTGATCCGGCCCAGGTGAAATGGGCCCGCTTCCTCTCCGACGAACGGTATCAGTACGATGGACTGGGCGTCTTTGAAGGGGCCTGTACTTATTGGAAAGGTGCCTGGCGTCCGACGGAAAACAGTATCATGCGCGAGAATACGGGCGGATTCAATGCGCCTTCCCGCGAAGCGATCTGGTATCGCCTGCACAAATTGTCCGAGGGGGCGGACTGGACTTACAATTACGAAGACTTCGTGGCCTATGACGTCGTCAACCGCAAGACCAGTCCTTCGACGGCTGCCAATGTCTGGAGCCCGTGGCGGACGAAGGCCGCTTATCAGCCGCAGCCGCCGGTCATCGTCGGGAAAACGTGGAAGGAGGTTATTTCCGGGCGACCAGCCGCCGGTTCACGGGATCGAAAATAACGGCGTCCGTGGAGAAGAAGCGCGCGAGCGCACCATTCTCTATCAGCGTGGAAGGGGTACCGCAGACCATCGGGTCTGCGGTTTCTTTTTCTGCGCTGCAGGCCGGCTGGAGCCAGAGTTTGTCGGCCAGCTGGAGGGCTGTGTCAAGGTCGTGGGTGGAAAGCAGGACGGCTTTTCCTTCCTGATGGGCGAGGCGGCGCAGGGTAATCATGGTTTCGAGACGGCTGGTGACATCGAGGAAGGCGGTGGGCTCGTCGAGCAGGATGATGGGGCATTCCTGGGCCAGCACCTTGGCGATGAAGGCCTTCTGGCGTTCTCCGTCGCTCAGTTCGGAGACATGGCGCTGTGCCTTGTCGGCGATGCCGACCGTTTCCATCGCATTGCGGATGGCGGCATGGTCTTCCTCGCGCAGGGTTCCGAAAAAGCCGGTATGCGGATAGCGTCCCAGCGAAACCAGGTCATAGACGCTGATGCCCCCGGTCTGGGTCCGTTCCGTGAGGACGACGCCCACATGCGTCGCAAGTTCGCCGTGCCGGTAGCCGGCCAGCGGTTTCCCGTCGATGAAAATATCGCCGTGCAAAGCCGGCAGCAGGCCGCAGAGGGTCTTGAGCAACGTGCTCTTGCCAGCCCCGTTGCTGCCCAGCAGGGCCGTGACTTCACCCGTATACAACTGCAGGTTGAGCTCCGGATGGACGACACGCCGAAAGCCCCGGCCGGTGTAGCCGATGCAGAGCTGGTGGGTGCTGATGGCGACGGAGCACTTCATGTCAGTTGAAATAGTGGATATTCTTGCGGTTGACGATGACATAGATGATGACCGGAGCACCGATGATGGGCGTGATGGCGCTCAGCGGGAGTACGGTGCCGGAACCGGGCAGGACGGTCAGGATGCTGCACAACATGGCGATGCAG
Source organism: Bacteroidales bacterium (assembly GCA_016290385.1). Lineage (GTDB taxonomy): Bacteria > Bacteroidota > Bacteroidia > Bacteroidales > UBA932 > Cacconaster. The sequence continues at coordinate 2,883 of JAEETO010000083.1, read as the reverse complement.
GCACCTGCCAGCAGCGTGACCGGCAGCAGGTGCTTGTGGTTGGAACTGCCCAGCAGCAGGCGGGCGACATGGGGAACGGCCAGCCCGATGAAAGAGATGGGTCCGCAGAAAGCGGTGACCACGGCGGTCAGCACGCCGGTGCAGATGAGGATGAGCAGGCGGGCCCGGCGTACGTTGACGCCCAGGTTGGTGGCATACGATTCGCCGAGCAGCAGTGCGTTGAGCGGCTTGATAAGCAGCAGCGAGCAGAAGATGCCCGCGAGCGAGAAGCCGGAGAGCCAGGGCAGTTTCGACAGCGAAACGCCGCTGAAGTCGCCCATGCCCCACATCACATATTGGTGTACCTTGTCGGCCGATGCATGGTAGTTGAGGATGGATATGACCGACGAGGCCAGATACCCCACCATGATACCGATGATCAGCAGCATCACGTTGCTCGATACTTTTCGCGAGAAGCCCAGGATGATGAGCAGCACCACGAAAGCGCCGATCAGGGCAGCCACGATGGTGGTCAGGTAGCTGGCGGCGCCCAGGTAGATCATGGCGATGGCCACGCCCAGGTTGGCACCGTCGCTGATACCCAGGATAGACGGGCCTGCCAACGGGTTCTTGAACAGCGTCTGGAGCATCAGGCCGCTGACGGCAAGCGAAGCGCCGGCCAGCAGGGCCGTGACGGTCTGCGGCAGGCGGGACTCCAGCACGATGTGCTGCCAGGCCTCCTTTCCTTCGTAGGAGCGGAAGAGGATCTGCAGCACATCCTTGAGCGGAATGCGCACGGCTCCGTAGACAAGCCCCCCGAAGAAGAGCGCGACCAGAGCCAGAGACAGCCCTGCATAGATCCAACGGAGTTTCTGTCTAGTCATCGAGCGGGAAGTAGTAGCGCTGCACGTGTCCGGGCAGCAGTTCGGGATGGTAGATGGCGATCAGGTCTTCCAGCACCCGGTCAGGGTGGAGGGTAATGTCGTCGTAATATGTGGAAGTGATGGTGTTACAAGCGAATACACGGTGCTCTTTCCAGGCGCGGAAATTGGCGTAGGGTTCGTATTCCTGAGCCAGCAGCCGGTAGGTGTACGGTGCACGGGTGTCGTATTTGAGAAACCAGAAATCGGCGTCGCCGGCCTGGTCGAAGACCGATTCGAAGGAGAAGTGGACGCTCCGGGCACCTTTCAGGTAGCGGAATACATAGTCGGCACCGGCGTCGGCATGCATGACGCCGATATAGCTTTCGCCGGCCGGGACGGCCCAGGAATTGCCGTAGCGGCGTTCCAATACCACGGAAGGACGATCTTTCACCTGCGCGGCCATGGCCTTCAGTTCATTGTAATGCGCTTCCGTACGGGCGAAAACCTGCTCGGCCGCTTCGCGTTCGCCGAGCAACAGTCCGTAGAAGAGCACCCATTCCGTGCGTCCCAGCGGATGGTTTTCCATGTAGTCGGCCGCCTCGACGATGGGGATGCCGAGTTTCTCGGCGGAGCCATAGCCGCTGTTTTCGAACGGCGAGGCGATGATCATCTCGGTGCCGATATCGATGATTTTCTCCACGTTGGGCGAGGTCGAGACGCCCAGGTCGGCGATGCGGCCGTCGGCGATGCGTTCCAGGACGACGGGAGAAGTGATGTACTCCGGCTCGCAGACACCGCAGACACGGTCGAGCGCACCCAGCTCTTCGGCGATGGCCGTATGGACGGAAGTGTAGATGACGGCTTTTTCAACGGGGATGCGGATCACGATGCCGCCTTCCGGCAGCGTGGCTGGCAGAGGTCTGGTCCGGTCGACCAGCACATAGTGCTGCCGTTGCCGCAGGGTGTCCCATGGGTCGCGGATGCGGACCGACACATAATCGTCGAAATATTCGATGTGGATGTTCCGGGCGTAGCGGATGGTATCGGTGGCTTTCAGTTCCGGTCTTGCAGAAGACTGCCTGCCTCCGCAGGAGGACAGGAGCAGCCCAAGGAGGGCGAGCAGCGGAATCAGAAGCCAGGTGCGTCTCATTGCAGGCGTTTGTTGGTAAAGGCAATGCGCGAAGGAATATCCCCTGTGTTGACGCTCCATTTCAACCTGCCTTCGGGGGAGTAACAATAGATTTTGCCCGGGGTGATGTAGTCACGGGCGTCGGTCACGAAGATTTCGTGCGTATTCGGGTTGACGGCGATGCAGTAGGGGTTCTGGAACCAGGTTTCCGTTCCGTCGGTGATGAAGCGGCGGGTCACCACCTGGCGCGTCTTCACATCGACGATGGCATAGTTTACGTCGGAAGTCTGCGTGAAGTAGCTCCAGGCGTTGCTGTAGACGTAGAGCGAGTCGCCGCAGAGCGTCATGTCGGAGCAGGCCAGGAGGTCCAGCTGTTCGACGACGGCGTCGTATTTCGTGTCGATGATGAAGGTCATCGGCTGGATGTCATAGTAGTCGCCCCGGCTCGATACCCAGATATAGCCGTAGGCGTCGAGTTCCATGCGGTGCAGGTTGGGCGCAACGTCGATTTTTTGCGTTTCCTTGAAGCTGGCCAGGTCGATCACGGAAACCGTATGGTCGTAGTCGGGAACGCGGTAGCCGCCCGAGTTGGCCACGTAGAGCTTGCCTCCGGAGATCACCATCTCTTCCGGCTGGTAGCCCACCACGCAGGTGTCCACGACCTGAAGCGTAGCCGTATCGATCTTGGCCACATAGCCCAGGCGGTAATTTGGATCGACTTGCACCGGGCCTGCGTAAGAACTCACATAGGCATATTTGTCCTTGAACACGATGTAGCGGCAGTTCGGCACCGATACCTGGCCGATGTGCCGGGCGGTATTCACGTCCATCACCTCCACCAGGTTGGAGCAGTTGACCACGGCGTAGAGCCGGTCGCCATAGATCTGCAGGTCGTTGCCCACATCGCCCAGC
>JAEETO010000082.1 GCA_016290385.1 Bacteroidales bacterium | reverse complement strand
TTGCTGAACTCGCGAACAGCCATTCCAACCGCATCCTTGATCACTTTCGACTGCTTGATGATGCCGATGATGCCCGCCGTAGCGATACCGCCGATACCGATCTGACGCGCATAGGTGCGGAAAATCTCATCTGCCGACATCTGGCCGATGGCATCGGAAAAACTCATGCCCAGGATGTCCACGCCGCCGCAGAAAGCCCCCATCAACGGAATGATCAGGAGCCATACCAGCAGCGAGCCGCAGCAGATGATGAAGGCGTATTTCAGGCCGATGATGTAACCCAGGCCGAGCACCGCCGCGCCCGTGTTGATCTTGAGCACGATCTTGGCCTTGTCGGCCACTACCTGGCCCCAGTGCATCACGGTCGTGGACAGCGTCTCCGCCCACGTGCCGAAGGTCGAGACCAGGAAGTCGTAGATACCACCGATCAGGCCGGCCGTCAGCAGCGTCTTGAAGCTCTTGCCGCCACTTTCGCCGCTCACCAGCACCTGCGTCGTGGCCGTCGCCTCAGGGAAAGGATACTCGCCGTGCTGCTCCTTGACGAAATACTTCCGGAACGGGATCAGGAACAGGATGCCCAGCACGCCGCCCAGCAGGGAGCTGAGGAACATGTGCGTGAAATTGACGTCCAGCCCGAGAATGTAGATGGCCGGCAGCGTGAACACGGCGCCCGCCACGATCACGCCCGAGCAGGCGCCGATCGACTGGATGATGACGTTCTGGCCGAGGGCGCCTTTTTTCTTGAAGGCGCTCGAGAAGCCGACGGCCAGGATGGCGATCGGGATGGCGGCCTCGAACACCTGGCCCACTTTCAAGCCCAGGTAGGCAGCGGCGGCCGAGAAGATGATGGTCATGACCAGACCCAGGCTCACGGACCAGGGCGTCACTTCAGGATACTCCTTGTCGGGCTTGAGCAGCGGTTCATACTGCTCGCCCGGCGCCAGCTTCCGGTACGCGTTTTCCGGCAGCGAAGCGGGTTTGTTCTCTTCTTCCATACGGTAAATCTATTTCTTTTCACCAAGATGCTTCTGCCAGTTCCAGGCGGACTGCAGGGTCTCGTCGAGCGACTTTTCGGCTTTCCAGCCCAGCTCCTCGTTGGCAAACGTGGGATCGGCCCACACGGCCTCGATGTCGCCGGCGCGGCGTCCCACGATCTTGTAATTGAGTTTCAGGTTATTGACTTTTTCAAAGGTGCGCACCACCTCGAGGGTCGAGACGCCCCGGCCAGTGCCGATGTTGAACACTTCGAACGGATGTTTCATCTTGTCTTCCGTCATCCGGCCGACGGCCACGACATGGGCCTTGGCCAGGTCGGTCACGTTGATGTAGTCGCGGATGCAGGAGCCGTCGGGCGTATTGTAGTCGTCGCCGAACACGCTCAGCACGGGGCGGATGCCCGCCGCAGTCTGCGTGACAAAGGGGATGAGGTTGTTGGGCACGCCGCGCGGCAGCTCGCCGATCTCGGCGCTGGGATGCGCTCCGATGGGATTGAAATAGCGCAGGGCGATGGCACGGATCTCAGGGTAGGCGGCCACGGAGTCGCGGATGATGTCTTCGCACATGTGCTTGGTGTTGCCGTAGGGCGAAGTGGCTTCGCGGCGCGGGGTCTGCTCGCTTACCGGCAGTTTCTCGGCCTGTCCGTAGACCGTGCAGGATGAGGAGAATACCAGATTCGGCACCTTGCACTCGCGCATCAGCTGCAGGATGTTCATCAGGGACACCAGATTGTTCTGGTAATAGAGCAGCGGCTGCTCCACGCTTTCGCCCACTGCCTTGCTGGCGGCGAAATGGATCACTGCGTCGAATTTGTAGCGATTGAAGATCCGGCGCAGCGACGCCAGGCTGCGGCAGTCCACTTTATGGAAGGGAACCCGCTTGCCCGTGATCTTCCGGATGCCGTCCAATACGAAACGCTCGGAATTGGAGAGGTTGTCCACGATGACCACCTCATAGCCCGCCTCGAGCAGTTCCACCGTCGTGTGGGAGCCGATGTAACCCGTTCCTCCCGTTACCAATACTCGTTTTGCCATAGTCTTTTCTTTATTTATTTGAGGTAAAATTACAGAAAAAGTCGTGCTTCGGCAACATATTTGCTATCTTTGTTTCAAGTTCAACCTTAACACTTCAAAATTATGAAGAGATTCACAACTGTAGTACTGATGCTTTGCATCGCAATGATGTGTACTACTCCTTTCGAGGTACAAGGCCAGAACCGTCGCACTGGAGACAAGAACACCACTTCCCGGACCAAATCCACGGAGACTACGCTCCAGAGCCGGCCCGAACAAAGCCGTCCCACGCAGACCACGGCTGCTCCCCAGCGCAAAGAAACGCCGCAGCAGAAATCCACACCCGCTCCGCAGGTGCAGGACCGCCGGAAGACGACCACTACCACGAACTCCGGCAGCAACAGCCACAGCGCACAGATCAGCCGCAAGAACAGCGATGTCGGACGGCAGAACATCCCGTCGAACCGCGAGGTCAAACCCGCCGACAAGCCGAAAAACAATAACAACAAACCGGCCGTCAAGCCGAACAACAACAAGCCGAACAACAGCGGCAACAAGGCCCCGAAGCCTTCGAAGAACAACGATCCGATCTACGGCAACCGTCCTTCGAACCACAAGCCGGCCGCCGTGCAGTACCACAACGAGCCTCCGCGTCCGCGCGAACCGCACTACACCCGGCCTTACCTGGAGAGGAAACACGCTCCGATGCCTTCTCACCGCTATGGCGACCACTACTTCGGCTACCGGCTCAACACCCTGCCCCGTGGCTATCAGGTCATCCGCGTCGGCGGTCTCGACTACTACTATTACGACGGCATCTACTACCGTCCGTACGCCCTGGGCGGCTACTACGTAGTCCGGCCTCCGAAAGGCACCAGCATCGCCTCCACGCTCTTTAACGTAGCGCTCACCGCCATCGTGATCAACACTATCCGCAACGAAGTGGAACGCGCCCAGCGCGCTGCGACCCTCGCCAGGGTCTACTCCACCGGCAACACCGGATACGTGCTTCGCAACAGCGACGACTACGTGACCAACGTGGCGAACCAGATCAATCAGGAGTACTACTACCAGGACGGTGTCTTCTACATCCTCCAGAACGGTCAGTACTACGTGATCGAAGCTCCGATCGGCGCCCTGGTGACCCAGATCCCGAACGACTACGACGAGATCGAACTCGACGGCCGCACCTACTACCTGGTGGAGAACACGCTCTACAAGACCACGGTCATCGACGGCGCTCTCTACTTCGAAGTGGTCAGCAACCTGTAATAAAAGAGATGCCGGGTCAAGCCCGGCATGACGAAAAACTCCCGTCCTCAAATGGAATCTCCTATGAGGACGGGAGTCACTTTTTCAGTCAGCCATCCTCACTGAAGGGTTCTGGTGAGGACAGGGTCGCCAACGAACTCTTTATTTATACAGGTAGTACTTCTTCGAGAGTTCCTTGAAGGCTTCGGCGTCTTTCATCCAGTAGTCGAGGATGTCGGAGACGAGGAAGTTCCTGGAAAAGGTATTGCGGATCCAGTCGGTGCCGCAGACGATGTCGTTGGTGCGGTTGACCTTGCCGTCGAAGGGATTGTGCTCGGGATAGAGCTTGTGGGCGGCCTGCATCACGTAGAAGTTGATGAGCGTGAGCGGGGCGGCTTCGTAGTCGGTGAAGAAATACTGCACACCGTGGAGCAGCTTGCCCTGGTCACCGCCGAAGAACGGCTTGTAATGGATGGTGCGCCATGCCACGCCCGGGATCTGGTAGCTGTCAAGCTCGGCCTTGAAGGCTTCGGCATCGACCCATTCGGCCGCAAACACCAGGAACGGCAGCGTGTAGCCCACGCCGATGTTCAGGAAGTGGCCCGAGAAATCGCCCACAATACCGGCGCAGGGATAGCCGATGGCATTCTGCGCCTGCGGCACCTGCGGTGAAGGCAGAATCCACGGCAGGCCGGTCTTCTCGTAAGTCATGTCACGCGTCCAGCCCTCCATCGGAATCACGGTAAGGTCGCACTTGAGCGCGGGCTCGTCGCCCTTCTCGCCGCAGTTCAGCCCTTCTTCGTTGAGCAGCTGCGCCAGCTCACCCACGGTCAGGCCGTACACATACGGGATCTTGAATTCGCCGATGTAGGAGAAGAAGCCCGGCTCCACATAGTTGCCCTCGACTTTGAGGCCGTTCAGCGGGTTGGGACGGTCGAGCACCATCACGGACACGCCGTTTTCGGCGCAGGCACGCATCATCAGGCCCAGGGCGCTGATGAAGGTGTAGGAACGTGTGCCCACGTCCTGGATGTCGTAGACCACCACATCGAGGCCTTCGAGCATCTCGGGCGTCGGCTTCCGGAATTTGCCGTAGATGGAATAGACCTTCAGGCCGGTCGCCTCGTCGAAGGTGTCGTCGGCATGGCCGCCGGCATAGATGTCGCCGCGCACGCCGTGCTCCGGCGCAAAGAGCCGCACCAGGTCCACATTCTCCGCCTTGTAGAGGATGTCGATGGTGGAACGCAGGTTGCGGTCGACGCCGCTGGGGTTGGTGAGCAGGCCCACCTTCTTGCCTTCGAGGCCGGCAAAGCCGCGGTCGCGAAGCACTTCGATTCCCGGTTTGACCACCGGAGCGGGACAGCAGGTCTGGGCCTGCGAGCGGCAGCAGGCGCAGAGCGCGATCGCCGCTATTGTGAGGATGAGGATTCTTTTCATGGAACTATTATTTAGCATTTTTGCGTCCATACTCAGGATCGACTTTGCGGCGGGCCAGGATGGTCACGAAGATCGTGGCGAAGCAGCAGACCATCACCATCCAGAAGAAGTTCACGTAACCGATGGACTCCTGGATGAAGCCGGCCACGAAGCCCGGCAGCATCATGCTGAGCGCCATGAAGGCGGTGCAGATGGCATAGTGCGAGGTCTTAAATTCGCCCTCGGAGAAGAACATCATGTAGAGCATGTAGGCCGTAAAGCCGAAACCGTAGCCGAATTGCTCGATGGCGACGGCGACACTGATGGCCACCAGGTTGCTCGGCTGCACGATGCTCAGGTAGACAAAGGTCAGGCAGGGCAGCGTCATGCACGCCGCCATCGGCCAGAGCGCCTTGCGCAGGCCGATCCGCGAAGCGACGATACCGCCCACGATGCCGCCGGCCAGAAGGGCGATGACGCCGATGGTTCCGTAAACCACGCCCACCATGTCGGTTCCCAGGCCGAGGCCGCCGCCCGTGTGGACCATGCGCTCGCCGACCATCTGCATCGTCTCATCGACCGGTGCCACCAGGAACGGCTGGCAGAGCTTGATCAGGAAGCCTTCGGGAAGACGGTACAGCAGCATGAACAGGATGGCCAGGCCGACACCGGGCTTGGTGAAAAAGGTCTTGAACGAATTGCCGAGCTCCCGGAACGTATCCTTGCTGGAACCGCTTTCGATACGGGGCTTGTCTGCTGCCGGCTTGGGCAGGATGAAAGTATGGTAAAGCGTGATGAGCAGGAACACGACGGCAGCCACGCCGATGGTGACCTGCCAGGAGAACGGAATATTCCCGGAGCTCCGCTCGATGCGCCCTGCAATGAACACCAGCACGCCCTGTCCGAAGACCGAAGCGATGCGGTAGAACGTGCTGCGGATGCCGATGAAAGCCGCCTGGCTGCTCGGATCATGCGCCAGCATATAATAGCCGTCCGCTGCGATGTCGTGGGTCGCCGAAGCGAAGGCCGAGATGATGAAGAGCACCAGCGTGAACCAGAACATCGACATCGGCACCTGGCCGCCGGCAATGGCTGCCGCGTCAGGCTTGGGCAAGGTCAGGGTGAGCAGGATCATCATCAAGGTCAGCAGGGCCTGCATCGTGACGATCCACCAGCGTTTGGTCCTGACCACATCCACGATCGGGCTCCAGATACCCTTGAGGAACCAGGGGAAATAGAGCAAGGTGGTGAAGAAGGCCATCTGGCCATTCGGAACACCCATCTTGGTAAACATCATCACGGAGATGTTGTTGACCAGGAAGTAGGGCACGCCTTCCGCAAAATAGAGCGTGGGCACCCACCACCAGGGAGATTTTTTCGTCTTTTCCATATCGTACGTCTTTAATATTTCTTTTCAACGATGCTGCCCGGGAAATAATGGGCCAGTATCTCGTCATATTTGTAACCCTGGGCGCCCATCACGGCCGCGCCGATCTGGCACAGGCCCACGCCATGGCCCCAGCCGGCACCGTGGAGGATGAACTTGCCTTCCTGCTTCTCCACCACGAAAGCAGAGCTGTAGAGGTGGCTGGGCGACAGGGTCTTGCGGATCTCAAGTTCCTTGCCGATAACCTTGGTTTTCTTGCTGCCCACGATCTTGAGTTTCCACAAGCGGCCCGAGGTGCCGCGGGCAATGGGAATCAGATCGATGATCTCGCCGTAGTCTTCGCCGCTGCGGCGCCGGACCAGTTCGGAGAGTTCCTCAACGGTATATTCGACTTTCCAGCGGTAGAAGTTCTTCGTCTCCTGGTCGAAATTGGTAAGTACCTGGGAGAGAATCTGCTGGTCTTTGGTATTGCAGAAGGCGTCGGGTTCGGAAAGAATCCACTTGCAGGCGTTCTCCTCGACGGTCAGGTCCGGGAAATCGGCCGGGGTCGCGGAGTCGCGGCGCCGCACCAGATACGGCACATCCTTGGGCTCCCAGCAGAATTTGAATTCCTCATACACGCCGCCGCAGCATTTGGAGAAGCGCGCGTCGCAGATCTTCCCTTCGGAAGTCAGCACGCGGCCCCAGGTCTGGTCCACGGCATCGCGCACGGCCTGTGTAGAGGCCCGGCTCAGGCCGTAGTAGCGCTGGCAGTGGTCGTCGGCACACACGTCGAAGTTTACGTGGTCCTCACGGTCGTACCATTTGATGCGCTCCGCGTCCGTATCGACACAGGCCGAATAGTCCACCCCCGCTGCCTTGAGCTCCTTGTTCTTCTGGATCTGCGCGAGGATCCAGGAGCGGGAAATGATGCAGTGGGCCTTGAGCAGTTCCATGGAATTGGTGGCCGACATCTCGCTCGAGATGACGCTCACCAGATAGTTTTCGATGCCGACGCAGTTGACGGCCGTGACTTTTCCGTTCTCGACGATGAGTTTCAGGTCGTCGGGAAAGAGCTGGGTCTCCTGGCGGTTCCAGTGGAAATCGACACCGATGGTGACGTTGTTCAGCTCGAAGGATCCTTCCGCGCCCGTGTGTTTGAAATAGACCTCATCGTAAAGATTTCCCTCGAAGAGGATTTTGCCGTATTTGGCCGTGGCCGTGTGGGGGCCGGTGTAATAATTGCCCAGGAAGGTGTAGGGCGTCTTGAAATTGAAGGAGAGTTCGGGCAGGGACACCACGCCGACGGTGAGGATCTCCTGCTTGCGGGTCAGTTTTTCTTCCATGATCGAGGTTTTTACGGGGTCAAAGGATACTTCGCGGATGATTTCGCCCAGCCGCGGGGCGTCGAGTTTGTCAAAGCTGTCGCGTGAAGAAACGACGGCCACGCCTGCCATCTCCACGGCACCGGGACTGATGAGGATCCGTTCCGCCGGATCTTCGCTGAAGAAGCAGGCCGGACGTGATTCGGCCCGGAAGAAGACGACGCTCGTCCAGCCGCCGGGACCATGCCAGGTAAGCAGGTTCATGCGCGGTTCCCACTCGGTGTCGGTCTGGATCTCGCCCAGCGACACCAGGCGGTAGAGGGCTTGCGTCAGGGCGTCCTGCCGGGTCGATGACAGGACGAAGGCGCCGCCGGCGTATTGTGTCAGGCGGCTGATGACCACGCCGTCGCGTTTCCCCACAAAGCGGAGGGCATCGCCGCGGCGAACGGCCTGTTCCAAGGGAAGGCTGCCGGCCGGGACGGCCTGGAAATGCATGTGGTCGGGGGCGGAGGCGCCGCAGCGCGGGCCGTTGTAGAAGAAGATGTATTCAGGGGCCTGCCGGGCCAGGGCCAGCATATCTGCGTAGTGGTCGGATATCTGCTGCCGCTCATGCCGGGCGATCGAAATCGTGAAATGGCGGTGGAAGATCGGGAAAGGATTGACGCGGATCCAGTAGGGATTGCCGTCCGTAGCCTGCCAGTCGAGGGTCAGCTGTTCGGGGCCGATCCCTTCGGGGCACAGGAAGCAGGGGCGGTTCCGCAGGCTCTCTTCATCGACTTTCGCCATCACCGAGCGTACCCGGGCGGGATTGAAAAAGAGCACCGCGTCGATCCCGTCCACGGGCATCGCGCGGTGTTCCACTTGGTCGAGCGCTGCATAGTTGACGGACGCTCTCCCGCCGAGCGCCAGCTCGCGGGAGAACATCTCGTCCATTTGTTGTGATAATCTGTTCATCTCAGACCCCCGATCAGGTCGGGGGTGACGGTAAAAAAGATGACTAAAATCGTCATTCCGGGCTCGACCCGGAATCTATTTCTTCTTGTTCAAAGCAATGCGTGCCTTCAACTCCCAGGTGCGGATGCGGTCCTTGTAGGTGTTGTTGGCGTTCACCTTGTCGATGTCCAGCGAAGCGTCGGAGTTGTCGTCCCAGCGGCGGCAGTTGTAGACCGGTTCGTAAATGCGGCCGATCTGGTACTCACGGCTGACGCGCAAACCCACGGCATAGTCTTCACCGTATTTCGTGGTCGGGAAGTTGATGGTGCGCAGCATCGGGGTGTAGAATCCGCGCGGTGCACCGAGACCGTTGATGCGGAGGGCGTTGTTGCGGCCATTTTCGGGGGTCCATTCCTTGTGGTCGATGATTCCCGGAGGGATGGTCTCCATATGGAAGTTGGTCATACGGTAGGTGCCCACCACCATGGCGCAGTTCTGGGCATAGAAGGCGTCCACGAATTTCTGGACGGTGTTCTCGTCGGCATAGACGTCGTCGGAGTCGAGCTGGATGGCGAACTTGCCGCACTTGGGATGGTGCAGGGCGGAGTTCCAGTTGCCGCCGATGGCGTGCCAGCTCTTGTCCTGGGCGATGTACACGAGTTTCGGGTTGTCGACGAACTGTTTGATCACGTCGACCGTGCCGTCGTCGGAGTTATCGTCCACGACGATGACGTTGTATTTGAAGTTGGTTTTCTGGGCGAGGGCCGAGCGGATGGCGTCGCCGATGGTGCGGACGCGGTTCTTGCACGGGATCACCACGGACGCTTCATACTCGAAGGGCTCGTTGCTGAATTCGATGTGTTTGAATTTCGGTTCGAGATAGCCGCCTATGGCTTTCAGGTGGGCGGTGCAGGCCTGTTCCATTTCAATCTGGACGGCGCGGTTCTTCGGGTCCACGTAGTCGAAGAGTTTCTCGCCGCTCTTGCGGGTATCGGTCTCCACGTCGTAGTACAGGAACTCGTTGATGTGCTCCAGGTCGCCTTTCTGCGACACTTTCAGGCGCAGGTCGTACATGCCGGCGAACTTGTAGTCCACGTCCATGCGGCTGACGGCCTCGAGCAGGGCGCTGGTACGGTAGAACAGCAGGGAGCCGAAATCGAAGTCGTCGCGCAGGGCGCCGAACTGGCAGTCGATCACGGGCGCGTTGATCCGTTCATCGCCTTTCTGGTTGAAGTGGTCGGCATAGACCATGGCGGCGCCGGCGTCCTCCATGAGGTTTTCCATGCGCTCGAGGGCGAACCACACGAGGCTCAGGGTCGTGTACTTCGTGGTGATCAGCGTGTAGGGGGTCTTTGCATGGGCGGCGATGGCCTTGACGGCGGCTGTGCTGTTCAGGCCCGGCACTTCGAGCACTTTGCAGCCCAGCACTTCGGCGGGTGCCTTTTCGCCCACATGGAGCAGGAAAATCTCATTGACAAGCTCTTGCGCCTTCAGATTGGCCACAGTCTGTGCCACTTGCGCTTCGTCCTGAAAAGGAATGAAACAGTTGATGTTTTTCATATAGCTATAGATTTGTATATTATCCGATCGATTCAATTTCAAACCGAACTACAATATTACGAATTTTTCGTGAATTAGCTGTGCATTACGTATGAGATTCCGGGTCAAGCCCGGAATGACGATGGGATTGCCGGACACGATATCGCGGCAATACGTGTCGACACCGACGAATATCTCCCTCGTCGACACAAAAACCCCACAAAGTGAATCAAACAAAAAACGCGCTGAAAGCGCGAGGGGTCACAGGGGGCTGTGCCCCCTTAGAAAAAGGAGGAGGCCTTGGCCTCCGACGTCTCCACCAAACAAAAAAACCAGGCAGCGCCTGGTTTTGTTTGGTGGAGACAGTCGGAGTCGAACCGACGACCCCCTGCTTGCAGGGCAGGTGCTCTAGCCAACTGAGCTATGCCCCCATATGGGTATAAAAAAAGTAGTCCCTACTGGAGTTGAACCAGTGACCTCTACATTATCAGTGTAGCGCTCTAACCAACTGAGCTAAGAGACTATATAGAAAAAGGAAGAAAGACGTACAAGCAAGGAGCAAAGCTCGTCGCAGTTTCCAACTCCAAAAAGGAGGTGTTCCAGCCACACCTTCCGGTACGGCTACCTTGTTACGACTTAGCCCCAATTACCAGTTTTGCCCTAGGCCGCTCCTTTCGGTCACGGACTTCAAGCACCCCCAGCT
>JAEETO010000081.1 GCA_016290385.1 Bacteroidales bacterium | reverse complement strand
TCGAGAAGAAGCTCCCCGGCTTCCCCATCGTGCTCCACGGCTCCTCCAGCGTTCCGCAGGAATATGTCGACATCATCAACGCCAACGGCGGCAAGCTTCCCGATGCAGTGGGCATCCCCGAGGAGCAGCTCCGCAAGGCCGCCAAGAGCGCTGTCTGCAAGATCAACATCGACAGTGACTCCCGTCTGGCCATGACCGCCGCCGTCCGCCAGGTCTTCGCCAACAAGCCGGGCGAGTTCGACCCGCGCAAATACCTGGGTCCGGCCCGCGACGAGATGGAGAAACTCTACAAGCACAAGATCATCAACGTGCTCGGTTCCGACGGCAAAGCCAAATAATTCGTGAAAAGGCTTTTCCTGACCCTGATGGCCGCCACAGTCTGCTGCGGCGGCCTTTTTGCACAAGACCTCGATTCCCTGCTGGGCACGCTGTCCCGGCGGGAGAAGATCGCGCAGCTCATTTTCGAGGCCGTCGAGTCGCGCGAGGACCCGGCGTTGCGCGCCCGCCAGGAGGGCTGGATCCGCGAAGGCCTGGGCGGGCTCATCGTGATGGACGACGTCCTGGCCGACAATATGCAGATGATCAACGAGCTGCAGGCGCTGGCGCAGATTCCGATGCTGGTCTCGATCGACGGCGAATGGGGTGCGGCGATGCGTTTCTATGAATACGCGGCCTTCCCGCGCGCGATGCAACTGGGTGCGCTGAGCGATCCCTCTCTGGTCGAGGCGGCCGGCCGCGTCATCGGTTCCGAGCTGCGCGACATCAAGATCTTCGCCAACTATGCACCGGTGGTCGATGTCAACAACAATCCCCGGAATCCGGTGATCAACACCCGTTCGTTCGGCGAGAATCCGTGGAAAGTCGCTGAAATGGGCGCGGCCTACATGCGGGGCATGCAGGCCGCCGGGGTTTTCGGCTCGGCCAAGCATTTCCCGGGTCATGGCGACACGGACGTGGACTCCCACAAGGGCCTGCCGGTGTTGCTCTTCGACCGGGCACGGCTCGATTCGCTCGAGCTGGTGCCTTTCCGGCGGCTGATCGCCGAAGGGGTGGCCATGGTCATGGTCGGTCATCTGAGCATTCCTGCGCTGGACAGCACGGGGACGCCGGCGTCGCTGTCGAAGCCGATTGTCACAGGGCTGTTGCGCAACGAGCTGGGTTTTCAAGGTGTGATCATTACGGATGCGCTTGGGATGGAGGGTGTGGCCGCGGCGGGTGACGATGCCGCCCTGCTGGCCTACGAGGCCGGGGCGGACATCCTGCTCATGCCGCGCGACACCCGGCATACGATCGATGCGCTGGACGCGGCGTTCCGCCGGGGCGCGCTTGACGAGCGCGACCTCGATGCGCGGGTGCGCCGGGTGCTGGCGCTGAAGGCCCGGGCCGGGATGCTGGCGCCGGGCTACAGTCCTTTCGTGGACACGACAGGGATTGCGGCGCGCGCCCGGCGGCCGGAAAGCGAGGCCGTCATTCAGGAACTCTGCGATCGTTCGATGACGGTCGTCCAGGGCCGGCTCCGCCGTCCCCTGCGGCTGCATCGTCATCTGGCGTTCACCTTACGGCCGCGTGTCGCGTACGTGGCCTTCAATGCCGCGACGCCGGAGAGTGCGGAATTCGAGGCTGAGATGCTGCGTCACGGCCGTGTCACGCGCTTCGACCTGCCGGGCGACGCCACGCCGGCGCAGATCGACAGTGTCGGCGCGCTCCTTCGCGGCTACCGCGATGTCATCGTCGGCATTCACTCCGGGCTCCCCCGTCCCCGCAGCGGCGGTCCCCAACGCTTCGCCACCATCGATCCGTCGCAGCTGGAGCGCATCGCCGCCTGGAACGCCCGACGTACTCCGGACGGCCATCGCCGCGGCCTCCTCCACCGTCACCGCCTCCATTGCGTCTACTTCGGCAATCCCTACGACCTGAACCGCTTCGTCATTCCGGGCCCCGACCATTCCCGTCATGCCGGACTTGACCATTCCCGTCATGCCGGGCTTGACCATTCCCGTCATGCCGGGCTTGACCCGGCATCTTACCTCATCCAACGTTTCAAAACGTTCATCATCGCCTACGCCGACACCCGCTTCAACAACATCGCCGCCGCCCGGGCCCTGACCGAGCCGGCCAGCGCCCAGGGCTCCCTCCCCGTCGCCGCCGGCCCCTTCCCCGCCGGCTACCACAGCAACCGGAGTTATTGACGGGGCGCTGCCCCGAACCCCGCCGCTACGACCGGCTATTACACACGCCTGCCCGCTCGGTCTCCGCTAGCGCCTGATGGCGCTTTTGACGGGGCGCTGCCCTGGACCTTGCCGCTACTTTTGCCGCGACTGCACCGTGGGCCATCCCAGAGTGCAGTCTCGGAAGTGTTTTCGGCCTTTCAGCCCATTTCGCTGCCACGACGACACCGTCAGCCCCTCCAGCGCGTCGTCGTGACAAAAGGGCCGAAATCGGCAGATTTTATGTATCTTTGTAGGACAGACCTTTCCTCCCCGATGAAACGCATCGCTTCGATCGATATTTTCAGGGCGCTGACGATGATCATTATGATCTTTGTCAACGATTATGCCGGCATGGGCGGATTGCCGCACTGGCTGCATCATGCTGATTTCGACGAAGATATGCTCGGCTTTTCGGATCTGGTGTTCCCGGCCTTCCTTTTCTGTGTCGGGATGTCCATTCCCTTCGCGGTCGGCGCCCGTTTCAATCGCGGCGCTTCGCAGTTGCAGGTCCTCGGCCACATCGTCCTGCGCTCACTGGCGCTGCTGGTCATGGGCATCTTTTCGATGAACATGCGCGGCGTCGAAGGCGGCCTTTCCCATCCGGTCTTCTCCCTCCTGGCCATCGCCGGCTACTTCCTGATCTGGAACGCCTACCCCAAAAGCGGGAGGTGGAGGGTTGTCATGCGCATCGCGGGCATCATCCTGCTGATCGGGCTGGTCGTCTATAAGGACTTGCACGGCATGCCGTTCCGGCACGGCTGGTGGGGCATCCTCGGACTGATTGCCTGGGCGTATTTTCCTTGCGCCGTGGGCTATCTGTGCTTGCGGGGCGATTTTCGCAAGGTCATGGTTTTCAGTTTCTTGACCTTGTTGCTCTGCCTCCTGAACGCATCGCCCGCCATTCCGGCCGACTGGTCGAGCCGCGCCGTCATCCTGGGTTTCTGGCCGGGCGGCTGGACGCATCCGGCGATCTGCGCCGCCGGCATGATGACCTCCATGTTGCTCATCCGTTTCGGCGACAGGCCCCGGAACCTGCTTTCCTGCTATGCGGGCTTCGCCCTGGCGATGTTCATCCTCGGTCTTGTCAGCCACCGTTTCTGGATCATCTCGAAGATCCAGGCCACGCCGACCTGGCTCTTCTTTTGCGTCGCTATCTCCGTCGTATGCTTCGGCATGCTTTATTGGTTCGTCGATCTCAGATGCCGGATCAAGTCCGGCATGACGAAAGAAGTCAAGTCCGGCATGACGAAAGAAGTCAAGTCCGGCATGACGAAAGAAGTCAAGTCCGGCATGACGAATGAAGTCAAGCCTGGCATGACGAAAGAAGTCAAGCTGGGCATGACGAAAGAAGTCAAGTGCGGCATGACGAAAGAAGTCAAGCCCGGCATGACGAAAGAAGTCAAGCCCGGCATGACGAAAGAAGTCAAGCTGGGCATGACGAAAGAAGTCAAGTCCGGCATGACGAAAGAAATGACGTTGAACAAAAGCGCCATACAATCCGTCATTCCGGACAAGCGAAGCGCGATCCGGAATCTCATCGCGCCGGCGGGAACCGCGACGCTGACTTGCTACATGATGCCGTCGATCTGGTACGATGTTCAGCAACTTCTGGGCTTACATTGGCCGGCGGCCCTCACCTTCGGCCTTCCAGGCCTGATCAAGGCCCTTGTCTTCGCCTTCATCATCGTCGCCCTGACCGGCCTCTTCGAGAAACTACACCTGAAACTCAAGATATAAACTATGCACCGCACACTATCGCATCTTTTTGTCCTCTGCATCCTCTCCGCCAGCCTTCTTGTTGCGGCATCCTGCTCGAATCATATTCAAAATCAGAAAGATACAACCATGAAACAACGCATCGACACACCCAACGCCCCCGCCGCCATCGGGCCTTACAGCCAGGCCATCGACAGCGGACACGGCCTCGTTTTCGTCTCCGGACAGCTCCCCATCGATCCCGCTACTGGCGCATTTCCCGAAGGGGGCGTTAAAGAGCAGACGCGCCAGTCGCTGACCAACGCGCGCGCCATCCTTGAGGCCGCCGGCCTGAGCCTGGCCAATGTCGTGAAAACCACGGTATTTCTCGCGGACATGGGCGACTTCGCCGCCATGAACGAGGTTTACGCCGAATTCTTCGCCGAGCCCTTCCCCGCCCGCTCCGCCGTCGCCGTCAAAACGCTCCCTAAGAACGCCCTCGTCGAAGTCGAGTGCATCGCCGCCCGATAGGGCGTGGCAGCCGGTTATCCGCCACGGCGAACAGCCAAAAATAAGCGCAAAGCTAGAAGAGCAGCGTCGTCTGGAGGTTGATGAGATGGCTGGGCTTGACGCCGCCCGGAGCCATGTTGTAGGAGTAGTTCAGCTGGGCAAAGAAGAAGGAGATCGGCTTCCAGCGGACGCCGGCCGTGATGAGATGCTGCGTCGTCATCGACGGACGGCTTGTGTCCGTCACGAAGTAGTCGTAGCGGGCGCTGGCATCGAGCTGCGGCAGGATAAAGTAGCCCAGGGTCGCATACGCGCCCCGCGCCAGATAACCATGCGTGTGCCCCTCCATGTATTCTCCACGGAACCAGCCGTATTTGCTCTTGTAATACACGCCGCCGCCATAGCGGTCATACACGTACCAGTCGTACACATTGTACTCCGGCGCCACGTCCGGATGCGCGCCCATCGCCCGCGTGTAATAACCTACGATGCTCAGTTCCTTGATCGGGAAGACCATCAGGCGCGCCATGTATTCCTTCCGCTGGTCGTCGTCGCGGCGGTTGATCCCGGCCCCGTTGAAGATGCCCACGTCGTAGCGGATGAGATGGTGTCCGTCGCTCATTTTCAAGAGCTTGCCATAGAAATTGATGCCGATGTCACGGCCGCTCGCGCTGATCCCTGCCAGGTCCATCGAACCCATATGGCAGAAACGCTGCGTCAAGATCGAATAGTCGATCAGCTCGATGGTCGTGGAGGAAAGCTCCGTGTTCTCGATGTTGACCGGCGAACGGAACTGCCCGAACTGGACGCCGAACTCGTCGCGCAAAGTATACTTGATAAAACCATCCAGCAGCGAAGGCGACTGCACCAGGCTCGCCCGGAGCACGTACTCCAATTTGCCGAAGCGCGCATCGTTCAGCACGGTGCCCAACACCGCGACACGCGCCCGGCGGACATAAAACTGATAGTCCAGATTTTCCGGGTCCAGGCTGATACCTCCCTGCAACGAGCCCGAAGGCCTGGCATATTCCAACCATTTGCTCGTCTGCTGCGCCCCCGCGGGAGCCACGCAGAGCAACGCGAGAATCGCAACGAATGCAATCTTTATTCTCTTCATATCCAATAAAATTCAATAATTATCTACATTTTTTCTTCAGCCACCTTGCCACCTCCGGCGCGAGCCGGTTTTTCAACATCCGGTACACCACCCGGTTGTAGGCGCGCAGCCAGTCGCGCTCCACTTCGTTGAGCAGTTTCTTCTTGACGATCGACAGGTCGATGTGGCAGCAGGTCAGCGTCTCGAAGCCCAGGAAACGCCCGAATTCCGTCTTGTCCTGCTCGCGGCAGAGCACCACGTTTTCGTGACGGATGCCGTGCTTTCCCTCGCGGTAAATGCCCGGCTCGACGGAAGTCACCATGCCCGGCAGCAGCGGTTGCGGATTGAAGTTCTGGCGGATGGACTGGGGCCCCTCGTGGACGCCCGAATAGAAGCCGATGCCGTGGCCCGTGCCGTGGCCGAAACTGCGGCCCGCAGCCCAGAGCGCGCGGCGGCCGATCGCGTCGATCTGGCAGCCAGCCGTCCCTTCCGGGAACGTAGCCAGCGACAGGTCCACCATTCCCTTGAGAACCAGGGTATAATCTTCTTTCTCCTGGCGCGAGCACTTGCCCAGCGGCACCATGCGCGTGGTGTCGGTCGTGCCGTAGGTGAAATGGGCGCCGGCGTCGACGAGGTAGAGGCCGCGCGGCCGTAGGAGCGCCGCGCCCTCACGGGGCGTGGCGTAATGCGGCAGCGCGGCGTTCGGGCCGTACGCTGAAATTGTGGCGAAGCTTTCTCCGCGGTAGTCCGGGATGCCGGCCCGCAATGATGCGAGCTTCTGCGCTGCGTCCCACTCCGTGATCTGGGCGCCGCCCTTAACGGAGGTTTCAAGCCAGTAGATGAAGCTTTCCAAGGCCACGCCGTCTTCGATGAAGGCGCGGCGGAATCCTTCCTGTTCCTTCTTGTTTTTCAGCGCTTTGCGCAGGATGACCGGCGAGTCGCCGAAACAGATCTGGGACTCTGCGAAAAACTTGCGGATGAGCTGGTA
Organism: Bacteroidales bacterium; assembly: GCA_016290385.1. Classification (GTDB taxonomy): domain Bacteria; phylum Bacteroidota; class Bacteroidia; order Bacteroidales; family UBA932; genus Cacconaster. Next base: position 4,084 of record JAEETO010000081.1, on the reverse strand, counting down.
GGTATGGGAATTGAGGGTGGCCGGGTCGATGAAGAGGCGGCCACATTCATCTTTGCGGTCTTCGAGTGCGTCTTCGAGTACGCCGTAGTCAGCCAGGACTACGTCGGGGACTTCGGGTACTTCCGAGACGCTGCGCACGAACCAGATGACTTTCTCGGCCGTAACCAGGAGGAAAGAGATGACATAGGGATTGTAGTCGATGTCGTTGCCGCGGACATTGAGCAGCCAGGCGATCTCGTCGAGGGCGCTCAGGAACATGGCGCCGCAGCCTTTCTTTTTCATCTCTTCGCGAAGCCAGGCGATCTTTTCCTTGCGGGTCTCCCCCACCACTTTTTCGTCGAGCCATTCGACGGGCGAATGGGGCATGGAGGGGCGGTCGGTCCAGAGGGTGCTGAGCATGTCGGGCTCGTCGATGAGTTCGTAGCCGCCGAGGCCGTAGCTGTCGCGGAGGGCTTTTTCGAGGGCCTGGATGCTGCCGACGCTTTGGCAGAGGCCGTCGAAGGCCACTTTCACGGGCTTTTTCTGGAAATGGGATGCGAGCCAGTCGGGGATGCTGATTTCGTCGGGGACGCGTGTGGGATGGAGTTCGATGCCTGTGCCGGCGAGTTGCTGGCCGGCCTGGATGAAGAAGCGGCTGTCGGTCCAGAGACCGGCGTGGTCCTGGGTGATGACCAGGTCGCCGGCTTCGCCGGTGAAGCCGCTGAGCCATTCGACTTGTTTCCAGCGCGGTGCGACGTATTCGCTGCCGTGGGGATCGGTGGCTGCGACGATCACTGCATCGTAGCCCTTCGCGCGGATCCTTTCGATCCGCGCCGCATAAATATTGTCATTCTCTGCCATATTCTGCAAAGATAACAAATTTATTGCAGTTGAATCCAATCGACGGGAGCCTCAATCGTCAGTTCTTCTTTCTTGACGGGATGGAGGAAGGTGATGCGGCGGGCGTGGAGGGAGATGCCGCCGTCGGGGTTGGAGCGCGGGGCGCCATATTTGAGGTCGCCCTTGATGGGGCAGCCGATGGTCGAGAGCTGGCAGCGGATCTGGTGGTGACGGCCGGTCAGCAGTTCGACTTCGACCAGATGGTAGCGGTCGGTGTCGCGCAGGACTTTGTAGCGCAGCCGGGCGAGTTTCGTGCCGTTCCGCTCGTGGTCGTACGCGTAGCTTTTATTCTGTTTTTCATTGCGATAGAGCCAGTGCTGAAGCTCGCCTTCAGCCGGCTCCGGCCGGGCGCAGGTCAGCGCCCAGTAGAACTTGTGGACCTCGCCGTCGCGGAACATCGCATTGAGCCGCTCCAGGCATTTCGAGGTCTTCGCGAAGACAGCCAGGCCGCTCACCGGACGGTCGAGCCGGTGCGGCACGCCCATGAACACGTGCCCGGGCTTGCCGTCGCGCTGCGCGATGAACGCTTTCAGCGTCTCGCTCAACGGCTCGTCGCCCGTCTTGTCGCCCTGCACGATCTCCCCCACCCGTTTGTTAATGACCAACAGATGATTATCTTCAAAAAGAATCCGGCGAGCCAGGTCGCCGGATTCCTCTTCACTTAATTCACGGTAAACCATACCGCAAAGATAACTATTTATTTGACTTCCTCGTAGTCGACATCCTCGGGACCGTTGTTGTCGGAGGAGCCGCCATCCTGAGGACCCTGCGGGCCGCCCTGGAATCCGCCGCCGAAACCGGCACCCGGATCCTGCGGACCCTGCTGCTGGGCAGCGCGGGCCATGTCTTCGCTGGCAGCGTGCCAAGCGTTGTTCAGGGCTTCCGTAGCGCGCTCGATATCAGCGAGATTCTGATTCTTGTGCGCCTCTTTCAGCATGCCGAGGGCATTCTCGATCGCACCCTTCTTGTCGGTCGGGATCTTGTCGCCGTACTCCTTGAGGTTCTTCTCGGTCTGGAAGATCATGGCGTCGGCAGCATTGATCTTGTCGATGCGCTCCTTCTCGGCCTTATCGGCAGCCTCGTTGGCCTTCGCCTCGTCGCGCATGCGCTTGATCTCGTCTTCGGACAGGCCGGAGGAAGCTTCGATGCGGATCTTCTGCTCCTTGCCGGTGGCCTTGTCGCGAGCCGACACGTTCAGGATACCGTTGGCGTCGATGTCGAAGGAGACTTCGATCTGCGGCACGCCACGCGGGGCCGGGGTGATGCCGTCAAGGTTGAAGCGGCCGATGGTCTTGTTGTCGCGGGCCATGGAACGCTCACCCTGCAGCACGTGGATCTCCACGCTGGGCTGGTTGTCGGCAGCCGTCGAGAACACCTCGCTCTTGCGCGTAGGGATGGTGGTGTTCGCGTCGATGAGCTTGGTCATCACGCCGCCCAGGGTCTCGATACCGAGGGAAAGCGGGGTGACGTCGAGCAGCAGCACGTCTTTCACGTCGCCGGCCAGCACACCGCCCTGGATGGAGGCACCCACAGCCACCACTTCGTCGGGGTTCACGCCCTTGCTCGGGGTCTTGCCAAAGAACTTCTCAACGATCTGCTGAACGGCAGGGATTCGGGTGGAACCGCCCACGAGCAGGACTTCGTCGATGTCGGAGGTCTGCAGGCCGGCGTCCTTGAGGGCCTTGCGGCACGGCTCGACGGTGGCCTGGATCAGGCTGTCGCAGAGCTGCTCGAACTTCGCACGGGTCAGCGTCTTGACGAGGTGCTTGGGCACGCCGCCGACAGCGGTGATGTACGGCAGGTTGATCTCGCTGGAGGTCTGGCTTGAGAGCTCGATCTTGGCTTTCTCGGCAGCCTCTTTCAGGCGCTGCAGGGCCATCGGATCCTGGCGGAGGTCGATGCCGTTCTCGCTCTTGAATTCATCGGCCAGCCAGTCGATGATCTTGTGGTCGAAGTCGTCGCCGCCCAGGTGCGTGTCGCCATTGGTGGATTTCACTTCGAAGACACCGTCGCCGAGTTCCAGGATGGAGATATCGAAGGTACCGCCACCGAGGTCGAATACTGCGACCTTCATGTCTTTGTTCTTCTTGTCGAGGCCGTAGGCCAGCGCAGCGGCCGTAGGCTCGTTGATGATTCGCTTCACGTTGAGACCGGCGATTTCACCAGCCTCCTTGGTGGCCTGGCGCTGCGAGTCGCTGAAGTAGGCAGGAACCGTGATGACAGCTTCCTTCACTTCCTGACCGAGGTAGTCCTCAGCGGTCTTTTTCATTTTCTGCAGGATCATGGCGCTGATTTCCTGCGGGCTGTAGAGTTTGCCGTCGATGTCGACGCGCGGGGTGTTGTTGTCGCCACGGACAACTTTATAGCTTACGCGCTCTGCCTCTTTCGTCACGCGGTCGTAGGTCTCACCCATGAAACGCTTGATCGAGTAGATGGTCTTGAGCGGGTTGGTGACGGCCTGGCGCTTGGCCGGATCGCCGATCTTGCGCTCGCCGTTTTCGGCGAATGCAACGACGGACGGGGTGGTGCGCTTGCCTTCAGAGTTGATGATGACGGTAGGCTCGTTGCCTTCCATGACGGCTACGCAAGAGTTCGTAGTACCGAGGTCGATTCCAATGATTTTTCCCATAATTGTTTTTCTCCTATTTTTCTATTTTTTAATTTTTGTTTCCGTTTTAAACGTTTCTACACGCTTCTACACGTTTCGATCCGTTTCGACACGGCTGCAGGCGCCGTGGCGACGCCCTATCGTTTATCGAAGATTGTGCCACCGGCCTGTAGACTGACATTGTGGCAGAATCCAGGAAAAAAGTTGTATCTTTGTCACCCGAAACCATGGAAGACACGACAAACATTCCGCTTGAAGAGCAGCAGGCACAGGCCCTGGACATCGCTTCCGAGGCCGGGCACATCCTCCTCGAAAACGGCGCCGAAATCTCGCGCGTCGAGGAGACCATGGAGCGCATCGCCACCCACTACGGCGTCGGCTCCAAAAGTTTCTTCGTGCTGAGCAACGGCATCTTCACCACCAGCAGTTTCAACAAATATGCGAAAGTGGAGTTCATCCCCTTCAAGGGGACGCAGCTCGACAAGGTGGTGGCAGTCAATCAGTTGTCACGTGACATCGTCGATGGGAAATATACGCTGGCTGCAGCGCGCGAGCGGCTGCGGGAGATCCGCGACATGAAGCCCCATCCGTATTGGG
>JAEETO010000080.1 GCA_016290385.1 Bacteroidales bacterium | reverse complement strand
GCGATGCAAAGGGTGGACGCGGCCGGTCACTTCGCTGACCAAGCGTGAAAGGGAGACGATCTTTCACACCAATGATTCTCTGCTAAGAGTACCCTGGCTGATTGACGCAGAAGGCTGTCTGGAGCCTGTCAGCGCGACGGACTATGCCTATGTTGAGGAAGTCTTCAACGGTTCCCAGGCTTTCCTGCTCAAAACCATCGGGACAGTGAACATGGCCGAAATGAATGAAAAACTGGTCGACGGACCCCGGACTCGGCTACTCGACGGCGACTTTTTCAAACTGATTACATCAATCAGCGACCGCTGGTTCAGCAAGCCGGTGTCCGCGCTGGTCCGCACCGAGCATGCACGCCTCATCCCCTATATCTACCGGACGACGAATACCTCCATTCCGCAGCTCGCCCGCGGCTTCGGCATTTCCCGTGAAGAAGTGGCAGATATCCTGCGGCAAAACAAATAAAGCATAGCAGAATGCGGCCAGGATTATCAGTCGGTCCTTTTCAATTCGTATGTCGTCATTTCTGCGAATTCGGGATCGGCGCCGGGAATCCACAACTTCATTTTGTTGCCGGAAATTTTTCCTGCCAACTCATCAAGAAGAACGTCACCACTCACCAACTGAAGAGAAAACTGATTCCGCGATATCCATCGGACTTCGTACTGGCCCCAGCCGAAACCGACGGCGGGAGCCTTCGCGCCCCAGGTGGCATCGCATTGCTGTGCGTTTTCAGAAAAAGTCAGGGAACATACTTCTATAATGCCGGATTCTCTTTCAGATTCCCCTTGCCAGGAAGAACTTCCATATCTTGATTGATGCAAATCGGTGCAAGAAGAAAGCGCTAGGCAGACCGCCAAGGCTACTGAAAAGAATATAAGGATTCTGTGTTTCATTTTCCGCTGTATTTTCCGGCAAACAGAATGACGCCGGTGCTGGTTTCAGTAATCAGATAGAGGAACGGTCGGTCGGCGTGGAAAACTACTTCGCCGACGGATGGTGCGTAGGTGGCGCGCATTTCTGCCATGGAGACGGCAGCCGCTTCGGCCCCTTCTTCATCGACTTTGATAACGGCATCCTGCTGCACCAGGCTCAGGCACAAGGCATGATTGGACATGGCCGTGAAATCTGCTTTTCCGACGTTGAAAGACGAAGGCATGCCCATGGCTGACAGGATATCATTCACTTCGATGTGGAACCTTGTCTCGAACCGGGGAAGCCAGATGTCCACATTACACTCCCGCATGTTTCCGTTAAATGTCTGCCAGGTACTTCCGCTGAGCGAACCAATTACATCAGAAAGTTTCTTTCCTTCCAAAGGCATTACGACGATCATCGAAAAGGCACCATTCCCATAGGGCAGGCGGACAGCGCGAAGCGTTTCGTTTTCTCCATAGGAAAACTGCGTCTTGTTCTTCATCATCTGCACCGGAGCCATGGAGCCATCTTCCCGGGTGAAGTTTTCCTTCGCCGTATTGTTTCCGGAGAATTGCGCCTGCCATTTGCTCTTGAAATACAACGCATTCATGAGATACGCCAGCGCGTTGGGATTTACATCGTCCAAGACTTTGGGAATGAGCCCGTTCGTCTTTTGCGAGCACCACTGGTTGATCTGACGGGCCGTGCCGGTTGCATCTGAAAAGTCATGATTGGACACCTCGGCCTCATAAAACTTGCTTACGGTCGATTTATAGTTTGCCAGAAGAGCATACTGTTTGTTCACAACGATGGCGTTGGCCAGGCTGAGCGTGGTATTCTTGTCCAGTTTGGGAAGCTGCTGCAGCATGGACAGGCAGAAGGCATTCACCTCATCCGCCTCGCCGGCGCCATAACCCAGTACCTGGCAGATTTCATCGGCCGTCTGCCCCTGGGCGCCGTCCAGGATCATGCCCAGCAGGAACTGCATGCTAAGGGGAGAGATGATATAATCCCCTTCTGTCTTGGCGTTGACACGACTGATGAAATCAAAAGCGAAGGTGTTGCCCTGCTGGGCAAACGCAGCCGATTTGGTGGTCAGTTCCATTTTTCTGCAGACATTGTTGTTCTCTTCCTCCTCGTTCAGGCTTTCGCAGGAGAAACTGCCCATGACAAGGGCCGTCATGACGGCCAGTAAAGCAAATTGTTTCATGATCGTATGTTTCGTTTATTTTCCAAAAGTAATTCTGAGTCCGGTCCCCACGGAGAACATGAACGGGTGTTCGCTCCGGTAGGTTTCCAGGCCCTGTGTCCGGATCGGAATCGTCCAGCTCACCTGCGGTTCCACATAAAAACCCAGGTTCTTCGTGAGGTTCAGTTGCAGGCCGCCGGCTCCCAATAATGAGAAATATATGTCCTTGTTCCGAACGCGCATGCCGTCAAAAGTGGCTCCGAGGCCGAAGTCTCCTTCGATGCCGCCACCCAGATAGACGTCCAGCCACCTTCCCGATGCAATGCTCCAATCTAGCCGGGCAGGGATGCCCAGATAATGGGCATATTGTTTCATTTCCCCCGCCTTGGAGAAAACGAAGGTCGAGGGATAAAGCGCGTATTCAAGACCTGTCGTGATATACAGTCTGTTCGAAACGGGAATTCTGGCTGACAAGCCTACCTTCAGCGGAAGATAGTGTTTATGACCTGTCACCGGATCGTCTTCCACACCGAACGCGGGTCCGGGTGAAGATCCTTTCTCAGACAGTTCATCGATCGTTCGAAGATATTCGGCTCTGACTTGACGGTAGTCTACCTGCGGTTCGGAGACGGAGACTTCCTTCAAGTTGATTTTGGCAGTCGCCAGCAATGATGCCGCCACCACACCGCCGCCGACAGCTCCGGCCACCGGAACTGCAATACTGATTGGAGCCAGGCCGGGTTTGACTAATTCCACGCTTGTAATACCCTTATTGTATTCCTCTACTCTTTCCGAAGGCTCAGTTATTTCCTCATTTTTCTCGTTTTCAACGCTTTCACTGCTTCCAACATTTTCGATAGCCACTTCTTCCGCTATTACATCTTTCTCCATCTTTTCTTCCCTTGCGGCCGGCCGTCGGACGGCACCGGGCATGACAGCCTGGGCGACAAGCTGTTGTGTGGGCAGGGCTTCTTCTACTGCCACTTCCGTGGAATCAGTAACGGTAGCCAGCGACGTAGCGGGCTTCTGGATAATCTGAATGCCATCGTCGGGCGAGGAGGAATGGCGGAGGAACAGGACTGCAGCAAGGCAAGCGGCGGCAGCAGCGGCCACCACCCACACCAGCGGTAACCGCTTCTGTGCGGGTGCGGGTAAGGCTCCATCCAGACGGGCATGGAACTCGGCAAAGACATTTTCGGGGAGAGCGCCGTCGGGCTCTTCCAACTTGTCCTTGATGATGTCTTCCCACTTTTTCATGTGTCTTGTTCCTTCAAGTATTGTTTAATCTTTTCTTTCAGTTGCTTTCTCGCCTTCGCCAGGAGGCTGGTCGATCCTGTCTCGCTGATTCCCAGCATTTTGCTTATATCCTTGTGCGAATATCCGTCGATGCAGTACAGGTTGAAAACGGTTCTTCTCAAATCGGGCAGCCCTGCGATCCATTCCCGGAGCTTCTCTTTCGGTATCGCCACCATTTCGTCCTCCGTCGGTTCCGGAATGTTGTCCTGCGTCCACAGGTCCATATGTACCATCCGCCACCGCTGTCGTTTGATCTGGTTGATCGACTTGTTGATGGCGATCCTGCTGATCCAAGCGTACAGGGAACCTTCGCCGGTGTAGTGATAGCTGTCTATCTTGTCGAGTGCCTGGATGAGCGTTTCCAGCATCAGATCTTTCGCTTCGTCATCGTCTCCCACATATCGCCTGCAGAGCGCATTTACCCTTACCGCATATCTCCTATACAGTTCATCCATCGCCATCCTGCCTGTCTCTCTGCGAGCAGTACCTGGCCAATGTTTGCTCATCCAACTTATTATACACGCACGACTTTTTCTATACCTGCAAAGTTACCACATTTGTGCATCTATCTTTGGCACATGGTCACCCTATAAACACACAAATCGCCGAAATGCGTCTCGGCGATTGTATGTTTTTTAAATGACCTTCGTCCTGTCAGGTATGTATTTCAGTCTATTTAGCTCTCACGAAGTGCCGGTAGTCGTAACCCCATGTGCCCTGGGAGTAGGTGGTTCCTTGTCGCTGCCAGTCCATTTCATGGGATGTCAGCTTGACGATGGTATAGCAGACATTGCTGAGGTCGGACATCTCCGGGTTGAGGGTGATGGTGCCCTTGTCGATCAGGTCAATGGCATAATGGCCGCTGTAGTCGTGTGATGCGCCAGACAACGCGTCATAAACATGGAGCTGATAACCGTTGTTCCCGTCAAAAGTGTACGTCACTGAGCCATCCATCGCAAAGAGCATCGGATCATACTGCTCCGTCCAGGTGCCTTCCAGATTGTTTACATCGATTTTCTCACAACTGCTCAGCCCTGTCATCAGCAGCGCTATGCATAAAAACAGATTCAAAAGCTTCTTCATGGGTTTCGTTTTCCTGATAAATGCCGGAACCGGCAGATTCTTGCGTACACGAAGGAAAATAAACTAACTTTGCATAATATGAAAAAGTTGCTCCTACTCTCCGCGTTTCTGCTGATGCTATGCACCGGCTGCTCTTCCGACAAAACCTGTACCATCCAGGGCACCGTCACAGTCCCGGATCCGGCAAAGGATTACTATGCGGTTCTGATATGTGACAAAAACGGCGTGGATACCTGTCTGGTTGAAAACGGAATGTTTACGCTCAGGACGGTTCAGGATCCGTGCATCCAGCAACAAATCAAACTCATTGATGCAGAAGGAAATGATGTCGGCAACGGCGATATTTTTGACATGATGGAAATCGTGGCCGACACACGAGAGATGACGGTCGATTTCATTACTCAGCAGTCGTCAGGCAGCCCGCTGACAACAGCAATGAATAGCTTCATCCATGAGTTGTACGACTTGCTGATGGGAGACCTGAATCCCGAGGTAGATGCCAGCTCTTATATGGATTCTTTGATGCGGAAAACATACCTTGATCACAGCTACGATGCAGTCGGACTACAAGCCATGCGACTGCTCTCCCATGATCTTGAATATGAGGAAATGGAGGAATTGCTGAATCAAGGTGGTAGCTTCATCCGGGAAGATGAAGGACTGGCGTCGCTATTGACTTACAAAAAGGCACGTGCCATGGAGAAAACGGAAGGTCGAGTCCTGTTTGTCAAAGTGGGGCCGGAAGGAAGTCTGTTGCAGCAGGAAGAAATGGATGCCAGCGAATGCCACGACAGACTGGTCGGCCTAGGTCAGTATGTCCTGCTCGACTTCTGGGCCAGCTGGTGCGGGCCTTGTCGCGATGAGATTCCCAATGTCATTCGTCTGAACAACCTTTTCGCCGAAAAAGGTCTCAGGATTCTCGGTGTAACGGTTCGTGACCAGCCGGATCTTTCCAAAGCAGCCATCTCCGAAATGAAGATCGACTACGACCAGATCTTCGACCTCGAAGGAATCATCAGCGCCCGCTATTCCGTAGAGGGTGTTCCTCACTTCTTCCTGCTCGATCCACAAGGCAACGTCGTCCTCCAAGGTCACCACAACCTCGACGAATTCGAACAATACTTACAGAAGAACCTGTAGCCCGATTTATCCGCGACGGGCGGCCCCGAGCGGTTTGTCCCAGAAGATGGTGGCGCCGGCTGCGGCGGCAAGGGCGTCGGCTTCATGTTGAAGGGTTTCCAGAAGCTGTGCTTCTCGTTTTCTGGACCGTCGGCCGGGCGCATCATATAGCACTTTGCAGAAGTAGGCGTCATACGATACGGCGAAATCCTCGGCATCGTTGTGCGGGAAGAAGATCACAGCCACTTCATAGCGGATCCGTCCCGCCTCCGAAGTGGAAATCAGCAGCACGGAAACGGCATGACGCGGTACGCCGTTGAAAGTACACGAAGCCAAGAAATACTGTTGATAAACGTTGATCTCTTCCATAAGTATACAAAGATAAAACATCCTGCCTGGATAACCAAGTTTCAGCGGGGTAGGTCCGGATAACATATGGGGTAGGTCGAACGGAAGGGCTGGGTCCTACCCCGCTGGAGGGCCTGGATGGCCGATTCTTGGGGTAAGTCCGACATCATTTGTTCGACCTATCCCAAAACAACAGGAGACCTACCCCACCGGGATAAGGAGGGTCCCGTAGCCCCTGCCGAGGATAAGTGCCTTACAGACACAGAGATGCCGGGTCGGGCCCGGCATGACGTGCGTCTAGTGGACGAGTATCAGGATACGAACCATCTGGACGAATCGCAGGAAAACGCCCCGGTAACTCAGTACAGTCCCGGGATCACTGTGCCGGCGCCTTCGGTGCCGGGGGCGATGGTGCTCAGGACTTCTTCGTTCTGCTGGTCGATGGTGCTGTTTTTCTCCTTGATGGAGACGATGTCATCGACGATGTAGCGGGTGTGGCCGCGCCAGGGGAGACGGCCGAAATATTCCTTGTAGTGGAGGTCCATTACCTTGCCGCTTTCGGTCATCAGGCGTTCGGCGATCTCCTTGTCGGCGATCGAGAACTCGAAGGTGTTCGACTGTACGCCGGTGGTCTGCGCCTTGATGCCGGTCTGGATGAGCTTGCCTTCATAGGTTTTCCAGATGACGCCCTTGTAGACGACATAGTTGAGCTCGCCGCTGCGCACACCTTCGCCGAAGACGAAGTAGAAGCGGAAGTAGCAGAAGATCGCCAGTCCTGCGACGAGGACGGCGAGAATGATCCAAAGAACTTTTTTCATATTACAGACATTTTACAGGTTGACGAATAAGGAGATACGCTCGGCAGCCAGCAGCAGGAACAAGATGACGAGCCATGTTCCGGCGCCTTTGCGGGAAATCGTATCGATAATGAAGACGCCCAGGAGCGGAGCGGCCGGCAGCATGACCAGCAGCCCGGCCGGCAGGGCGGGATAATTCAGGAACAGGAAGCCATAGGCACTCAGGCAGAGTGTCATCAGAATGAGCCGCAGGATGGCGCGATACTGCGCGGTCTTGTAGCGGGACAGCCGCGGCATGATGCGCAGGATGGCCGTAATGACCATTATGGCTGTAAAGCCGATGCGGCACAGCGTCGCGGCGGAAAGGTTGGGCGAGGGAAGATGCAGCGCCGTCATCTCCGACCAGAGACGGGGAAAATAGTCGCCGACAGGTACGATCCCGCTGCTGAGGTAGCGGATGGCCATCCAGGCGAAGGGCGGCACCAGCAGCCCCAACAGGGCGGTAAAGCAGTATTTCGCTTTATCCATTGCCTTGCCGATGGAAGAGAGCAGCAGGACAGGCGCCAGCCAGAGCAGGGAAGGAAGAAGCTGGACGGCAATACCGAAGGTGAGCCACATGCCGGCCACGTATTTCAAGGCAGGACGTAAAGCCGAGAAGCACAAATAGCAGTACAGGCTGACAGCCAGAAGCAAAGCCACTCCATGGAAAGGGGAGAGGCGGAAAGCCGTCGGATTGGCTGCGGCGAGAAAAGCATAGAACAGGACGGTGACGAAACTGATTCCTGGCAGCATCCACTGGTGGATGAAATAGAGCGGGACGCAGCAGAGCAGGATGACGGACATGGCAGGCAGGCCGCTTGTGAGCAGTGTGCCCTTTTCAGGCAAAGCCATCCAGCCCGTCGCAAAGTAGGCGGCCAGGACCAGCAGGATTGCCAGAAAAACCAAAATATCTGAAAACTTGTCCCTCATCGCGGTACAAAGTTAGATAAATCGTTAAAAATTGTTATATTTACAGTCTGTAAAATGAGACGAGCCGCCAAAATATATTTTTGTTCCGCTGTTTTCCTGATTATTTTATCGGGATGCCAGCCGGAGGGAATCATTCCTCCCAAGGACATGTCGTCGCTTATCGCCTCGTTCTATGAGGCAGATGCCACCATCGACCTGGTCCAGGAAGGTGCTCCCAGCCGCGCGAATTTCGACTCGCTGCGGGTGTATCGCCCCCTTCTGGAGGCCCGGGGCTACTGTGATGAGGATTTCCGCCGCTCGCTCGAATACTACCTGCATGAGCCCAAGAAACTGGTGAAGGTCTTTACGCAGGCACACGAGGAATTGCAGAAGCTGGCAGACAACCAGTCGGCCGCGCTGCTCGGGGCGGAAGAAAGAGGCGACACCATGGACAGGGACGCAACCGAGCGGGAACCGCAGGTGTTGCATGAATTGCAGGAAGGAGCGGAACCGGCCATCGAAAAACTGGATGAACCGACCGATGCTTCCACCAGGCCGGAACGCAAGCAGCCGCAACGCAGGCAACGCAAGAAAATGACGAAGCAGGAGCTCAAGCAACTGGAAGAAGAACTGAAATAGCATGATGGAAAACAAAGCGATATACAAAACCGTGCTCGGGATGATCGACCTGACCTCCCTCAATAGCACCGACACATACGGCAAGATTGCCGCCATGACCGAAAAGGTCAACCGGTTCCACGCATCGTTCCCGGACTATCCCTTGCCGGCATCCATTTGCGTGTATCCCAATTTTGCCGCCACGGTGGCCCGCACCCGCAAGGACACCGACGTCCACGTGACCGTGGTGGGCGGCTGCTTCCCCGCTTCGCAGAGCCCGCTGCCCGTGAAAATCTCCGAGTGCGAGACCGCCGTCCGTGATGGCGCCGATGAAGTCGACATCGTCCTGGCCCTCAATTCTTTCCTGGAAAAGAATTACAAGGAGGCAGAACGGGAGATCGTCGAAATAGGCCGCGCCATCCGGGCAGTCCGGCCCGAGGTACACTTGAAGGTGATCCTTGAGACGGGTGCACTGAAAGAGACGGCGCTGATCGAAGACGCCTCCTTCCTGGCCATGGAAGCCGGCGCCGATTTCATCAAGACCTCCACCGGAAAGATGCAGCCCGCCGCCACGCCCGAAGCCGCGCAGGTGATGTGCCGCTGCATCAAAGATTATTACGGCAGGACCGGACGGATGGTGGGCTTCAAGCCCGCCGGCGGCATCGCCACCCCGGAAGATGCCGTCACCTACTGGAACATCGTGGCAGACACGCTGGGCGAAAGATGGCTGGACAAACGCTGGTTCCGTTTCGGCGCCAGCCGCATGGCCAACAACCTGCTCTCCGCCCTGGAAGGCCGCGAAGTCAAATACTATTGATGCACACGACATGGACGATATCCTCATAAAGAACGTACTGCTCTTCGGAAAAAAGAAGAACGTGCTGATCAAGGGCAACCGCTTCTCCAGCATTTCCGCTCCTGCCTTCGCGACGGCCCGCAAGGTAATCGATGGCAGCGGGATGGCAATCCTGCCGCCCTTCTACAATACGCATACGCATGCCGCCATGACGCTTCTGCGCGGCTTTGCCGACGACATGCAGCTCCACCAGTGGCTGCATCAGTACATCTGGCCTTTCGAAGAGAAGCTGACGGCGTCCCTCATCCGGAAAGGTTCCCGCATCGCCGTCAGGGAGATGATCAAGTCGGGCACGGTGTTTTTCTCCGACATGTATTTCGACATTGAAGAGACCATCGACATCGTCCGTAAATATGGCATGCGGGCTGCCATCGGCGTGACTTTCGTCGAGTCCCATTCCAAATCACAACAAGCCGAAAAACTCGAAATGCTCAAGCATTGGGTCGATCCGAGCGGAGGACGCATTACCCTCACTGTAGCTCCGCACGCCATCTATACAGTCGGCCCCGATCTGCTGCAGCAATGCTCCCGCACGGCCCGCGACCTGGGCTTCAAGCTCCATATCCATGTAGCGGAAACCCGCACGGAAGTGGACGACTGCCTGCGTGACCATGGCACCACGCCGGTCCGCTACCTCGACAAACTGGGCGTGCTGGGCCCCGAAGTGATTGCGGCACATGCCGTCCATATTGACGAGGAAGAAGCGGATATCCTGGCCGCCCGCGGCGTCACCATCGCCCACTGCCCCTGCTCGAACCAGAAACTCGCCTCGGGAACCTTCCCGTACAAGATGGTCCGGAAAGCCGGCTGCCGTATTACCCTGGGCACCGACGGAGCTTCCTCCAACAACAACCTCGACATGCGCGAGGAGATGAAATTCGCGGCCCTGATTGCGAAAGGTGCGAGCGGGGACCCGCAGACCATGCCGGCCGCTGAGGCGATGGAGATCGCCACCCGCAACGGCGCGGAGGCATTCGGCATCGATGCCGGCGTCATCGCCAAAGGGAAGCTGGCTGACGCCATCCTGATCAGGCTCGATGATGAGAGCATGAAACCCCTCCACCATCTGGTCTCCAACTGGGTGTATGCCGCGAACAGCAGTATCATCGACACTGTGATCTGTGACGGCCGTATCCTGATGCAGCATCGCGAACTGGCCATTTGACAAGAAGATGGAATCGATCGAGCAATACGGACTGGACCTGCACGGCACGATGATCCTGGAAGAATACCGGGAACATCTGGCAGATTTTGCCAAGATGAAGGAAATTGTGCTCCGCATGCTTGGCGACTGCCTGAAGCAGAGCAACATGATTGTCAATACGATCGAGGGGCGGGTCAAGACCGAGGCGAGCCTGGCCGGGAAACTGGAGCTCAAGGGACAGAAATACAAGGACCTTTCCGACATCACCGACATCGTGGGTGTCCGCGTGGTCACTTTCTATACCGAGGAAGTTGACAAAATTGCCGC